>NZ_JBSFRG010000040.1:0-46992 GCF_053589115.1 Rhodococcus sp. NPDC003383 | reverse complement strand
GTCGGGGATTCACCCCGAGGCCACACGGCGTCGGCGCGACGACCGGACCGGGAACGGGGACTAACCTGATCTCGGGAGCAACAAGGCATGCTGCGCGTCTCCGTCCTGGGCGAACAGGCGATCACCGACGATGCGACCGGGGCCGTGGTGACCCGGTCGCCGCGCGCGCTCGCGCTCGTCGCGTTCCTGGTCGCCCACGCCCGTACGCCGCAGCCCCGGCAGCGGCTCGCGACCCTGTTCTGGCCGGATTCCACCGACGGGCAATCCCTGACCAACCTGCGACGCGAACTCCACCATCTGCGGCAGGCGCTGGGCGACGAGCCGTCACTCACGGTGACGGCGAAGGATCTGTGCTGGACCGACACCCCGTCGAGCAGCGCCGACCTGCGTGTCTTCGACACCGAACGCGCGGCGGCGCTGCGGGCGGCGCGGTCCGGTGACGACCGTGCTCTCGTCACCCACGCGTGGCAGGCGCTGGACGCATACGGCGGCGAGTTCCTGCCCGGCGTGTTCGACGACTGGGCACTCGAGATCCGATCCGATCGCGAACGACGATGCGTGGAGCTGTGCGATCTGCTGTCCGGCGCCCTCACCCGCACGGGCGATCCCGCCGGGGCGATCGAGGTCGCGCGTCGTCGCGTCCGGCTCGCTCCGCTCGAGGAGGTCGGCTATCGCAACCTGATGCGTCTGCAGGCCGAGACCGGGGATCGGGCCGGCGCCGCCGGTACCTATCACCGCTGCGCGCCGCTGCTCGAACGTGAACTCGGTGTCCTCCCCGATCCGCAGACGCGCGCCCTCGTCGAACAGGTTCTCGGTACCGCACCCGGCCGGAGGCTCCCGGTCCGCACCGGGTCCACGACCGTCGAACTGGTCGGGCGGTCCCGCGAGATCGACCGTCTCGCCACCGCCTGGCAGCGCGCGGCGTCCGGTCGACCGGGCGCGATCCTCATCCGCGGCGGGGCGGGCGTCGGAAAGACCCGGCTGCTCACCGAGATCGCGCACATCGCGCAGGCCGGTGGCGCGACGGTGGCACACAGCCGCTGCTTCGCAACCTCCGCCGGGCTGGCGCTGGCACCCGTGGCCGACTGGTTGCGCGACCCCGCGGTCGCGGCGGGCCGATCGGGACTCGCCCGGGTATGGCGGGCCGAGGTCGAACGGCTCGTGCCGTCCCCCGAGGCCGACACGGATCGTGTGCGCGAGACTCGCCCCGAACGCGGGGTCGGGGCATCGGCCGACGCCTGGCAGCGGCATCGTTTCTTCGAGGGACTCGCCCGCGGCCTCGTCGGCGACGGTCGCCCGATTCTGCTGACCCTGGACAACATGCAGTGGTGCGACCGGGAGACACTGCTGTTTCTCGCGTTCTGCCTGGGCTTGACGCCCGACGCTCCCCTGCTGGTCGCGGCGGCCGCGCGGGACGACAGCTCGGAGAGCGCGGCCGCCGTCACCGAATGGGCGACCGGACTGGCCTCGTCGGGCACGGTGACGGAACTGCGGCTGAGCCCCCTGGACGAAGCGGACAGCACCCGCCTGGCCGAAGCGATCGGTGGACGATCGCGCACCATCGAGGAGCGGCGGCTACTCCACACGGCGACCGGGGGCTTCCCGTTGTACATCGTCGAAGCGATGCGGTCCGCGACCGACGGGGACGACGCGCTCACGGTGGACGGTCTGTCGTCGGTGCTGCACCACCGCGTGGAGCAGTCGAGTCCGGCTGCGCGGGAGGTGGCGGGCCTGGCCGCCGCGGTCGGACGCGATTTCACGCTCGACTTGCTCACCACGGCAAGCGATCTCGGGGCGGTCGCGGTGGTACAGGCCGTCGACGAACTGTGGCGCCGGCGCATCGTCACCGAGTTCCGCGACGGTTACGACTTCGCCCACGACCTGCTGCGCGAGGCCGCGTACGCGACGGTCGGGCCGCCGCAACGCTGGCTGCTGCACCGGCGGCTCGCCCAGGCACTCGAATTGCTGCACCGCGACGACACCGATCCGGTGTCGGCTCAACTCGCCGAGCAGTACGCCCGCGGTGGGCGCCCGGATCGGGCGGTGCCGTACTACCGGCGGGCGGCCGAGATCGCGACCCGCAGGTTCGCATATGCCGACGCGGTCCGGCTGCATCGGCACGCTCTCACCCTGGTGCGCGAGCATCCGGGAAGCGGTGCCGCCGCACAGGAACTCACAATCCTCGAGGCACTGGCGGCACCGCTCAACGCCCGCTACGGCTATTCGTCCCCCGAACTGCAGCACACCCTCGAACGTTCGATCGAGCTCGCCGACACGCTGGGCCGCACGGAGTCGACGATCGTCGGTCTCGTCGGGCTCTGGTCGTCGCGGTTCGTCCAGGGCGACACCGCCGGAGCGCATCGGGCGGTCACGCGCGCATTGACACTGGTGGAACCCGGAACCGAACTGTGCGGGTCGGCGCACTTCGCGTACGCGGGCTCCGCGGTGAGTCTCGGCCGGCCGGCCGAGGCGCTGGGGCATTTCGCGCTGGCCGCCGAACTCACCGCAGGCGCGCATTCGTGGACCGTCGGCACCCGCCCGGACGTGCACGGCTGCGCGTGGGCGGCACATGCGCACTGGCTGCTCGGCGACGACGACGCCGCGCGCACGCGCTGCCGGGAGGCGATCACGCTGGCCCGCCGCAGCGAGGACCCATTCGTCCTGACCATCGCGCTCGCGTACGGCGCGGTCACCCGGCAGTTGTGCGGGGACCGGCCCGAGTTGCGCGAGACGGTCACCGAACTGCGGGAACTGTGCGACCGGTACGACTTCGCGTACTACCGGGAATGGGGACTGATCCTCGACGGCTGGTCCCGGACCGGCGGTGACGGCATCGGCACGGTCCGGCGCGGGATCGCCAACCTGCGGGCGGCAGGTTCCTTCGCCCGGATGCCGTACTGGCTGACGCTGCTGGCGGACCTGTACCGCGAGAGGCCCGGCGACGCGCGCGCGACCCTCGACGCGGCGACGGTCGCCGCCCGGGCACGCGACGACCGGTGGTGGCTGCCGGAGGTGATGCGGATGCGCGCCGCATACGACGCTCCCCCGGACGCCGTGGCGCGACTGCGTGCTGCGGCGAGGTTGGCGGGCGAGCACGGCAGCGTCGCCCTGGTGCGTCGCTGCGACCGCGACCTCGTCGGCCTCGGCGTTCCGCCCTCGCACTGACCGGCGCGTGCCGGGCGAACGCTGCGCGAACGCCGCCTTCCTACCGTCGGAAGCAGCATGAGAAACACGCGAGAGGAGTTCGCGATGACCACGACAGCCACCCCCACCGGCACCTCGTTCGACGACCTGGCCGCGGGGCTGCGCGGGGAACTGATCACCCCGACGGACCCGGGCTACGACCAGGCCCGTGCCGTCTACAACGCGATGATCGACAAACGGCCCGCTGCGATCGCACGGTGCCGCGACACCGTCGACGTCATCGCCTGCGTCCGGTTCGCCCGGGAACGGGGCCTCGAGCTCGCGGTCCGCGGCGGTGGGCACAACGCGGCCGGGCTCGGCGTGTGGGACGGCGCGCTGGTCGTGGACCTGTCGGCGTTGCGCAGCACCACCGTCGATCCGGAACAGCACACCGTCCGGACGGACGCGGGATGCGTGTGGGGCGACGTCGACCATGCGACGGTCGGGTTCGGGATGGCCACGCCGTCCGGGTTCCTCGCATCCACCGGGGTGGCCGGTCTGACGCTCGGCGGCGGCATCGGCTACCTGACCCGCCGGTTCGGCCTCACGGTGGACAACCTGCTCGAAGCCGATGTCGTGCTCGCCGACGGATCCTTCGTGAAGGCAAGCGAGAATTCGCACAGCGACCTGTTCTGGGCCCTGCGCGGCGGGGGCGGGAACTTCGGGATCGTCACCTCGTTCACGTTCCGCTGCCACGACATCGGCGAGCACGGCACGATCATCGGCGGGCCGGTGCTCTACGACGTCGCCGACACCGCCGACGTGATGCGCTGGTACCGCGAACTGCTGCCGTCGTTGCCGGAGGAGTTGAGCGGCTGGATCGGCCTGATCACGGTGCCGCCCGCAGCGCCGTTCCCCGAGGAACTGTGGGGACGCGGGGCCTGCGCGATCGTCTGGTGCTACACGGGCCCGCACGACCGCGCCGACGAGGTGCTCGAACCGATCAAGGCGTTCGGATCGCCGATGCTGATCGGCCTGCACGACATGCCGTTCACCGTACTGCAGAGCGCATTCGACGGTCTGTATCCCTCTGGGCTGCAATGGTATTGGCGGGCCGATTTCTTCAACGAGATCTCCGACGCCGCGATCGACGTCCACTGCCGATTCGGTGCGTCACCGCCCACGGGACATTCCACCATGCACCTGTATCCGATCGACGGCGCCGCCGCGCGCGTGCCCGAGAACGCCACCCCGTTCTCCTACCGGGACGGCGGGTGGGCGGGAGTCATCGTGGGTGTGGATCCCGACCCGGCCAATGCGGAACTCATCTCGCAGTGGGCCCGCGACTACTGGGACGCCCTGCACCCGACGTCGGCGGGCGGCGCCTACGTCAACTTCCTGATGGAGGAAGGCCAGGACCGGGTGCGGGCGTCGTATCGCGGCAACTACGACCGACTCGCCGCCGTCAAGGGCCGCTACGACCCGGACAACGTGTTCCACATCAACCAGAACATACGGCCGGCCACGGATTCGAGTGCTGCCGTCACCTGAACACTGTGGAGTTGACCGACGACGATTCGCTCACCGTGAGCGTTACCCTCGTCGCGGCTGGCGGCAGGCCGATAGGCTCGCCGCCACCCGTTCCCGCATCCCCGGAGGTCATCAATGGGTCAGCAGTTCCCGGACATCGTCTCGGTCGAGTGGCTTCGCGACCACCTCGACGACCCCACGCTCGTCGTCGTCGACTCGAGCACCCATCTGACCCTGCCGAAGGACGGGCCGTACTCGGTCGAACCGGGTCGTGCCACCTACGATGCCGCGCACATTCCCGGTGCCGTGTTCGCGGATCTGCTCACCGACTTCGCCGATCCCGATTCCGCCGAGGCGTGGACGGCGCCCGCGTCGGAGCGGTTCGCGGCGGCCGCCGGCGCGCTCGGCATCGGCGACGGCGTTCGGGTCGTCGTGTACGACCAGCACGACGGTTACTGGGCGACCCGCTTCTGGTGGCACCTCCGCCTCGAGGGATTCGACGACGTCGCGGTACTCGACGGCGGCCTGCCCGCCTGGAAGGCCGCCGGCGCGCCGGTCACCGACACTCCTGTCTCGCCGACCCCCGCGACCTTCACCGCCCGGCGCCGCGACGACCTGATCCGGTCCACGCAGCAGGTGCGGGACGCGATCGACGACGACAACACGGTCCTTGTGAACGTCCTCGATCCCGCCACCTACCGCGGCGACACCAGCACCTACTCCCGCCCCGGCCACATTCCCGGCAGCATCAACCTGCCGGTCGCGCGGATCCGGGACCCGGAGACGGGCATTCTGCGGCCGGTCGCCGAGTTGCGGGCGCTGTTCGAGGAGGCCGGCCTGCTCGATCCGGGGATCACCCCGGTGACGTACTGCGGTGGTGGCATCGCCGCGACCGGTGTCGCGCATGCGCTCGCGCTGGCCGGGCGCGACGACGTCGCCGTGTACGACGGATCGCTGACCGCGTGGACCGCCGACGCTTCGCTGCCGCTGACGGTGGGCGCCGATCCCAGGTAGCGCACCTGGCCGGGGCCGGTCCCCCGTCAGCCGAGCGGGTTGCCGACGATGTTCGACACGATCCCGCGGATGATGCCGGTGCCGTCCTCGGTGCGCAGTTCGTCGTACCAGGCCTGGGTGACCTCGGGATCCTTCGCGTGGGTGACGTCGCAGCGCTTGCGGGCGCGCAGCACCAGATCACCCGCGCGGGCGGTTCTGCGGTTCTGGTACCGGATCAAAGCGTCCTCGACGCCGAGCGTGTTGGTCTGCAGCGCGATGGCCAGCACGACGGCGTCCTCCATCGCCGAGCAGCCGCCCTGGCCGATGTCGGGTGTGGTGTTGTGCCCGGCGTCGCCGAGCAGGGCGACGCGGCCCCTCACCCACGTGTCGAACGGGTCGATGTCGAAGATCTCGACGCGGTTGACCGCGAGCGGATCGAGCATGCCGATGAGCTTGTGCACCTGCGGCGACCATCCGGAGAAGCACTCGGAGAGAACCTCTTTCGCCTGCGACCGGTCGTAGGCGAGTCCGGCGGCCAGCGGGACGTCGAAGAAGAAGTAGAAGCGCCCGCCGGCGATCGGCATCAGGGACACGCGCTTGCCGTCGCCGACGTAGGTCGTCCACTGGGTGGCCGGGGCGATCGTTTCGTCGATGTCGACGAGGCCGTTGAAGTTGACGTATCCCGCGTAGCGCCGCTCCACGGGTTCGTCGAGCACGTAGTCGCGGGTGCGGGACTTCGCGCCGTCCGCGCCGATGAGGATGTCGCCGGTGGCGGTGCTGCCGTCCGCGAAGGTCGCGGTCACGGAGTCACCGTCGTCGGCGATGTCCACCATGCGCTTCCCGAGCCGGATGTGTTCGAGGCCGAGTTCGTGCATGAGCATCGACTGGAGTTCGGCGCGCGACACCGGATACGGCCGCTGACCCGTCTGCTCGACGACCGGCCGGAGACTGAACTCGGTCATCGTCTCGCCCGTGAACCCGTCCCGGTAGGCCATGGTGTCCATCTGCCCGCCGAGAGCGGCGATCTGCTTCTCGAGACCCAGATAGTTCAGGCACTTGACGCCGTTGGACCACAACGAGATCGCCGCGCCCACCGGCTTGTTCTCGACCACCTGCTCGTACACCTCGACATCCCAGCCGATGCGCCGCAACGCGATTCCCGCACTGAGTCCGCCCATCCCGGCGCCGATGATGATGGCCTTCACTCGCACTGCTCCTCACGTCGACTTCCGGATCACCGTAGGGCGCTGCTGTAACACCGTTTCGACGCGAGTTTCACGAACGTGTTACGTCCTGCCCTTCGGTCGGTTACTCCACTGCCCTAGATCGCCGCCGCCACCTACGTTGCAGGTATTGCTGCCCGACATCGAAAAGCGAAGTCTTCGACCCGAACTGCAGCCGTCCAATTGAAGACAATCGGCGTCTACACGTCGGCCCTCGATGATGAGTCTCTCCGGGGTCGATCTACTCAACTTTGGAGCAGACTGCCTTCTCCAACCCCGAACTGGCAAGGGAATCCGATAGTCGGCCCAATCTGCTTCCATTGGACGTGATCGAGCTAGTCAAGCTAATCACTGAGCGCACTAAGAAGAGTCCCTCGGATGTTGGGAATTGCTTCTCGACCCTCCGCACCAGCTACTCACCCTGCTTATCGGAGACTAGGTCGGCGATAAGCAGGGTGAGCGGGTACTTCTCCGGCCCCGTCGTCGAGGTCGACGATCACGAAAATGACGGACTACCCATCGGTCGTCGACTCGACATGGGGTGACCAATCCGCGGGCTGAACACAGGCAGGCCACTCGCGTGGCGGCAAAGCCTTTCGGCGCACGAGACTTCATCGAGGTGAAGTACTCACCGACCGCGCCCCGGTAAAATGAGGTAGTCCACTACTCACAACCACCCCCGCGTGGACGCGCATCGTTCTTCGTGTACCCAACGACCCATCCGGGGTTCGATCGAACCTCGGCCGACACGGAGAATCACCATGAGAAAGAAAATCTTCGCCACCGTAGCCTCGACCACCGCAGCCATCGCAGCGGTCGGCCTGATTGCCGCGGGACCCGCGAGCGCGACCACACCCATTGGCACGCCCCGTAATTCGTGCGTGGGAGCCCCCGGAGGGGCCCAGCACCCCGAGCCCCGACCCGACGGCATCTGGATCGCCGATCCGCTTGCCGTTCTGTCAAGCGTACAAGTCAGCTCCATCGGCACCGGAAGTCTCGACGGCGCCATGCCCGGAAAACTCACAGGCGGTGGAATCTTGGTACCCACCCACGGAATCGGAATCGGCACCCTCAGCGGGACGTACCATCGAGCTGACCTGACACAGTGCACCGTGGACGGACTCTTCATGCTGAGCTGACGAGATCCGATCCAGCACCGGCTAGTTCTATGGCTGATGCTCGGAACCGACCGACCCCGCACAGGCGTGTCCGCGATCGCTTCAGCGACACGGGCGAAGACGCCGGTCATCGCGCCCGACGGTGCGCGATGACCGGCCCTTCGGTCGCCACGGAACAGCGATCGCATCTTGCGCCGCAGACCACCAGTTTGCTGCGCGACACTTCGGGAACGGATTCCTTCCGAAAGTCACCTTCTCGCATGGTAACTGGGCACCCGACGGTGTTGTGCGCCGGATCCACCGGTCGGCTCACCCCGGGTTGCACCAAGAACCCAGAGGGCCGCAGCAGTGAGGGGTAGCCGAATCCCCAAGCCACCGAAGGCATGCCGGCCGTTGCCGGCGATATGACCGCCGAGCACCTACCCGACGTGGAATCCCCTGTGACGGGCTCGAACTGCCGACCCCTGTCATCCGCGGGACCGCTCCTCCTGAACGAGGGCAGCAAGCTCGGTTCGGGTCGTGACACCGAGTTTGATGGCGGCACGGTAGATATGCCCTTCGACGGTCCGCACCGACATCGTCAGACGGTCCGCGATCTGCTGGTTGGACAATCCCTGCGCCACAAGAACAGCAATCTCACGCTGCCGCGCGCTGATCGGCAGCGGCCGGTCTGCCTCTGACAGTGCGGGGGTGCGGGCGCCCTCACATTCCTCGGCCAACCGATGCGCACGGGCGAGGGCGACGTTCGCCGATCCGCGCAGACCGTGTTTGGTATGCGCGACAGCGGCCTGGGCAGCAGCGTCGGCAGCAGCACGGAGATCACCCATCCGCTCGAGTTCCTCCGATGCAGCCAGGAGAGCGTGACCATCATCGGCGGCAAGTGCAGCTGCCTGCGCAGCGGCGGCAGGAGCACGTGGCCCGTCCACAACCTCGGCCAATTCGGCGAGCCGTTCGGCAACGGTGCGGTCACCGAAACACACCGCGGTATGCAGTGCATAAACCTCATACCCATACTGTCCCGACGACCGGGTGAAATCGGCCGCTTCGTGCGCCAGCACGATGGCCCGGCTGAGCGTGCCTTGGGCGGCCGCCACCCAGGCCCGAGTCAAGATGGTTTCCGGCTGGATCCACGGGATCGTCCTGAAAACTGACTGGTCGCGGATGGCCGCCTCGCATGCTGACAACTCCTGTTCGACGGCAGCCCCGTCGCCGGACATCGCCAGCGCCTGGGTCAGATCCAGCCGGCAGAGGAATTCCCACTCGAGCTGGCGGCTGGCCACGAAACCGGCCGATGCCTCCCGCAGCCGCTGCTGAGCGAGGCGTAGCTTCCCGCGTCCTAACGCCGCGCGGCCCTGTAGGAGCACCGCCACGAGGGGGCCGTGGCCCTGCATCTGACTCTGATGGTCGCGCCGTTCCTGCGCGAAAACTTCAGCCTTGTGCTGGTATCCCCCCAGGCGGAGAGCGATGAGGTGAAAGTTCCAGAAATTGAGCATCAGGATGCGACCGATACCGGTCCGGGTCGCTGCATCCTCGGCACTTTCCATCAGCGGTTCGATCTCGTCGACACGGCCGACCATCGCGAGTCCCAAGACAAGACCCCAGATGGCCATCATGCGCGAAGGGTCTGACATCGAGGCCGAGCGGAGGGCATCGGTCGCCGCCTCGATCGCATACGCAGGTCGCCCCAGCTCGGTGTAGATCGCCGAGCGCAAAGCCTTCAGGTCCGGACCCACACCGAGCACGGCCGCTGTCGACTCGACCGCGTCCAGCGTGGCCGCCGCTTGGACTGGTCTGCCGAGCGTCCAAAACAGGTTCGCCGCCCGCACCATTGCTGCCTGGACCCGCTGAGGATCACTGGATGCACGTGCTGCCAGCTCCGCTGCCTCGCTTTCGGCTACGTCGCCTCGACGGGCCAGACACAAGGCATAGACGAGGAGGAAGTGCGGCTCGAATCCGCCACCGGCGTGCACCGCAACGGCGGCCAGCCGCGCGGCCAACTCCGGATCGCACAACTCCAGTGATCGCTGTGCGGCCGCAGTGAACACCACAGGATCCACATCGTCCTCGGCCTCGGTCGCGGTGACCGCGTCCAGCATCAGCACCGCCCGACGCAGCACATCGGTACTGCACTCGTCGACAGCTCCCAGGGCGGAAGCCAGACGCCGGCACAGGTGCCCTGCGCGCAGCCGGCCGGTGCGGCGCCTGCGTACTTCCCCGTACAGCGGATGCGCGAGACGGGCCTGCAAACATCCGTCCTCACCGGACACACTCACCACGCCATACATTTCCGCCTGTTCGACCACAGCCGGGTCGGTCAGCCGTCCGAGAACGGAGACAGGGAGCGGCTCCCCGAACACGAGCAGATCCACGACCTCCCGCACCGGCTCCGGCAACGAGCCCATCCGGGTCTCGATCAGCTCGGCCAGCGACTGCGAAACCACCGAGGGCCCTTCCCACCGCCACACCCCACCGACCCGGCGCAGCCGACCGGACCGCAGACCACCGTCGACCAACTGCCGCAGATACAGCGCGCTGCCGCGTGCCAGGTCGAACAGTCGTCCCGCGGTGGCAGTGTCCACCTGCCCGCCGAGCACTGCCTCGAGCAGCACCGCCGTCTCCGTCTCCGACAGCGGCTGCACCTCCAGCCGATCGAGGTATCGGTCCTTCCACAACGCGGTCACCGCATCCGGCGTCGGCTCATCGCTGCGGAGCGTCACCACCACTGCCGCGGCTCTCTGCACCGCCAGATGCTGCACCACCAGCGCGGACAAGTCATCGAGCAGGTGCGCATCGTCGACAGCGACCACCACCCCACCTGGCCCTGCCCCGTCGAGCAATGCCGTGGTGGCCCGCTGCACCAGAAGTCCGGAATCAGGCCCGGTCACGTTCAGCACCCCGGCGAAGGCGCCCAGCGGCAACGCACGCGCCGACGCGGTCGCCGGCACCCACCGGACCTTCGCGCCGCGTCGAGACGCCACCGCCAGCGCCTCCCGCGCCAGCCGGGTCTTGCCGACCCCCGCCGCGCCGGCGAGCACCACCCCCTGCGGCCCGTTCTTCCGGCGCAGAGCACCTTCGACGAACCGCAATTCCTCGGCTCGGCCGGTCAGCGGCCAGACCCCGCCCATGAACGAATCCTAGAATCGGAGCGTCCCACCCGCCGGTCGATTCACCGAGCAGCGTCCGGCGGCATCAATGCCACCTACCGATCGGTGGGTGCCGCAGTACGCAGCCGCTATGTGCGTTCGGGAGCTTCCGTCGCTGCGAGCACGTCGCTGCGAGCACAGAGGGGTAGCCGACTACCTATTCCCAACAGTCGCAGCCGACGGATGCTCGAGAGCATGACCACCGAGCGTGACCGGCGGGAAGAGGCGCTGCGGCAGCTCCCGGCCGCGTATGCCCTGGCCCTGCGACTCCGGTACGCAAAGGTCGCCGATGCACTGATCGCGCAGTGCCTCGGTATCGAGCCTGAGGCACTCGGTCCGCTCCTGCGAGTCGCAGAAGCCAAACTTGCTGCCGCCTACCATGATTCTCAGCGTTAGAACCCGGGCAGATACAGCATCTCGCGGTTGAAGCACCCGTGCAATCGCCTCCGCCCATGGGGGCGGTCATCGGTGAGTTTCTCCCCTTGGCGGTCGGGGTCGCGATCTCACCGATCCCTATCGTCGCCGCCATCTTGATGCTGCCGTCGAAGAACGTCGGCAGCACCGGCACCGGATTCGGGCTGGGATGGGTCGTGGGAATCTTCGCGGCCACGGGAATCGTTGCGCTGCTGTCCGGGACCCTCGACACCTCGGATTCGGGCGGGTCGAGCGGATCCGTGTCGAGGATCAAGGTCGCCATCGGCGTACCGCTGATCGTGTTGGCGGGCAGGCAATGGCGCGCCCGCGGCGACGCATCGGTCCCGAAATGGATGCAGGCCCTCGACCGGCTGAACTTCCCGAAGGCCACCGGTCTCGGCGTCGCACTCTCGGCGGTCAATCCGAAGAACCTGCTGCCGCGCGTCTCCGCCGGGCTGGTGATCGGCACCGGCGGGCTCGGCCCTGGCGAAGCCGTGGTGGCGCTGGTGATCTTCACGGTGATGGCGTCGAGCGTGCTCATCCCCGTCCTCGGGTACGCGCTCGCGGCGCAGCGCTTGCGCGAACCGCTCGACGCCTTTCGCAGTGGCTCCGCGTGAACAATCACCAGGTAATGGCGCTCGTGCTGGTGATCATGGGCGCTGCGGTGATCGCGAAGGACTCGGCGGTTTGTAACGGTGGGCGAAGACGGTCGTGCCCAACTTCGATCCGCGCTCTGATCCGCGACTATTTCCGACGAAGGAGACCCCGGTGCAATCGTGCCGAAATGGGAGAGCGCCGTGAGAGGAACATCACTCTCATTTCAAGAGTGAATCGCTATTGCTCTTGAAACAAGAGTGATAGACAGGAAGCATGACGGAACGGGAAGCGGCCGACGAGTCGGCGCAATCGGCGACGGACGGCGAACTGGCCGCCCGTGCAGCCGAGGTCGTCGAACGTATCGAGGCACGTGACGATCGACTGGTTGCGATCGAGGACCTGCACGACGGCGCCGGGAGCATCCGCGCTGCACTCGAGACCGTCGGCGGGGTGTGGGCGATGTCGATCCTGACCGCCCTGCGCTCGGGTTCGATGCGCTACAGCGAGATCAAACGGTGCGTCGCCGGTGTCAACGACCGGATGCTCGCGCAGACGCTGCAGCGGTTCGTGCGCGACGGACTCGTCGAACGTCGCCCCGTCCCCGGGTCGGCCAGCCGCGAGGAATACGCGCTGACCGATATCGGTTTCGAAATATGTTCCGCGATAAGTGAATTCGTCTACGTGGTGATGAAGCTTGCGCCGCGGGTCGCCCAGGCCCGAGAGCGTCACGATGCCGAGCAGTCCGGCACGGACCCCAGCTGACCGCCGGCCCCGCACACCTCACCCCCTCCACGCGCACAACCGCGCACAACAAGGAGCCACCTCATGCCCTCCATCGTCGTCATCGGTCCCGGTCGTCACGGCACCGCCATTGCAGCACTGTTCGCGTCCCACGGCGTGGATGTCACTCTCCACCACCACAATCCGGCCAAGGCTCGCGCTGCGGCGGAGATCGTCCGCGCGGTTGCCGCCGCCGGAACCACCGTCACCGTCGAGCCGGACCTCGTGTCCTCGGTTGCGCACAGCCAGGTGGTGGCACTGACCACGCTGTGGGATCGGCCCCAGCGGGAGGTCATCGGGAACCTCGGTGCGGCGCTGCAGGGAAAGGTCCTGCTCGACGTTTCCAACCCGCTCGACGTCACACCCCACGGCATCGTCCCGCGCCGTCCGAGCGAGGGTTCGGCCGGTCAGTTCGTCGCCACGCTGCTGCCTTCCGGAACGGGCCATGCCAAGGCGTTTTCGAATCTTGCGACCGCTTTCGTCAACGAGGGCGCCGACCAGGACCCGCCCGCGGTGCTGCCTTTCCTGGCGGATTCCGAGACCACCGCGGAGGTCGTCCGGCCGTTGCTGGCGCAGACGGGATGGCTGCCGTGGCTGGTCGGTGACATCTCCCGATCCCGTGACCTCGAGATCGGCGGACGGTTCAACGACGTTCACGGCAGGTACGGGCGGTCCCGGCTCGACGCCGACGAGTTCCGGGCCCTGGCCGGTGACGAACCGGTCTTCGCGCTCTGACCACCGGCCACCGACCGAGAGGACGTCGACCATGACCACATCGCAGACCACCTACCGCGCCGCCGTGGTGCGCAAATTCGGACCGCCGGACGTCATCCGGATCGAGAACCTGCCGGTCGGTGAGCCCCCCGCCCCCGGCGTCGTGCGGGTGGCGGTGCGAATCGGCGGGCTCAACCCGGTCGACGCCCGCATCCGCTCCGGCGCGTTCGGTGGCGCGGTCCCGCACGTGCCGGGCACGGAGTTCGCCGGCACCGTGGTCGCCGTCGGTGCCGGCGTCGGCGACTACACGGTCGGCGACGACGTGATCGGCTTCGGCACGCCCGGAGCCGACGCCGAACTCGTCGACACCGACCCGGCCGGCTCGTGCACAAGCCCGCCGCACTGGACTGGGCCGTCGCAGGCGGACTGTCGGGCGTCGGTCAGAGCGCGGTCACGGCGATCGAGGCGACCGATGCGCGAGCCGGTGACGTCGTGGTGGTGCACGGCGCTGCTGGTGGCGTGGGGACGGTCCTGACCCAGCTGCTGGTCGCCGACGGCGTGACGGTGGTGGGCACCGCCGGCGAATCGAACCAGGACCACCTGCGGGACCTCGGCGCGACGCCCGTCGTCTACGGCGACGGCCTCGCGGACCGGATCCGAGAGGCCGTACCGGGAATGGTCACCGTGTCGATCGACCTCGCAGGAACCGGAGAGGCCGGGGACGTGGCCACCGCCGTGCGGCGGTCCGGCGGTCGGGCCGTGACCCTGGTCCCGGAAACCGCGACCTCGCACGGGGTGCCCCTGGTGCGGGTGCAGCGGTCACCCGAGAGACTCGACCGACTGGTGCATGCCGTCGTCGACGGCGCGTTGCGTTTGCCCGTGCGGACCGTCCCGTTCACCGACATCGTGGCGGCGCACCGCCTGCTTGACGCCAAGCACTCGCGCGGCAAACTCGTCCTGGACCTGTCGGGCAACCCGTTCCTCTGAGGTCTCGACGCGGCGCGGGTGGCCTGCCGTCACCGCGCGCCGCCGGCCGGTATGGCGGAACCACAGTCGAGGTCGTTCGCTGGGGTGGCGGTTTCGGGGGCGCGGTCGGTGATGATCGGCTCCGCCGGCGTCTCCCTCTGCGCGCCGAGCTTGTTCACGCGGTCCTGCCGGTACAACGCGGGCCGGTACTTGCGCGGCTGCGGCCCGGGGCTCGAGCGTCGCCTGCGGAAGCTGTTGATCCGCGGCTACTTCCGACGGACGAGACCCCGGTGCACAGGATGCACCGGGGTCTCGTCGGCTGTGCGCTGGGTCTACCGAGGCGCTTAGCACTCAGGGCTCTGCCGAAGCACTCAGGGATTCTTGTGCTCGATCTTCTCGTACTCGGCAACCTCGCCCGCATCGTGTGCGCGCTCCTCCGCCTCCTTCGCCTCGAGCTGCTTGGCGACCGCATCCTTGAGGGAGACCTTGACGGGCTCGACGGCCTCCTCCTCGGCCTTGCGGATGCGCTCTTCTTCCTTCTTCTTGGCCGTCTCGGCGGCCCGACGCTTCGCGGCGGCCTCCTGATCGGCCTTCGCGATCTCGGCGGCCTTCCTCTGCTCGGCTTCCTTCTCGGCCTGCTTCGCGCGTTCCTGCGCACGCTCTCGCGCCTGCTGGACTTCCTCCTCACGATCGCGCCGTGCGGCTTCCTGCTCGGCGGCGGCCCGCTCACGCATCCGACGGAGTTCGGCGTCCGCGGCCCGCTTCTCGGCCTCGGCCTGGGCATCGAGTTTCTCCGCGCGCTTCACAGCGTCGGCGTGTTCGGTGGCGCGCGCCCCGCGCATGGCGATCTCCTGGTCGTCGAGCACGCTGCCGACGATGCCGTCCAGCATGCCCAGCCCCCGCTCGTACATCAGGCGCGGCGGGGCGTCGGTGGGCAGGAAGAACCGCAACTGCTGTTCGATCAACCCGAGGGGGAACCGGGCGATCATGTACTGCAGTCGCAGGACGCTCTTGGGCACGGTGGTGAGGTTCATCGGCACATCTCCAACTTCGATGGGGGTACAGCTCCGGTAGGGAATGTCGGTGGTGTTCGTCAGCGATCCGGCCCGTCGGTCAGCGACCGATCGAGGGCTTCGGCCTTGCGGCGTTCCTCTTCGGCCTCTAGACGTGCGCGTTCGGCGTCGTGGGAGGCTCGACGGTGGTTCTCGTCGGCAGCTGCGACCTCCGCAGCGGCATCCGTGATCTGGGCGTTCTCCTCGCGGCGTGCCTGCTGCTCGGCAGCCGTGGCCTGGCGGGCTGCGTCGGACTGTGCCCGGACCACGTTCTCCTGGTATTCGAGTTCGGCGGCCTGCTTGCGGACCCGTGCCTCTCGCTCGGCCTGCGACTCCGCGGCCTCGGTCCGGTGCTGCACGGCCTCACGTTCCTGCCGTCCGGCTTCGCGCACGGCGTCGAGTTGTTCGACCGCCTCCTCGCTCTCGGCCTCTGCCATGTGGGAAAGGGTGTCGGCCTTCCTGGCCTGCCGGGCCTGTTCCTGGTCGAGGCGGCCTTCGGTGGTGAGGGAATCGTTGCCGGTCAGAGCTCCGGCGACCTCCTTCGCCTTGCCGACCACGGTCTGCTTCAACCCGAGGCGTGCCTTGTCGGATGCGCTGTCTTCGGCCACGCTGATCTCCTTCCGTACGGGACACGAAGTGGTCGGCCCCGCGGGGAGGAATAGCCCGGCGCGGTCGGCTTCAATCCTCGAGAAGCTCGAGAGGTGGATGTGCGCGCCGACGAGGTCGACGAGATCACCAGGACCTCGTCACCCAGGACCTCGCGATTCGTCTCGACCGAAGCCGCACCACCCGATACTGCGCGACGCATCAGCTTGTCCATGAGAGTGCGCAGCGCCTGGTCGACGAATACAGGACCGAGTGGCAGATCGTCTTTCCTCAGTCGCACCACCGCTACCCGGCCGCGGGCATATCCCGGCTCTCACACTGGCCGACAAGGACTTTCGAGTCTGCGCGAGGTCAGTAGCCGAGATCGTATTCAATTGGCCCCGTCCACCCTGGTACTCGACGCTGATGTCCGTCGTCCACGACGGGCGGAAGCTGAACACCTCGTGCTTGATGGTGACGTCTTACCGACCGTTTCGGAACGACTTCCGCGTGCAGGGTCCCGCAACCCACCGGTGGGAGTCCGGTTGGTACGAAATCACTCCTCTTCTTCGATGACGTGAACCGCGGCTTCCTCGGCCGACGCCGCTCCCCCGTCGATTCCGGCGTCCCCGGCCCACAGCTCGGATTCTTCGTCGCCGCCGAGTCCGTCGTCGTGGGCGACCAGTCGGCCGGCGCGTCGGTCACCGACCTCACCCATGTAGCGCTGCCCCGGTATCACCGCGTCGACGTCCGGTTCGGAGGTGTCGAACGCGGGGTCCGGTTCTTCGGCCGAGATCCGGTGCGCGAGGCTGCCGCCGTAGCGCACCTCGTCACCGGTCGTTCCCGTCGCGTTCATCGCCAGCGGTCGCTCGGGCGGTGAATAGCCCTCGTCGAGCATGTCGGCGACACCGCGGTCGTCGAGCGTGTCCGCGGGTTGAAGCTGATTGTCCTCGTCGACGCTGTACTCACCGCCGTACACGTCGTCGCGTGCGTCGTCGATGTTCATGAGTCCAACGATGCCCCTACGACCCCCTTCCTGCATACGGATCGGTACCGAATAGCCAGGGATACGCCCCACGATCCCGGGGTACACGTCAGGATTGAAAGGCAACCCACCACGGGAGGAAGCATGATCCTTCGCCGAATCGCCCGACCGATGCTCGCATCGATCTTCATCGCCGGGGGTGTCGACGCCCTCCGCAGTCCGTCGGGGAAGGCCGACGCGGCACAACCCGGCCTCGAACAGGCCCTGGCGATGCTGCCGAACTCGGTCACCGAGCGCATTCCCGACAATCCGGAAGTGCTCGTGCGAGTCAACGGTGCCGTGCAGGTCGGGGCCGGCGCGCTGCTCGCCGTCGGTAAGGCGCCCCGGATCGCGTCGCTGGTTCTGGCCGGCACGCTGGTACCCACCACGGTCGCGGGACACGACTTCTGGAACGTCGAGGATCCGGCCAAGCGAGCGATGCAACGCACGCAGTTCATCAAGAACGTCAGCCTGCTCGGTGGCCTGCTCATCGCCGCCGCCGACACCGAGGGCAAGCCGTCGCTGGGATGGCGGGGCCGGCGAGCCGCCCGGCACGCGCAAGAGAAGGTCGTCGCGGTGTTGCCGAGCCACCACGCCGAGAACAAGGACGCGCTCGGGGACGGTCTGCACGCGGTCGGCGAACGTGTCCGTGCGTTGACGGGCGATGCCGCCGAGCTCGCGGAAACCGCCCGTGACCAGGGAAGTCATCTCCTCGAAGTCGCGAAGGACCGCGCCCCCGTCATCGCGGAATCCGCGCGGGAACGCGGTTCCGGTCTCGCGGAGGTCGCCCGGGAGCGCGGCGCGGAACTGCTCGAGGTCGCCCGCGAGCGTGGGCCCGAACTCGCCGAGGTCGCCCGGGAACGCGGCACCGAACTCGCCGAACTCGCCCGCGAGCGCAGCGCCGAACTCGCCGAACTCGCCCGCGAGCGCAGCGCCGAACTCGCCGAACTCGCCCGCGAGCGCGGGCCCGAACTTGCGGAGACGGCGCGCGGCCGCGGCCTCCGGTGGTGGGAGACGGCGCGCGAACACGGAACGGAATGGGCGCACATCGCCGAGGAGCAGGCGCTCCTCCGGGCCCGGGAAGCCCGTGCGCTGGCCGAGGAGGCGCGCGAACGACGGCACCACCTGGCCGGCTGATCCCGGCTGATTCTGCACAGCGCCGCGGACGGCACTAGACTTCTCGGGCAATTCTGTCGACGCCCGCACGACGCGCCGACGCATCACGACCCGAGGAGAACCTTTGCCGTCCGACGGCCTGTCGCACCCTGATCACGAGCGTGAGCAGGCATACCTGTCGATGCTGTACGGGCATCTCGATTCGCTGCGCGAATACGCACAGACCCGGCTCGGTCGGGTGCTGCTCGAGACCGGCGGCACGCCGCAGGCGCGCAGCGAGCGCGAGTCGTTCACGCAGATGTACACCGAGGACCTCGCCAAGTACGACGCCGCCGAGCACGGGTTGTGCTTCGGCCGCATCGACGTGCGCAACGGCACCGACGGGTCCCATCCGGGTGACGTCGACGGGGGCAACTCCGACGGGCTCGACCACACCGAGGTCCGGTACATCGGCCGTCTCGGAATCCTCGACGAGGCCAACGACTTCGAGCCGCTGCTGCTGGACTGGCGGGCACCGCTGGCGCGGCCGTTCTATCTCGCGACCCCGGCGGCACCGGAAGGTGTGATCCGCCGCCGTCACATCCGCAGCCGCGGGCGCTCCGTGACGGCGCTGAACGACGAGTACCTCGATCTCGAGGTCGCGCAAGCGCACGGCACGACGACTCCGGCGGGCGGTGTCGCGGGCGAATCGGCGCTCCTCGCGGCGTTGAACGCGGCCCGTACCGGTCAGATGCACGACATCGTCGCCACGATCCAGTCCGAGCAGGACGCCATCATCCGGTCCGAACACAAGAGCGTCCTCGTCGTGCAGGGCGGCCCCGGGACCGGCAAGACCGCGGTCGCCCTGCACCGTGCGGCCTACCTGCTGTACACGTACCGCAAGCAGCTCGCGAAGGCGGGCGTGCTCATCATCGGCCCGAACTCGACGTTCCTCGACTACATCGGCCAGGTGCTGCCGTCGCTCGGCGAAACCGGCGTGCTGCTGTCCACGATCGGCGACCTGTACCCGGGTGTTCGTGCCGAGCTCGAGGACGACCTGGCCACCGGGCAGATCAAGGGTTCGCTCGACATGGTCGACGTGCTCAAGAAGGCGGTGCGGGACCGACAGGAGGTACCGACGAAACCGGTGCCGCTGATGTTCGACTCGTACCGCATCATGCTCGACCGCAAGACCGTCACCCGCGCGCGGGGCCGGGCCCGATCGTCGCGGCGACCGCACAACCTCGCCCGTCCGATCTTCGTCTCGGCGGTGATCGAGGCGCTCGCCGACCAGCTCGCGGAGCTGATCGGCACGAATCTGGTCGACGGTGGGAATCTGCTCAGCCGCGACGACATCGCCGACATCCGCTCGGAGATGCGCGCCGATCCGGACATCCTCGCGGCGATCGACGCGCTGTGGCCGCAGCTCACCCCGCAGCAGGTCCTCACGGATCTGCTCGCGTCCCGGGAGCGGCTCGCGTCGGCGGCGCCGGCGTTGACCGAGGAGCAGATCGAGCTGCTGCACCGGCCGCGGTCGGGTGGCCGGTTCAGCGCCGCCGACGCGCCCCTGCTCGACGAACTGGCCGAGTTGCTAGGGGTCGACGATGCCGCGGACCGGGAACGGGCCGCGCGGCGGTGGCGGCGGCAGATCGCCGACGCCCAGGGTGCGCTGGACATTCTCACCGGATCGGCACCGCAGGATCTCGAGGACGACCTCGACCCCGAGCTGCTGATGGCCTACGACCTGATCGACGCCACCCAGCTCGCCGAGCGGCAGGATCTGCGCCGGCACGAGACCACCGCCGAGCGCGCCGCCGGGGACCGCACCTGGACCTACGGTCACGTGATCGTCGACGAGGCGCAGGAACTGTCGGCGATGGCGTGGCGAATGTTGATGCGGCGCATCCCGAATCGGTGGATGACCGTGGTCGGCGACACCGCGCAGACCGGCGATCCGGCGGGCAGTTCGTCGTGGCAGCGGATCCTCGAACCGTATGTGGCGAACCGGTGGCGGAAGGCGGAGCTGACCGTCAACTACCGCACCCCGGCGGAGATCATGCAGGTGGCGCACTCGGTTCTCGCTGCAATCGACCCCGAGCAGGTGCCCCCGCGGTCGGTGCGCGAGTCGGGTTTCGCGCCGTGGGCACGGCACGTCGACGCCGACGATCTCGCGGAGGCGGTACAGCAGACGCTCGCCGCGCAGGACGGCCCGGGCCTGACCGCGGTGATCGTGCCGCATCGGCTGGCGACCGAGTGGGCGCATCTCGAGGGGCCGTCGGTCCGGGTGGCGACGGTCCGGGACGTCAAGGGCCTCGAGTTCGACGAGGTGCTACTCGTCGAACCCGGCGACATCCTCGACGAGTCGCCGCGCGGCCTCAACGACCTCTACGTCGCGCTGACCCGTGCGACGCAGCGATTGGGCGTGCTGCACACGTCGGCGCTGCCGGAGGTGCTGGACGGACTGCACGAACCTGCCGAATGCTGATAGCCGCGCCCGCGCAGGATCCGCCGCCGAGGTTTCGAGATCATTTCGCGACCCCGGCACGGTAGGTTGCGAGCGGACCGGCGGGGGATGCGTAAGGAGGCGCGGTGGTTGGCAACGCGAGGTGGTACGGGCCGCGGCGCGGCGCGTCCCGCCGTGTCCGGGTGCTGCTGCTGACCCCGACGCTGCTGATGGCCGCCGCCTCCGCGAGTGCGGTGGCGTGTTCGTCGGCGACCGCGTCGGACAGCGCCGCGGAATCGTCGATACCGGTGGCAGCCTCGTCGTCCGTGTCGGTCACGGCCGCACCGCCGTTGCTCGACGAGCGGGGTGAGCGCCTGAAGGAGGCGCTGGGCGAGGCGGGTCTGGCGTCCGGGCTCACGGACGGGACGGTGCTGGCGGTCGCGCGGGGGTTGTGCGATCAGGTGGCGGCGGGTCTCCCCGAGGAGCGGATCCTCGACACGGTCCGGCCGATCGCGACGTATGCGGCTTCGGTGTCCGGAACGGCGTTGTCCGGCGACGACGCGGCACGGCGGTTCGTGGAGACCACGGTGGGTAGCTACTGCTGACCACCCGCACGCGTGCCACCGCCCGCCCCGGACGATCCGGAGCGGGCGGGAGCGCAGGTCAGCGGACGGTGTGGACGATCAGGACGTCGGAAGTCGACTTGCGGGCGACATCCGAGGGAACCGAGCCGAGGAGACGGCCGGTGATGGTGTTCAGGCCGCGGTTGCCGATGACGATCAGGTCGGCTTCGAGTTCCTCGACGAGGGCGAGCAGCGACTCGACGGGCGCTCCCACGACGGCGCGTTCGACGACGTTCTTGGCGCCGGCGACGATGGCCTTCTCGCGTGCGGTGCGCAGGATCTCGTTGCTCGGCGCGGATCCGGTGACCTGGTACGCGTCGGCGCCGAGCACGTCGGCGGCGTGGGCGGTGTCCTTGGGATCGGCCGGGTAGTAGGCGCACGCGATGACGAGGCGGGCTTCGGAGTCCCCGGCGAGAGCGGCTGCCTTCTCCACGGCCCGGTACGACGACTCGGATCCGTCGGTTCCGACGACAATGGTCCGGTAGGCGCTCATTCAATCCTCCATCGATACGGGTAATCGGTTCCGGTCGAGGTGATCTTGATAAGAGTCCCCCGACTGCGTCGACAGTAACCGGCCGATCGGTACGGATGGTGTGTTTGGGGCAGATGCCACACCTGCCGCGGTCTGCGCCGGGAACCACTCACAGCGGTTGATGTTACCGCGCGTCACCGTAACGTGGACCGAACAGCGTGGCGGGGAAGAGCCCCGAGTCGGTGATCGTGTCGCGCCACGGCAGCGCCAGGTCGAGGAGCCGCTCGACATCCGATTCGCCGAGCGCCGCCCACGGTGCCGCCGCGAGGTCGTCGGTCAGGTCTTCGACGAGCTCGCGAACCTCGAAGCCGTCCCCGGTCAGCTCACCGCGCCGGTCGAGAAGTCCCCGTGCGCGCAGTTCGGATGCGGTACCCGCCCATTCGTCCTCGGTCCAGCCGCGGCGGCGACGCGCGTACTCCTCACTGAACCCGATCCCGCTGGCGGTGTGGGTGATCAGCGCCTCGAGGCCGTTGAGCCCCGCGGTCTGCAGGGCCGCCACGTGGCCGTCGCCGCGGTACTCGCGCAGCAGGGTGAGGGCGTGCCACAGCACCAGGTGCGGGGCGTCGGGCCACGGCAGGTCCGCGTGCGCGGCGTACAGCGGCCGACCGTCCGGTCCGGGGATCGCCCGGGCCGCGGTTGCGGCGAGTTCCGCGGCCTCCGCCATCTCCGCCGACGCGATCACGTCGGCGCCGAGCAGTCGGCGCAGCGCGGCATCGACACCGGCGACCCGGGCGGCCGCGACGTCCCGAGGGGCGGCGTCCTGCCAGGCCGCCGGGATCACGGACGCCACCAGCCGGGGACTGAAGTTGTAGAAGACGGCGGTGACGACCCCGGCGCCGACCGCGCCGAGCGCCGCGGACCGGGACGCGAAGTAGCGGACGCGTCCGGACGCGAGTCCGACGGCGCCGAGCGCCTCGTCGACCTCGGGTGCGAAGTAGACGAACGAGTGCAGCAGTTCGAGGGAGCGGGCGGCGCGGCCGGCGGCGTGGGAATCCATGAGCGGTAACGCTACTGGAGCCCGGCCGCGTCCATCCCGCGGAGTTCCTTCTTCAGATCCGCGATCTCGTCGCGCAGCCGGGCGGCGAGTTCGAACTGCAGGTCGCGGGCGGCCTGCATCATCTGGTCGGTGAGCTGCTGCACCAGGTCCGCGAGTTCGGCGCGCGGCATGGCCTTCACATTCTCGCCCTCGTACACGCCGGAACTGACCGCGCGGCCGGCTTCGCCCTGGGCGCGCCGGCCCCGGGAGGCGTTGCGTCCGGATCCCGCGACCTCGACGGAGTCGTCGGCCTCCTCGTACACCTGGTCGAGGATGTCGGCGATCTTCTTGCGCAGCGGCTGCGGATCGATGCCGTGTTCGGCGTTGTAGGCGATCTGCTTCTCGCGGCGCCGTTCGGTCTCCTCGATGGCCCGCGCCATCGAATCGGTGACCTTGTCGGCGTACATGTGAACCTCGCCGGAGACGTTGCGGGCGGCACGGCCGATCGTCTGAATGAGGCTGGTGGTGCTGCGCAGGAAGCCTTCCTTGTCGGCGTCGAGGATCGCCACCAGCGACACCTCGGGCAGGTCGAGACCCTCGCGCAGCAGGTTGATGCCGATGAGCACGTCGTACTCGCCGAGGCGCAGCTGGCGCAGCAGTTCGACGCGGCGCAGGGTGTCGATGTCCGAGTGCAGGTACCGGACCCGGATGCCGAGCTCGAGCAGGTAGTCGGTGAGGTCCTCGGCCATCTTCTTCGTCAGCGTGGTGACGAGGACACGTTCGTCGCGGTCGGCGCGTTCCCGGATCTCGTGGACCAGGTCGTCGATCTGCCCCTTGGTCGGTTTGACGACCACCTTCGGGTCGACCAGACCCGTGGGCCGGATGACCTGCTCGACGAACTCGCCGCCGGCCTGCCCCAGCTCGTAGGGTCCCGGGGTCGCGGACAGATAGACGGTCTGGCCGACGCGCTGGGTGAACTCTTCCCAGGTCAGGGGCCGGTTGTCGACGGCGGACGGCAACCGGAACCCGAATTCGACGAGGTTGCGTTTGCGCGACATGTCGCCCTCGTACATCGCCCCGATCTGCGGCACGGTGACGTGCGATTCGTCGATGACGAGCAGGAAGTCCTCGGGGAAGTAGTCGAGGAGGGTCGCGGGCGCGGAACCGGCGGCGCGGCCGTCGATGTGCCGCGAGTAGTTCTCGATGCCCGAGCAGAAGCCGACCTGCCGGATCATCTCGATGTCGTACTGGGTGCGCATCCGCAGCCGCTGCGCCTCGAGCAGTTTGCCGCGGTTCTCGAGATCGGCGAGGCGCCCCTCGAGTTCGGCTTCGATGTCGCGGACCGCGCGTTCCATCCGTTCGGGACCGGCCACGTAGTGGGTGGCCGGGAAGATCCGCAGGGAGTCGACCTTGCGGATGACGTCCCCGGTGAGCGGGTGCAGGTAGTAGAGCGCGTCGATCTCGTCGCCGAAGAACTCGATGCGCACGGCGAGTTCCTCGTAGGCGGGGATGATGTCGACGGTGTCGCCCTTGACCCGGAACGAGCCGCGGGTGAAGGCGAGGTCGTTGCGGTCGTACTGCACGTCGACGAGCAGTCGCAGGAGCGCGTCGCGCGGCACCTCGACCCCGACCTCGAGCTGGATCGAGCGGTCCAGATAGGACTGCGGGGTACCGAGGCCGTAGATGCAGGACACCGACGCGACCACCACGACGTCCCGGCGGGACAGCAGCGCCGAGGTCGCGGAGTGCCGCAGTCGTTCCACGTCGTCGTTGATCGACGAGTCCTTCTCGATGTAGGTGTCGGTCTGCGCGATGTACGCCTCGGGCTGGTAGTAGTCGTAGTACGACACGAAGTACTCGACGGCGTTGTGCGGCAACATTTCCCGCAGTTCGTTGGCGAGCTGCGCGGCGAGGGTCTTGTTCGGCGCCATCACCAGGGTGGGCCGCTGGACCCGTTCGATCAGCCACGCGGTGGTCGCCGACTTGCCGGTGCCGGTGGCGCCGAGCAGGACCACGTCCTTCTCCCCCGCCTTCAGCCGCCGCTCGAGTTCGTCGATGGCGGCCGGCTGGTCGCCTGCCGGCTGGTGGTCGCTGACCACCTCGAACCGGGCCGCGGTCCGTTCGATCTCGCCGACGGGCCGGAACTCGGAGTGCGCGACGACCGGATGCTCACTTGCGAACGCCATGCAGACCAGGGTAGGCGGTGCCACCGACACCGTCGGGTTTCGATACCCGGACATCCGGAGCACGGGCGGTAGCGTTCTCCCCATGTCCGCCGCGAAGCTGCACCACGTGAAGACCGAGACGTTCGATGTCGACGCCCGCACCAACACCGACCCGAAGGGTTTCGTGCGTCCGGTCGACGAGTATCGGGTCGAACCGTGGGGCCTGTACATGGCACGGCCGGCGGATCATCCGGAGTTCGGCTATCTCGAATCGTGGCTGCTGCCCGAGCCGGGGCTGCGCGTGTCGATCTTCCACTTCCGCCCCGGGTCCGAACGCGACCAGGACCGGTACATCGACGTGGGCGATTTCTGGGCCGAGGGATCGGTGTGGCATTCCCGCGATCACTATCTGGACCTGGTGGTGCGGACGGGCCGGGGCACCACCGTCGAGGACGTCGACGAGTTGTTCGCCGGGGTCGCGGCGGGCCTGCTCGAGCCCGAGGACGCCGAGCGCGCCGTGCACATCGCGCTCGCCGCGGTGGACGGCATCGCCGCGCACGGCTACGACCTCGACGCCTGGCTCGCCTCGCGCGGGATGCCGCTCACCTGGCGGTGACCCCGACTGCCGCCCCGGGTCCTACGCGGTCCAGCCGGTGGCCTCGGCCCACTCCCACGCCCGGTGGTAGGCGCGATCGAACCAGGGTGCCTTCGCCTCGTCGTACGCCGCTTCCGCCGCGACCGGATCGGACTGCCCGGCAGCGGCCTGCGCGGCGGCACGCTTGACGTCCGCATACTCGGCGGCGACCTCCGGATCGGCGCGCAGCCAGTCCCGCAGGAGCAGCGCGAACTGCTGGCCGGGCCACCCGTCGACCCGCACGTGGACGTGCACGGGCCGGCCGGGGTCGGCGCCGCCGTGCAGGCGCATCGCCCACACCCCAGGATCGGTCTCGCCGCCGGCACCGTAGGCCGGCTTCGGGTCTTCCTGTTCGACCTGGGCGATGCGCGGGAACCCGGCCGCGGCGAGCGGTTCGGCCAGGCGGTCCGCGGCGGCGAGATCGGGCACGGTGATCTGCAGGTCGAGCACGTCGACCGCGTCGAGGCCGGGGACCGCGGTCGAACCGATGTGGTCGATGCGTACGGCGGCACCCGAGGCGACGAGGGCCAACCGCGCGATCAGGCGCTGGGCCTGCTGCGGCCAGTCCTCGCGGGACGCGGTCAGCTCCGGGCCGACCCGCACCGGGGTGCGGGTGCGCAGATTCCGCTCGAACGGGACCAGCCGTTCGGTCCACAGCGCCCGGACGGCCTTGATCAGCGTGGCCGGGTCGCCGTTGTTGTCGAGCCACACGTCCGCAACGGCACGGCGCTCGTCGTCACTGGCCTGCGCCGCGATGCGGGCCCGGGCGTCCGCCTCCGGCATGCCGCGCAGCTCGACGAGCCGGCGGATCCGCTCGTCCTCGTCGGTGTGCACGATGACGACGAGGTTGAACATCGCCGCCATGTCGCCCTCGACCAGAAGCGGAATGTCTTGCACCACAATTCCGTCCGCGGGAGCCGCGGCGACGAGTTCGGCGGTGCGCTGCCCCACCCGCGGGTGGGTGATGGCGTTGAGGACCGCGCGCGCCTCGTCGCTGGCGAAGGCCTTGGCCGCCAGGGCCGGACGGTCGAGCGATCCGTCGGGCAGGAGGATGTCGTCACCGAAGGCGTCGACGAGTTCGGCGAGCCCGTCGGTTCCGGGTGCGACGATCTCCCGGGCGATGGCGTCGGCGTCGACGAGCACCGCCCCCAGCGCGACGAGTTCCTTCGACACGGTCGATTTGCCGGCACCGATTCCACCGGTCAAGCCCAATCTCAGCACGCCGACAGTCTCGCATCATCGTGGTGGTCCCGGAAATTCGACCGGGCGAAAGTTACGGCGTCACCGCCGAGACGCTGGGTCCCGGTTCATCGGCCACCCGCCTCGCCGGAGACCGTCGGGTCGAGCCGGGCCGGGGCCACGCTGCGATGCGGCGAGTCCGGGCCCTGCGCCACCAGCGAGCGGTGCGTGGGCGGATCGGAGGGCACGTGCGCGGGCCGTCGGCGCTCGAATTCGGTGCGTAGCACCGGCACGACCTCCCGGCCGAGGATCTCGATCTGTTCGAGGACGACGTCGAGCGGCAGGCCCGCGTGGTCCATCAGGAACAACTGGCGCTGGTAGTCGCCCGCGTAGTCGGCGAAACCGAGGGTGCGTTCGATGACCTGTTCCGGGGTGCCGACGGTCAGCGGGGTCGTCGCGGAGAAGTCCTCGAGCGACGGTCCGTGCCCGTAGACGGGCGCGTTGTCGAAGTACGGCCGGAATCGGCGGACGGCCTCCTTCTCGGTGGTGTCCATGAACACCTGGCCGCCGAGGCCGACGATGGCCTGATCGGACGCGCCGTGGCCGTACTGCTCGAATCGGGTGCGGTACAGGGTGATCATCTGCTGGATGTGTTCCCGGTTCCAGAAGATGTTGTTGTGGAAGAAGCCGTCGCCGTAGAACGCGGCCTGCTCGGCGATTTCCGGGGAGCGGATCGAGCCGTGCCACACGAACGGCGGGGTGTCGTCGAGCGGGGCCGGGGTGGAGGTGTACCCGCGCAGCGGGGTGCGGAACTGTCCTTCCCAGTCGACGATGCGTTCGCGCCAGAGCCGGCGCAGCAGATGGTAGTTCTCGATCGCGAGCGGAATGCCCTGCCGGATGTCCTTGCCGAACCAGGGATAGACCGGGCCGGTGTTGCCGCGGCCCAGCATCAGGTCGACGCGGCCGTCGGCCAGGTGCTGCAGCATCGCGAAGTCCTCGGCGATCTTGACCGGGTCGTTCGTGGTGATGAGGGTCGTCGCGGTGGACAGTTTCAGCCTCGTGGTGTTCGCGGCGATCCAGCCGAGCATCGTGGTCGGTGAGGACGGCACGAACGGCGGGTTGTGGTGCTCGCCGGTCGCGAAGACGTCGAGTCCGACCTCCTCGGCAGCGAGGGCGATCTTCGTCATCGCGGTGATGCGTTCGTGTGCGGTCGGCGTGCGGCCCGTGATGGGATCGCGGGTCACGTCGCCGATGGTGAAGATGCCGAACTGCACTGCCGTACCTCCGTCATGTATTTGAACAGTCAACTACTTGAACGGGGTGGCGCCTCGCAGGTATTCCCCGGCGCGGCCGAGCACGCCGTCCCCGGGTCGCCCTACCGGCGAATCACACTGCGATCACAACGCGATCACAGCGAGGTCGCAACTCGGTGCCTGAGCGAAACACGCCCTCCGACCTGCGGCGGAATGCCGGGCTCCGGTCGATGCGTCGGTTATCGTCGTTGCGAACCGTCCGACCACGGATCCCCGACCCCCGAGAAGGCAGGCTATGCAATCGTCTCAACCGCTGCCCGGTCGGCATCGCCTCGGCATGGAGAACGGCGTGCACTGCATCCTCATCCCCGAGGTGGCCGCTGCTCTCGCCGCGCACCGTCGCAACTGGTTCACCATGCTGCTGACGAACGCCCGGCACAGTCAGGCCGCGATGCGCAAACGCGCCGCGGCGCTGCCCACCCAGTGGGCCACCCCCGCCGTCAACTGAAGTCGGCCTCCGCACACACGACGCCGCGGCCCGCAGCCCTCGTACGAGAAGCTGCGGGCCGCGGCGTTTTCCGGCTGCGCCCGGGCAATCGCCGGAACACACACCCCGGGAACGCGGACGGCCCCGCACCGAAATCGGTGCGGGGCCGTTCGACGAACCGGATGTCAGGCGTTGCCCGACAGCTTCTCGCGAAGCGCAGCGAGCTGCGCGTCGCTCGCCAGCGAACCACCGGCCGGCTCCGACGCGCTCTCGGCGCCG
Organism: Rhodococcus sp. NPDC003383; assembly: GCF_053589115.1. NCBI lineage: Bacteria > Bacillati > Actinomycetota > Actinomycetes > Mycobacteriales > Nocardiaceae > Rhodococcus > Rhodococcus sp. NPDC003383. The sequence continues at coordinate 18,064 of NZ_JBSFRG010000040.1, read as the reverse complement.
GACTCGGACGAGTAGTTGGTGCCGGAGACGCCGGCCTCGGCCTCGGCGGCCTCGTCGGCAGCCATCTTCTCGATCTGCGCGGTGTGCATCTTGTGACGACGCTCGGCCTCCGCGTAGCGGGACTCCCACTCCTCACGCTGCTTCTCGAAGCCCTCGAGCCATTCGTTGGTCTCGGGATCGAAGCCCTCGGGGAAGATGTAGTTGCCCTGCTCGTCGTAGCTGTCGGCCATGCCGTACTTCGACGGATCGAACTCGGCGGTGTAGTCCTCGTTGGCCTGCTTCAGCGACAGCGAGATGCGGCGACGCTCCAGGTCGATGTCGATGACCTTGACCATCGCGTCGTCGCCGACGGACACGACCTGGTCCGGGACCTCCACGTGGCGCTCGGCCAGCTCGGAGATGTGGACCAGACCCTCGATGCCCTCCTCGACGCGGACGAACGCGCCGAACGGAACGAGCTTGGTGACCTTGCCCGGAACGATCTGGCCGATCGCGTGGGTGCGGGCGAACTGACGCCACGGGTCTTCCTGGGTGGCCTTGAGCGACAGGGAGACGCGCTCGCGGTCCAGGTCGACGTCGAGAACCTCGACGGTGACCTCGTTGCCGACCTCGACGACCTCGGACGGGTGGTCGATGTGCTTCCAGGACAGCTCGGAGACGTGCACGAGGCCGTCGACACCGCCGAGATCGACGAACGCGCCGAAGTTGACGATGGAGGACACGAAGCCCTTGCGGACCTGGCCCTTCTGGAGCTGGTGCAGGAACTCGCTGCGGACCTCGGACTGGGTCTGCTCGAGCCATGCGCGGCGCGACAGAACGACGTTGTTGCGGTTCTTGTCGAGCTCGATGATCTTGGCCTCGATCTCCTTGCCGACGTACGGCTGGAGGTCGCGGACGCGACGCATCTCGACGAGCGAGGCGGGCAGGAAGCCGCGCAGGCCGATGTCGAGGATCAGGCCGCCCTTGACGACCTCGATGACGGTGCCCTTGACGGCCTCGTCCTTCTCCTTGAGCTCCTCGATCGTGCCCCAGGCGCGCTCGTACTGCGCACGCTTCTTGGACAGGATCAGGCGGCCTTCCTTGTCCTCCTTGGTGAGGACCAGGGCCTCGACCTCATCGCCCACCGAAACGACCTCGTTGGGGTCGACATCGTGCTTGATGGAGAGCTCGCGGGACGGGATAACGCCTTCGGTCTTGTAGCCGATGTCGAGCAGCACCTCGTCGCGGTCGACCTTGACGATGGTGCCTTCGACGATGTCGCCATCGTTGAAGTACTTGATCGTGGCGTCGATGGCGGCGAGGAAATCCTCGGCAGAGCCGATGTCGTTGACGGCTACCTGCGGCGAGGTGACGGTGGTGGAGGCCATGTGTTGAGTTGCTCCGGACGGGTTGATAGTCGGTTGGTCAATGTTCGGTCGGACAGACGGATCGCACACCGTGGTGAACGACACGAGATTCCGCCACGAATACCCGCCGATCGAGCCGTGAAGATCGAACAGCGGACACTCGCGTGGTCAAGGCTACGCGCACGGGCGCTACACCGGCAAACCCGGCCGCCGGTAACGTGGTCAGGATCGGGCCGCGGCACCGCGTGCCGCCGCGCCGGGAGTCGCTTTCCAGCTGCGGTCAGCCCAGTGGGGCGGCCGCCCGCTGCTCGAGCATGAGCGTCATCAACCCCGCCTCCTTGCTCTGTTCCTGCATCGCGCCGCGCGCGAACAGCGCGACCGCGCCGCCGGTGAGCCGGCCGTCGGCGGCCCGGGCCATGGCCACGGCCCCGGCGTGGTGACGCTGCATCAACTGCAGGAACAGCACCTCGGCGTCCCGGCCGCGCGCCGCGGACAGGGCGTCGAGTTCGTCGAGCGTCGCCATCCCCGGCATCGGTCTCTCGGCCGGCCCGGCCGCGGTTGCGTGGGCGTGGTCGCCGTCGTGCCACTGCATCGGATGCGGGTTGGTGGGCGGGGCCTGGGCGAGTTCCAGCCAGCCGAGCAGCATGCCGAGCTCGTAGCGCTGGGTCAGCTCGATCCTGCGTGCCAGCGTCGCCACCGCCGGGTCGACGTCCGGGGACAGCCGCGCGGTCATCTGCAGCCCCTGCTGGTGGTGGGCGGCCATGTCCTGGACGAAGCCGATCTCGACGGGTCCGAGCACCGGGGCCGCCGGCGCGGGCGCTTCGGGGATCACCAGCGGCCGCAGCGCCGCCCCGATCACCAGCAGGAACACCGCCATCGACACCGCCGCGAGTCCGCGCAGCGCGGTTGCTGCGTTCACGACCCGATCGTGGACTGCTGGTTCGCGGGCGGGGTGTAGACGTCCTCGCTCAGACGCAGTGTCAGGAACCCGTTGTCCGAGCAGCCGACCCACAGGTCGTTGCCGCGCCATTCCGGTGGCGACAGGCACCAGTCGGCGGACAGGTCGCCGCCGACGACCATGCCGCTGCGGCTCGACTGCGCCTGGGAAAGGTCGAACTGCCCGCCGATCACGGCCTGCAGCACCGCGGGGGCGCTGAGCACCGGGACTCCGATCAGCGACGCCCACGCGTGCGACGAGTTCGGGCGGTCGAGGTTGCGGCCGGTCATCGCCGGCGGGTTGTAGTACGCGATCTCGTGCACGTCGAACGGGTCGCGGACGTCGAACACGCGGATGCCCGACGAGATCCAGCCGCACGCCAGCGCGGTCGGGTTCGCGGGACGGTCGGCCGCGCAGTAGTGCGATTCGTACGCGAACGCCGAGCCGCCCATCCCGGAGGCGACCTGGCTGTCGATGTGCTCCGGCAGGTTGATCTCGAGCTTGATCGAGTGCACGATCCGCGGGTTCGCGTCGTCGGCGACGTCGATGAGCTTGACCCCGCCGGATCCGGCCTCGTCGACGGTGAACAGGTAGGGGTGGCCGTCGTAGGTGACCGGGATGCTGTGCTGGGTGGCCCAGCCGTCCGTCCACGCCATCTTGGCCAGCTGAACCACCTGCGGATTCGGGTCCCGGCGCTGCACGGCGGCGGTGTCGAGGACGGTGAGGCCACCGAAGTTGTTCGACAGGTACAGGCGGTTGCCGTCGGGGCTGATGCCGAATCCGTGGCCGGACAGCCCGATCCAGCCCTGCCAGATCACCCGCGGGGTCGTCGGGTCGGTCAGATTCACGGCGCTGAGCACCCCCTCGGTGCCGGAGGACCAGTAGGTCCGTCCGTCCGGTGAGAAGCCGCCCTCGTGCGCGGTGATCGGCAGCGGCATCTGCAGGTCGGTGCCCGGTCCCGGATTGAGCAAACGTGGATGCGCGCAGTCGGAGATGTCGTACACCGACATCAGCCCGCCCCCGAAGTTCAGCGGAACACCGGTGCCCACCAGCAGCTTCCGGCCGGGATGGACTTTGAGGCTCTCCCAGGTTCCGGCGAGCATCGCCGGTTCGGTGAGGGTGGTGGTGGGCACCGGGTTCGCCGGGTCCGACACGTCGAGAACCTGCACACCGGTCGCCGGACCGGCGAGGCTGGTGGGAAAGATGCTGCCCAGGTAGGCGCAGTGGTCATAGCTCGCGGACACGATGCCGGCGCCCGCGCCGGGGAAGGCGCCGATCCGGGTGATGTTGCAGGTATAGCCCTGCGTGCTGCGTCCGTTGTCGCGGTCGGCGGCGGGCACGTCGCCTTGGAGGCCGGTTTCCGGCCGGGAGTCCGGACCGCAGTCGGCGCGGGTGGCCGCGGTCGCCCCCACCGCGCCGACCTGCTGGACGATTCCGGAGGTGTCCGGCGCGGGCGGGCCGGCGGCGGCGACTCCGGCCGGCAGTGCGAATGCCAGCACCAGCGCGCAGAACAGACGGCGACGGACGGTACTTCCTCGAGCCACGATCGAATCCCCCCATCCGGGATCGGGTACCGGATCGAGACACGAGTGTGCTCTCTGTCACATTGAGGTGTCAATCGTCCCTCCCGTCACACCGGCATCGCGGTCGGCGCGGCGCTGGAGTCGGGCGCGCATCCCCGCACCCCTACCCTTGTGGTCATGCCCGACGCTGTTTCCCCGTCCGACGACCGCCACGCGACCGCGAATGCCCTCCTCGGCACGTCGAAGGCGGGCCGCGCGCGGGTGGGATCGCGCGACAGCGAACGCGCGAGCCGGATGTGGTGGGACGCCGACGCCGAGGACTATCACCGCACCCACGGCGAGTTCCTCGGCGTGGACTCCAGCGAGGGCGAGTTCGTGTGGTGCCCGGAGGGGCTGCACGAGGGTGATGTGCACCTGCTCGGGGAGGTCGCCGGCAAGGACGTCCTCGAGGTCGGATGCGGTTCGGCGCCGTGTGCGCGGTGGCTGGCCGGGCAGGGCGCCCGGGCGGTCGGCCTGGACATCTCGATCGGGATGCTGGCGCGTGGCGTGACGGCGATGGAACGCGGCGGGCCGCGGGTGCCGCTCGTGCAGGCCGGCGCCGAGGAGCTGCCCTTCGCGGACGGGAGTTTCGACGTCGTGTGCTCGGCGTTCGGCGCGGTGCCGTTCGTGGCGGATTCGGCGCGGGTGATGCGCGAGGTCGCGCGGGTGCTGCGGCCCGGCGGACGGTGGGTGTTCGCGGTGAATCATCCGATGCGGTGGATCTTCCCGGACGATCCGGGCGAGCGCGGACTGGTGGCGATGTTCCCGTACTTCGACCGCACGCCGTACGTGGAGGTCGACGACGACGGGGTGCCAACCTACGTCGAACATCACCGGACCGTCGGGGATCGGCTCCGGGAGCTCGTGGCGGCGGGTTTCGAGGTGTACGACATCGTCGAACCGGAGTGGCCCGAGCATCTGGATCGCGAGTGGGGCCAGTGGAGCCCGCTGCGCGGGGAGATCTTCCCGGGTACTGCGATCTTCTGCAGTCGTAAGCCGGTGTGAGCGAGGCGCCGTCCGGCGCACCGTCGACGAGCGACGACCCCTTCCTATTCAATTAGTTGAGCGCTAAGATAAATCCGATCCCGTCTTCCGACCCTGGAGATTCCATGTCCCTCACCGCTGTCAGCGCCCAGCACCCCTACAGCCCCGCGTATGTCGCCGCCGGCCTCGTCTTCGTCTCGGGCGCCCTGTCCGTGGACCCGGAGGGTGCCGCCGTCGGAGGCCGCACCGAGGCGCTCGACGCCGCCATCGACCGGATGACCGACCGGCTCGCCGTCGTCGGCGGCACGCTCTCCGACGTCGTCAAGCTCACCTACTTCGTCACCGACCTCTCGCTGCGGGAGGAAGCGAACCGGCAGTTCGAGCGCCTGTTCCCCGAGCCCCGGCCGGCACGCACCTTCGTCGAGGTCAGCGCACTCCCCTACGGTGCCACCGTCGAGATCGACGCGGTCGCCACCCACCGCGCCTGATCCTGCATTCCCCGCGCGCCCCACGCAGGCCGTATCGTGATCATTGCCTTTGCGCTCAACAACCGAGCGTGACGACGGCGAACACGAGGAGGCCACGTGGGGCGCGACACCGTTCCGGAACACGATGCCGTCGACGACATCGTGAGTCAGTGGGCTCGCCAGTGGCCCGACCTCGACGTGACACCCCTCGAGGTGCTCGGGCGCCTGCACCGCACGTATCTGCGGTACCAGAGCGCCATCGGACGCGTCTTCGACGAGTTCGGCATCAACATGGCCTCGTTCGACGTGCTCGCCGCCCTGCGCCGCGCAGGCGAACCGTACCGGATGACGTCGGGTCAGCTCGCCGAGAGTTCGCTGGTGACCACCGGCGGCATCACCCTCCGCATCGATCGCCTCGTCCAGGCCGGTCTCGTCCGGCGCGAGCGCGACGAGGAGGATCGCCGGATCGTGCACGCGCAGCTCACCGACGAGGGCAAGAAGCTGATCGACGAGATCGCCGTCGCCCACTTCGAGAACGAGGCGCGCATGCTCGCGGGTCTGTCCGCCGCCGACCAGGCCGCTCTCGCCGGACTCCTCCGCAAACTCGAGCACTCCATCATCCGGCACGACGGGGAATGACGGCCGCCCCACAGCGAGACGGAAAACACCTGGGGCACAACAGAACGCGCCCGCACCGGAGAAGGTGCGGGCGCGCTCGTCGGTTTCTCATTCGGCTCGCGCCGGCGACTCGATGACCGGATACTCGGGCCCACCGGACACCGGCGGGCGGCCGAGCGTCGCACAGATCGCGTCGACAACGAATCCGATGACATCGGCGAGCATCAGCAGGATTCGCGTCAGCAGCGTCGACAGCAGCATGGGAAGAATGGTGGGCAGGATCAGAGTCACGATCATCGCCGCCGTCAGATTCTCCCGCACGGCCTCGCGATATCTCTTCCCCGGTGTACCGGGCGGCGCCGCCTCGCGACTGACGAGGCCGGCTCCGACGAAAACCGCTGCGAGACAAGGAAAAAACGCCGCCGAGGCGACACCGGCACCCGGGAGCGCCGGGACGGCGGCCGTCGCGACACGCCCCCACAACACCAGCGCGAACAGCAGGACGAGCAGCGCATACGGCGGGGACGCGAACACCCGAACCGTCGCCCACATGATCCACTGCGTGACGACGCCCGCGTCCGACTCGTGGCGGAGAGTGCTGCGGAACCGCGCATCGGCTCGTCGTCTCATGGCCCGGGCGCGCATGGGGTCCGCCTTGCCCACGTCCCTCGCTGCAGCACACTGGGTGTCGTGCAGCAGGGCGGGCATGGTGTGGCCGCCGTAGCTCGCGATGAGTCCCCACATGCACGGTGGGATCGATGCCAGATCCGACGTCGACTGCGCGCGCACCTCGAACTGTTCGCCGTTCTCGACGGCCGGGGCATCCTGCCAATCGTCCTCGTCCACGGCCGGGGTGTAGCGGAACGTGTCCAGCACTTGGAACCGGGTCGTCGTCTTGAACTGCCGCAGAAGCAGATTCGGCAACGAACCCGCGCCCTCCGGTGCCAGTTGACGGAGGCCGACCTCCGTCTTGCGCACCCAGCGGCCGTCCTGCAACTCGATGAATGGCATAGGCCATGCTCCACACGTCGAATCCGTAATGCCGCCACCGCGACGGAGCGGCCCTGACCCGATCAAGTGTCGAGCGAACCCGAGATCCCGGACAGCCACCCGGGGGTGAAGAATCCGCCACCCTCGGGCGTGCCGTCCTCCGGATCAGGATTCGGCCGCGGCTGCGGCCAGCTCCTCCGCGCGCGCCCGGTACAGCCGGCGCAACCGCATGACACCGAGGTCGTGCTGGTAGAGGTTCTCGGCCGCGTCGGCGTCGGGAGCCATCCCCTCGAGCATGACCCGATCTTGCTCGAGTACCTCCCAGTGCCGTTCCTCGAGCACGGTGCGGTACAGGAAGCGCCACACGTCGCGTTCCCAGCCCTGGACCCGGCGATAGCGCCAGAAGAAGACCGCGGTGGTGTCGGCGTCGATCGGGGTGCCCATGCCGACGATGCCGAACGGTCCGCCGGGACCCGCGGTCGGCGGGTACGGGATCTCGAGGTCGACCCAGTCGGCACCGGTGCGGCAGTACTCGACCCAGTCGAAGTTCACGCCGCGCTGGTCGGTCTTCTCGAAGAAGAAGCCGCGGTCGGTCTCCCGGATCCGGAAGCGGGCCGAGGTTTCACCCCCGAACATCGAGTGTGATTCGTGGTGCAGGAACGCGCCGTGCATGGGATCGAGCAGGTTCTCGAGCGCGAAGCGCCACGGCGCCTCCCACTCCGCGTAGCACAGGAATGCCGAAACATCCTCGTCCACAAGCGGATCCGGAAGTTCGAGCGGACCCGGTTCGGCGTCGGGATCGGTGCCGAACCAGGCGAGGATCGCCCCGCCGACCTCGCGGACGGGCAGCGACGAGACGAGCTTCTTGCCTTCGAGGTTGCAGCCGGGCATGCCGGGGACCTTCGCGACGGTGCCGGTACCGTCGACCTCGACGCCGTGGTAGCGGCACGCGAGGCGATCGCCCAGGTGCACGCCCTGCGAGAGTGGGGCACCGCGGTGTGGGCAGCGGTCCTCGAGCATGCGCACGGTGCCGTCGGATCCGCGGTAGAGCACCCAGTCCTCGCCGAGGCGGCGCAGCTTGCGGATGCCACCGCGTTCGACGAAGTCCGACGGGCACACCGCGTGCCACTGGTCGCGCATGCCGGTCGCGAAGATCTCGTCGGCGGTCTTCGGGGTGCGGCGCAGTCGATTCACCATGGTCAGGCTCCGATCCGGTGCATCTCGGCGGTGAACGACTCGGGGGTCCACTCGGCCCCGTCGGGTCCGTGGATGCCGGAGTCGTTGAGCCCCTTGACTAGTCCCTCGAGGTGGTGGACGCCCGATCCGAAGACCGCTTCGATCGCCTTGGCGAGCTTGACTTCGTAGGGGGTGGGGTCGGCCGTGCGGGCCTGATGAATCTTCAGGTAGCGATCCATCCTGGATCCTTTCTACAGGTCCAGCACCAGCTCGTCGGAGCGGGCGCGGGAGACACACAACATGATGGTGGCGCCGGATTCCTGTTCGGCGGCGCTGAGCAGGGAGTCGCGGTGGTCGGGGGTGCCGCACAGCACCCGGGTCTCACACGAGCCGCAGATGCCTTCGCGGCACGAGTTGGGCACGTCGACACCGGCGTCCTCGAGAGTTTCGAGGATCGACCGGTCCGGGGCCACGGTCGCGGACACGCCGGAGCTCTCGCACACCACCCGGAAGGAGGCGTCCTCACCAGCGGCGGCGGCGCGTTCGGGGGCCTTGAACCGTTCGAGACGGATCGCACCGTCCGGCCAGGCCGGCGCGTACGACTCGACGGCGGCCAGCAGCCCTTCCGGACCGCACGTGTACACGAGGGTATCCGGTCGCGGATTCTCCAGCAGCGCAGCCAGATCCAGCATTCCGTCGCGGTCCTCCGCGACGACGCGCACACGGTCTCCGTAGCCGGCGAGTTCGTCGAGGAACGCCATGGTGGAGCGGTCGCGGCCACCGTAGTGCAGTTCCCACTCGGCGCCGGCGCGTTCCGCCTCGGTGATCATCGCCAGGATCGGGGTGATGCCGATCCCGCCGGCGACGAACAGGTAGCGCGGGGACGGCAGGAGCTCGAAGTTGTTGCGCGGCAGGCTCACCGCGACGGTGTCGCCGGGGCGCAGGGTCTCGTGGACGCGGCGCGATCCCCCGCGCCCGGACTTCTCGAGCAGGACCGCGACGCGGTAGCCCGTCTTGTCGTCGGGGTCGCCGCACAGCGAGTACTGGCGGACGTGGCCACCGCCGAGATGAAGGTCGAGGTGCGCTCCGGGTGTCCAGCGCTCGACCGCGGCACCGTCGGGATGTTCCAGCCGCAGGGAGACGACGCCGGTGGACTCGATCCGCATCTGACGGACCATCAGGTCGACGGTGTCTGCAGTCATGTTTTCCTCCGGGGAGATCAGTTCAGCGCTTATTAGTTTAGCGCTAAGATGTTATCCGCGCCACAGTCGCCGGGAAGTTTTTCCGGGTGCTAGCCGACCGGTACGGTGACCGGCGGCGTGAAGGGCGTCGGCATCGGCCCGTAGGCCGCGAGATCGACCTCCACGAGCACGGGCGCCTGCCGCGACACCGCGTCGGCGAGAACGTCGTGGGCCTCCCCGGCAGCGGCGATGCACCGGTACTCGACCCCCACGGCTCGAGCGAGCAGCGCGAAATCCGGGGTTGCCAGATCGACCGCGTACGGTCGCTCACCGGCCCCGATCTGCATGTTGCGCAGCACCCCGTAGCCGCCGTCGTTGCACACGAGCAGCACCAGCCACGGCTTCTCCTGCGCCAGGGTGAGGATCTCCCCCAAGTGCACGGCCAGTCCCCCGTCGCCGACGAGCGCGAGCGTCGGGCGGGTCTCGTCCGCCAGTGCGGCGCCGATCGCCATACCGAGGCCCTGCCCGATGCCACCGCCCCGTGGGAAGACGTTGGCGCGCGGGTCGTACATCGGCAGCAGGCGATTGCCCCACGAACTCGACGCGATCGTCACATCGCGCGCCACGACGGCATCGCGAGGCAATGCCGCGCGCACGGCGTCGCACAGCACCGCATGGTCACCCAGCCCGGCGCGCTGCGTCGCGCGCACCCGGTCGCGGGTCTCGCGGGCCCGCGTCGTCCAGTGCTCCTCGACCGCATCGCCGAGTCCGTCGAGGCGCCCCGCGGCAGCGAGGAACGCACCGATCTCTCCCACCACGGGCAGATCCGCCGGGAAGACGCGGCCCGGCGCGGCCGGGTCGAGGTCCACCTGAATATGACTCGCGGGCATGGGAATCGAGTAGTCACCGGTTTCGTTCGACCGGAAGTGCGTGCCCAGGGACAACACGAGGTCGGCGTCGGCGAGCAGCGCCCGCCCGAGCGGCGACGTCGCGTAGTTGCCGATGCACAGAGGGTGATCCTCGGGCACCGCACCGCGGCCGGAGTTGCTGGTCAGCAGCGGAACACCCCACCGTTCGACGAGGGCGGTCAGCGCGTCCCCTGCTCGCGCCGCTCCGCCGCCCGCCCAGATCACCGGGCGCCGTGCCTGTTCCATGGCCCGCAGCGCCTCGTCGAGACCGGTCGGCGCGGCGGCCGCCGGTTCGGCCTGCGGCACCTCCGCGGTCACCGGGCACTGCGCGTACTGCAGGTCGATGGGCCACTCGACGCTGGCGGGACCGCCGGGCGTGGCGAGCGCGTGGGCGACCGCCTCGCGCAGCACCTTCGCGGCGCTGTCCGCGTCGCGGATGGTCTCGGCGTAGGCCGAGACCGCGGTGAGCATCCCGAGCTGGTCCTTGGTCTCGTGGATGAATCCGCGGCCCGACCCGAGGTAGCGGGATTCGACCTGCCCGGTGATGTGCAGGACCGAGGTGCCGGAGGCGAGCGATTCGATCAGCGAGCCCGCCGCGTTGCCGGCACCGGTTCCGGTACTGGTCAGGGCGCAGCCGAGTCCGCCGGTGGCGCGGGCGTATCCGTCGGCGGCGTTGACGGCGGTCGCCTCGTGCCGCACCGGTACGAAGCGCAGTTGCCTGCTCACCGCCTCGACGAGGGGCTGGTTGTGGACGCTGACGATGCCGAAGACGGTGTCGACTCCGGCGTCGCGCAGCACCTGCACCAGCAGGTCCCCGCCGTTGCCGCCGGCTCGCGATTCGCTGGCCATGGGTTTCCTTTCAGACATAGCGCGCGACTCCGCCGCACACGTCGATGCTCGTGCCCGTCACGTACGACGAGCGGGGTGAGAGCAGGGTGACGACGAGGTAGGCGACCTCGTCGGCGTTGCCGAAGCGGCCGAGGCCGATCCCGCGGTCTGCGGCGATCTCGGCTTCCCACTCGGCGAAACTTCCGGTGTATCCGGAGGTTTCGTAGCGGCGCCGCCACTGCCCGGTGTCGACGAGACCGAGAGCGACCGAGTTGACGCGGATCGCCTCCGGAGCCAGTTCCAGCGACAGGGACTTGCTCAGGTTGAGCAGTCCCGCGCGGGCCGCGCTCGTGGTGACCAGCCGGGTCTCGGGCTGGCGGGCGAGGACCGCCGAGATGTTGACGATCGACGGTGCCGGCGACTTGCGCAGCAGCGGCAGCGCGGCGTCGACGGTGTTGAGCACGCTCGAGAACTTGAGGTCGAACTCGTCGCGCCAGTCGTCGAGGGTGGTCTCGGCGCGCGGTTTCATCCGCGAGTTGCCCGCGTTGTTGACCAGGCCGTCGAGGCCGCCGAAGGTGTCCTGGGCGCGGGCCACCAGGTCGGCGACCGCGTCCCGGTCGCGGACGTCGCACGCCGCGGTGAGGATGCGTTCGCGGCCGGCGAGGCCGTCGAGTGCCGCGTTCAGGCGGTCCACGTCGCGGGCGCAGGTCACGATGTTCGCGCCCTCGCCGAGCAGCATCCGCACGGTGGCGAGGCCGACGCCGGAGCTGCCTCCGGTCACGAGATAGGTGCGATTGTTCAGAAGCAGGTCCACGACCCGGTCCTCTCAGGTGCTAGTGCAGGACGAATCCGCCGTCGACGACGAGTTCCTGCCCGGTGATGTACGACGCCTCGTCGCCCATCAGGAAGGCGACGGCTCCGACCAGATCCGCGGGTTGCTGCGGCCGCGTCAGGGCCCGGTTGAGCCGGTACAAGTCGTGCCGGTGCTGCGGAACATGTTGTGCCGATTCACTTTCCGTCAGTCCGGGCGAGACGGTGTTGACGGTGATCGCGTACGGTCCGAGATCGCGGGCCATCGTGCGGGTCAGCGCGGACACGCCGCCCTTGGACGCGATGTAGTGCGTGAGCCTCGGGGAACCGTAGTGCGCCGCGTCGGATCCGATGGTGACCACGCGGCCACCGCCGCCCTCGATGATCGAGGGCACGAGGGCCCGGCAGACGAGGAACGTGCCGCGCAGGTTGACGTTCAGGACGCGGTCCCACTCGTCGATCGGCAGTTCGTGCACGGCCTTGCCGCCGACCCCGTCGGCGAGCGCGGCGTTGTTGACCAGGCCGTACAGCGGGCCGTGTGCGGTGACCCGGGCGGCCATCTCGTCGACCGAGTCGGCGTCGGCGAGGTCCACGGGGACGAACTGTGCCGCGATGCCGTCGGAGCGCAGTTTCGCGGCGGCGTCCGTGCCGCGGTCGGCCGCGATGTCGGCGATCCACAGCGCCGCGCCGTCGGCGCCGAGACGGCGGGCGATCGCCAGGCCCAGGCCGCGCCCGGCTCCGGTGACGACGACGGTGCGGTCGTCGAGGGCACCCACGGGTCAGTCCCGGGAGACGCCGAAGACCGCGGAGGTCTCGGGGTAGGTGGGAACCTGCGGCTTCTGCGTGCCGATGATCACGCAGAACAGCGCATCGGTGGTGCCGGTGTTCTTCAGGCTGCGCGGCACGCCGGCCGGCACGACGATCATGTCGCGGTAGCCGAGGGTCCGCTTCTCGACGACGCCGTCGCGGTGGATGCCCACCTCGACCTCGCCTTCGAGGACGAAGAAGGCCTCCTCGGCGTCGTGGTGGGTGTGCTCGGGCCCCTCGGCGCCGGGCGGCAGCAGCATGTTCGAGAACGTGAAGCCGCGGGAGCCGATGGTGCGGGTGTCGTTCTCGTGGTTGCCGGTGGCGCCGGAGCCGACGTAGCGGATCTGGGCGCGCCGGAACTGATCTCCGGCTTTGGTCTGGAATCCGAGGGTGTCCCAGTCCTCGTGGCGGGTGCCGCGGGTCAGGATGAGCGAGTCGGTGAATTCCTTCAGGTCCGCGGTCGCGTAGTCGAGTGTCATGGTGGTTCTCCGTTTCTTCGGTGAGTCGTCGTCAGTGGGTCGAGTGGTTGCTCAGGCGTTCGGTGATTCGCACGAACGATTCGATCCAGGCGTCGAACGCCTCCGGGCGTTCCTGGTTGGCGAGATGTCCCGCCCCGCGGACGGTGACGAACACCGCACCCGGGATGCCGCCGGCGAGAACCTGGCTCGCCGAGATGCCGGTGACGGTGTCGGCGTCCCCGCACAGCACGAGCGTCGGAACGTCGATCTTCTCGAGGTCGCCGGTGTGGTCGGTCGCGGCCATCGTTTCGGCGGCGTGACCGTAGCCGGGCAGCCGCACCGATTCGGCCATGATCGCCGTCGCGCGGTCGACGAGGTGCCGGGGTGCGTCCGCCGACAGCAGCCGCGGGGCGCGACGGCGCGCGAAGTCGGCCGGTCCGCTGCGGTCGAGATCCGCGGCCCGCGCCCGCATGTTCTCGGCGCTGTCGGGGTCGGCGCCGGATCCGACCGACGACGCGCCGAGGATCAGGCTGCGCACGAGCTCGGGGTGCCGCAGCGCCAGCCGGGTGGCGAGTACACCGCCCCAGGACATTCCGAGGATGTGTGCGCCCGCGTCGCCGCACCGGTCCCGGACGATGTCCGCCGCGGCGTCCGCGTAGTCGTCGAGGTCGAGCGGCCGCACCGGGTCGTCGCTGCGCGCGTAGCCGGGGGCGTCCCACGCGATCATGCGGAGCGATTCGGCGAGTCCGGTGAGCTGCGGGGCGAAACTGTCTGCGCTGCCGCCGATTCCGTGCAGCATCAGCACGGCCGGGCCGGTACCGCGTTCGACGACGTGAATCATGATGCCTGCATCCGGTCGAGGCGCGCGAAGGCGCCGGGGTCCGGGATGCCCGCCATGTGCTCGCGGACCTGCCGCGACGGCGGGCCGGCGGTGCCCCACAGGTCGGACAACTCGGGGACGCGGCGCCACACGCGGCACAGCCAGCGGTCCTCGTCGACCTGTGCGATGCCGGAGGTGTATTCGCACACCAGGCCCGCGGGGTCGGCGAAGTAGGAGAAGGTGTTGTCGCCGGGGCCGTGCTTGCCGGGACCCCACAGCGGCAACTGTCCGTGGTGGCGCAGCCGTCCGATGCCGCGCATGAAGTGGTCGACCGTCGGCATCTCGTAGGCGACGTGGTTGACCGACGCCCATTCGGCCTGGTTGAACGCGATGCTGTGATGGTCGGAGTTGCACCGCAGGAACGCCATCTGGTGTTCGGACCAGTCGGAGACGCGCATGCCGAGTACGTCGCAGTAGAACTGCACGGATGCGTCGATGTCGACGGTGTTGAGCACGACGTGCGTGACCCCGACCGGCACCGCGTCGTCGCGGACGAGCGCGGGAACGGCGAGGGTGTCGGCGACAAGTTCGAGGACCCGGCCTTCCGGGTCGACGATCCGCAGTCCGTATCCGCCGCCGGCGTCGTCGATCGGTCCCGGCCCGTGCACGACGGGGATGCCGCGGGCTTCGACCCGCCGGGCAGCCTCGTCCACCTCGGCGGGGGTCGCGACAGCGAAACTGATGCGGCCCAAGCCGTTTCGTTCCGCCTGCGTGAGCTGCAGGACGTGGTGCTGCTCGCCGGTGCCGCGCAGCCACGCGCCGGTGGTGCCCTGTTCGACGACGCGCAGTCCCCAGACCTCGGAGTAGAACTCGGCGGATTCGGCGGCGGCGTGGGTGCGCAGCTCCACCGAGCGCAGGCGGCGCAGCCGGGCGATGGGTTGGTTCATGAGAATTGCCTTCCAGTGGCGAATGTCATTTATCTTAGCGCTAAGATATTTGCTTGTACAGGTCCCCCGGCCGAAATGTTTTCCGGGACCGGGGAACCGGACGAGGCGGTCAGTCCGCCCAGGGGTCGGGGGCGTCGTCGAGACCGAGATACACGCTCTTCTGCCTCGAATACGCCGCGATACCGGCGCGACCCTTCTCGACCCCGAGCCCGCTCTCCTTGACGCCACCGAAGGGCGTCGAGATGCTGAATCGCTTATAGGTGTTGATCCACACCGTGCCCGCCTCGAGACGGCGCGCCAGTCGCCAGGCCCGGCGGTAGTCACGGGTCCAGATGCCGGCGGCCAGTCCGAACACCGAGTCGTTGGCCTGCGCGAGCAGGTCTTCTTCCCCGTCGAACGGCAACGCCACCAGGACCGGCCCGAAGATCTCCTCCCGGCACACCCGGGCGTCGTTGGTCAGCCCGTCCACGACGGTCGGCAGGTAGTAGGCGCCGCCCGCGAGTTCCGGGTCGTCGGGAATACGGCCGCCGCACAGGATCCGGCCACCCTCCCCCCGGGCCAGGTCGACGTAGGCGGCCACCGAGTCCCGGTGCGAGGGGTGCACGAGCGGACCGACCTGGGTGCGCGGATCCCGGCCGTTCCCGACCCGCAGCGCGCGGGTGCGCCGGACGAGTTCGCCGAGGAATCGGTCGTAGAGCGTGCGGTCGACGAACAATCGTGAGCCCGCGATGCAGCTCTGTCCGGACGACGAGAAGATCCCGTACATCACGCCCGCGACGGCCGCGTCGATGTCGGCGTCGTCGAGCACGATCGTCGGTGACTTCCCGCCCAGTTCCAGCGACACCGGCATCAGCTTCTCCGCGGCCGCGTGGGCGAGGGCGCGTCCGGTGCGGGTGCCGCCGGTGAACGTGACCTTGCCGACCTGCGGGTGCCGGACGATCGCGTCGCCGACGATCGAGCCCTTGCCGGGCAGGACCGACAGCAACCCGGGTGGCAGTCCGGCGTCGTGGACGATGCGCGCGAGTGCGAGCGAAACGAGCGGGGTCCACTCCGCCGGTTTCAGGACGATCGCGTTGCCCGCCGCGAGGGCCGGGGCGATCTTCTGGGCGTCGCTCGCGATCGGCGAGTTCCACGGGGCGATCGCCCCGATCACGCCGATCGGCTCGTGCACGCTCATCGACAGATAGTTGCCGCGCGGGGCGGTCAGGTCGTCGTCGGTGGTTTCGAGCACCGCGGCGAAGTAGCGGAAGGTCCCGGCCGCGCTGGCGACCAGCGCCGTCGTCTCGGCGAGCGCCTTGCCGGTGTTGTAGCTCTGCAGCAGCGCGAGCCGCGCGCTGTGCCGTTCGATCCCGTCGGCGATGCGGTGCAGGTGCCGCGCCCGCTCGTGGGGCAGCAGCGCGCGCCACGCCGGGTCGGCGGCGGCTGCCCGGCCCGCGGCGACGGCGTCGTCGACGTCGGCGGCGGTGGCCTGGTGCACGACTTGGAGGACCCGGCCGTCGGCGGGATCGACGACGGAGAAGGCCGGTCCGGTGGCGCGGCGCCAGGTGCCGCCGACCGCGATCTCGTCGGGGACGGGAACGAAGTCGAGGGTCGTGGGGTGGGCAGCCGTGGCGGGACGAAGGTCTGCGGTGGTGGTCACTGGGAGATCTCCTCGAGGGTCTTCTCGCGGGTCTCGACCGCGAACAGGCCGACGACGACCGCACCGACGAGTGCGACGGCGCCGAAGGTTCCGAACACGAGCGCGAGGGTTCCGCCGGCGCCCATGATGCCGCCGACGACCAGTGGTCCGACGATGATGCCGAGCCGGCCGGCAGCTCCGCCGATCGCGCAGCCGATGGCGCGCATCCGGGTGGGGTACAGCTCGGCCGTGTAGACGTACAGGGCCATGTTGACGGCGAAGACGAACAGGGCCGCACCGGCGGACCACAGCAGGACCGACATCGCCGATCCGGTGCCGGTCGCGGCGAGCAGGAACAGCAGGGCGGCGCACAGCACCATCGACGCGGTGATGCAGATGCGGCGGCCGAGATTGTCGATGAGGAACGCGACGATCAGGCAGCCGATGAGGCCGGCGACGGTCGTGAAGATGCTGTAGTGCAGCGCGGTGTCGACGCCGACGTCGAAGACGGTGCTGTAGAGGGTGGGCAGCCAGGATGCGATGCCGTAGTTGACGAAGTAGGCGCAGCCCCAGATGGCGGCGAGCATGAGCGTGCGACGCAGGTAGATGCCCTGGAACGCCTCACGGAAGCGACCGCGGGTGGTGTCGGCGACGATCGGGGCGACGGGTTCGGGCTCGGGCAGCGTCTTTCCGTATCGATCGGTGATCTCGGTTTCGATCCGGCGCATTGCGGCCTCGGCCTCGTCGTGCATGCCGCGGGAGGCGAGCCACCGCGGGGATTCGGGCAGCTTGAACAGCGCGGGGAGCAGCAGGATCGGGACGGCGCCGAGCGCGAACAGGATCTCGTAGCCGAATCGCGGGACCACCCAGGCGGAGACGATCGCCGAGGCGACCAGGCCGATCGGGAAGATCACCTCGTACAGCAGGACGAATCGTCCGCGGTTGTGGGCCTTGGTGATCTCGCCGATGTAGGTGGCCGCGACGGGTACCTCGGCACCGAGGCCGATGCCCTGCACGAATCGGAACATCAGGAACAGCATCAGGGAGTCGGTGAAGGCCATACCGAGGCTCATCACCGCGTACAGCGCGAGTGATCCGATGATCACGTTCAGCCGGCCGACGCGGTCGGCGAGCCAGCCGCCGCCGAGCGCACCGACGAGCATGCCGATACCCCCGATCGCGATGACCCAGGCGACGGATGCCGGGGTGAGATTCCACTTGGGAATCAGCACGGGAAGGGAGTACGCGATCATCAGCTGGTCGAAGCCGTCGAAGAAGGTGACGGCGCCGACGATGACGCGCGCTTTGATGTGCCAGCGGCTCATCGGGAGCCGTTCGAGCCTGGCACTGATCGTCTCGGTGGTACTGGACATGTGTGTCGATACCGGTGTCATCGGGGTCCTCGGTCTCGGAAGCCAGATACTTAAGTCCTTAAAGACTTACCGCTAAGATGTAACCTGGCACACTCCCGATCCGTCAACCATTGACTTTCAATCGAGGATGACATATAGGCGACTGCTTCATCGAAGGTTCGGCGGCGGCCGGGTCTTCGTCCCCGCCCGTTAAGACCCGTGCGTGGTTTCGGCAGCAGCCGCTACCGAAACCAC
>NZ_JBSFRG010000039.1:0-50572 GCF_053589115.1 Rhodococcus sp. NPDC003383 | reverse complement strand
GCACCGATCCATCGGGGTGAATCCCCGAGGCCACACGGCGTTTCTGTGCTTCCGGCTACTGGACGTCGTCCATGGTTTTGCCGACCTCGGCGAGGGTCATCGGCGTGCCGAAGTCCGCGGTGAACTTGCGGGCGGGGATGTCGCACCGGTACAGACCGTTGTCCGGATCGAAATCGGCCGGTTTCCAGCCGTCTGCGGTGGCCTGCTCGACGTTGAAGCACGGCTGTGGCGGGATCGGGTTCTGCAGGTCGTTCGCGGCGTGCAAGCCACCGCCGGTCCACGCCGTTTCCTGGCGAGCCGTCTCGTACACGCACTTTCGGGTCAGCTCGTCACCGCACGCGGCGGCGGACTTGGCGAACAGCAACCAGGACGACCAGGCGCGCATGGCGGGGAGGGTGATCTGGGCGTCGGGCGCGTACTTCGCGTAGAGCTCCTTCAGCTGTTCGACGGCGGGTTCGTCGCTTTCGAGCGGGGCGACACCGCTGAGATCGACGATGTTGTTCTGGAAATCGGCGGAGCGACCGAGCAGGTCGAGGAACTGCTGGTTGTAGGCGTTGTTGTTCGGATCGATCCAGTCCAGCTTGTAGTCCATGTTGGTCAGGACCTCTTCGAGCTTGGCGAGCTGATCGAAGCTGCCCATGAAGATCAGGCCCTTGACGCCGTTGTTCTTGATGGCCTGGGCGTAGGGCGTCCAGTCCGACACGCCCATCGTCGGATACAACTCGTTGTAGACGACCTTCGCGCCGATCGCGTCCAGGGTCTCGAGGGTCATCTGCTGCACGGCCTTGGTGATCGCCGAGTCGCCGTTGATGAGGCCGATGGCCTGCTTCGAATCCGGATAGGCCTCGTCCACGGCCCAGGTGCGGAAACCGGCGTAGTTGTCGTAGCCGGGGACCTTGGACGGCGAGGCGCTGACCTCGAGGTCGGCGCCGGCGGCGCGTTCCTGCACGGCCTGGGCGGGGAAGCTCGGGAGCAGGCAGTTCAGGCGTTCCTTGACGCCGAGGGCGTCGAGGCCGGCGCCGCCGCCGACGAGGGCGAAGTCCTCGCGGCAGGCTTCGATCATCCGCTGGCGCGGTTCCATGAGTTTCGTGTCGCGGGTGTTGGCGACGAGGGTGCGGCCGTTGATGCCGCCGTTGTCGTTGCACCAGGACGTGAATACTTTTGCCGCGTCGACGAATTCGGAGTTCTTGGTGAATCCGATGTCGGAGAAGACGCCGACCTCGATCTGCTCGGCGGTGACGCCCTGGGCGGAGGCTGTCGAAGCGTCACCGTCCTGGCACACCTCGGTGAGGTCACCGAAGTCGGCGGAGACCGCGGACGATCCGCCCTGTCCGGACGTGGTGCTGTCGGTTTCGGTGCCGTTGCGGCCGCTACAGCCGGCCGCGAGGAGTGCGACCGCCGCGACGGCGACGACGATGCGCCGCTGCCCGGCAAGGAATGTGCGATGTCGATTCACGTGTGTCCCCTGGTCCTCTGAGCCTGCGCGACCGACGTGATCGGGCAGGGAGCCGGATGGACGAAGTGCCCCCACCCACCAGGGAAACTGTCCTCTCCGACTTGGAGAACGAAGATATTGCTTCGTCGTCCGCCAGGGACGGTTTTGGTGGAACCCGAGCGGACATTTCGGTCGAAGGGTGCAGCGGGTCGCGCCCGGGCGATCGCGTCTGCGGGCGGCGCCCATCCCGGGCGATTGTGACGGGACCACAATCGATCTTGGTGCGCCCCGCATTCGGGGGCTGCAGCGCCCTGCACGGTGGAGTCCGTCACGATTCGGCGGTCGGCGCCGGTGTGGGACAACCGCCATCGCGGTCCAGGCGTGGGATGCTCTGCGAAACGCAACCATCGAACCGGGAGAAACAGGTCTTGACGACTCGACCACCGCTGGGCCGTCCCGTCGGGGCAAGTGGCGACGAGACCCGGCGGCGGATCCTGGCCGCGGCGATGCGGAGCGTGTCCGAGGTCGGATACGCGCGGGCGACGATTCGCGAAATCGCTCGCATGGCAGGGATCACCAGCGGAAGTCTGTACCACTACTTCCCGAACAAATCGGAGCTCGTCAAGGCGACGTTCGACGAACTCGCCGGTGTCGCGGTACCGCGGCTCGCCGAAGCGGCGAGTAGTGCCGACGGTGTCGTCGCCAAACTCATGGCCCTGTTCGACGAGGGTGGCCGGGTGACCCGCGAGTACCCGTACGCGGTCGCCTTCGACCGCGCCATCAGGGTCGAAAGCGCCGAACATCTGCATCTCCGGGAGGACGCCGACACCCTGTTCGGCACGCTCCACGACGTGGTCGTCGGCATCGTCGAACAGGCCCGCCGGGACGGTGAACTCGACCCGGACGTCGACGTGAACGGTGCGGCGAACGCGATCTTCGCGATCCTGCGGGGCATGTACGAACTGGCGGCCGCCGCGTCGGCGGAGCAGTACGACGCGACCCTCGACGCCGTGAAGCGGCTGATCCAGGGCACGCTCTTCGCCCCGGCCCCGCCGGAGTGACGCGGGTGTGCCGTGCCGGTGGGGACCGGCACGGCACAGCGCGACACGACTCGCGGCTACTGCACGTCGTCCATGGTCTTACCGACCTCGGCGAGGGTCATCGGTGTGCCGAAGTCTGCGGTGAACTTGCGGGCGGGGATGTCGCACCGGTACGGGCCGTTGTCCGGGTCGAAATCGGCGGGCTTCCATCCTTCCGACGTTGCTTGCTCGACGTTGAAGCAGGGCTGCGGCGGGATGGGGTTCTGCAGGTCGTTGGCGGCGTGCAGCCCTCCGCCGGTCCAGGCGGTTTCCTGACGAGCCGTCTCGTACACGCACTTTCGGGTCAGCTCGTCCCCGCACGCGGCGGCGGACTTGGCGAACAGCAACCACGAGGACCACGCCCGGATGGCCGGGAGGGTGATCTGCGCGTCGGGTGCGTACTTCGCGTAGAGCTCCTCGAGTTGTTCGACGGCGGGTTCGTCGCTTTCGAGTGGGGCGACGCCGCTGAGGTCGACGATGTTGTTCTGGAAATCGGCGGACCGACCCAGGAGTTCGATGAACTGGGCGTTGTAGGCGTTGTTGTTCGGATCGATCCAGTCGAGCTTGTAGTCCATGTCGGTGAGGACGGCTTCGAGCTTGGCCAGTTGTTCCCACGTCCCCATGAAGATCAGGCCCTTGACGCCCTTGTTCTTGATGGCCTGCGCGTAAGGGGTCCAGTCCGAGACTCCCATCGCCGGGTACAACTCGTTGTAGACGACCGTGGCGCCGATCGCGTCGAGCGTTTCGAAGGTCATCTGTTCGATGATCTTGGTGACCGCCGAGTCGCCGTTGATCAACCCGACCGCGGCCTTCGAGTCGGGATAGGCCTCGTTCACGGCCCAGGTGCGGAACCCGGCGTAGTTGTCGTAGCCGGGTATCTTCGCCGGCGAGGCGCTGACCTCGAGGTCGGCGCCGGCGGAGCGTTCCTGCACCGCCTGGGCGGGGAAGCTCGGGAGCAGACAGTTCAGGCGTTCCTTGACGCCGAGGGTGCGGCCGTTGATACCGCCGTTGTCGTTGCACCAGGACGTGAACACCTTTGCCGCGTCGACGAATTCGGGGTTCTTGGTGAACCCCATGTCGGTGAAGACACCCACCTCGATCTGTTCGGCGGTCACGCCCTGGGTGGTGGCGGTGGAAGCGTCGCCGCCCTGGCAGACGTCGGTGAGGTCACCGAAATCGGCGGATGTCGCCGCCGATCTACCGCTGCCGGAGGTTGCGCTGTCACCGGTTTCGGTGCCGCTGCGGCCGCCGCAACCGGCGACCAGCAGCGCGACCGCGGCGACGACGGCGGGAACGCGCCGCGGTCCGGGCCGGAAAGTCTTGGGTCGCTGCATGTTTCTCCTCCGCGGGGCTTCAGGTGTTCCGGCCGCCGTTGACGCCGAGAATCTGACCGGTGATGTAGCCGGCTTCCTCCGACACCAGGAACGAACACGCCGCGGCGATGTCCTCGGGACGGCCGGACCGCCGCACCGGGGTGCGCTGGATGTGTTCCTCGATCGTGCCGCCGAGGAGGCCCTTCCCCTCGGCTCGGCGGAGCATCGGGGTGTCGACGAAGCCCGGTGGCACCGCGTTGACGGTGATCCCGTTCGGGCCGTACTCCAGCGCCAGAGACTTCGTCAGGCCGTTCACCGCGGACTTGGCGGCGACATACGCCGACATGAACGGCTGACCCGAATGTGTGCTCGAGGAGGAGATGTTCACGATCCGGCCCCACCCGGCGTCGAGCATGTCGGGAAGGACCGCCTGGATGCAGTGGAACACGCTGGTCAGGTTGATGTCGATCGCGCGCTGCCATTCGGGGAACGTGAGGTTGGCGAATCTCCGGTACACCTCGAGGCCCGCACCGTTGACGAGAACGGTGACCGGTCCCAGTTCCTGCCGGATCTCCGCGAGCGCGGCGTCGACGCGGTCGCGGTCGGTGACGTCGACCTCGTACTCGTACTCCGCATCGTCGGGTTTCAGATCGAGCACGGCCACCCGGTGACCGTCCTTGCGCAAGCGCTCTGCGACGGCCTTGCCGATTCCCGAGCCGCCTCCCGTCACGACCGCTGTCCTCACGTCCATGCTTCGTCTCCGGCGATGGTGATGCGCCGCATGAGGCGTGCGGAGGACGGGTCGTACGGCAGGGCGCGGTGCAGCATGCCGGTGTTGTCCCACACCACCATGTCGCCGGCCTCCCAGTCGTGGGCGTAGCAGAAGCGTTCCTGGGTGGTCCACGCCTGCAGTTCGTCGAGGAGTTCCCGGCTCTCGTGCGGCTCCATGCCGACGATGTGATCGGCGGTGGCGCCGATGACGAGCGAGCGACGGCCGTCGCGTCGTTCCCACACGAGCGAGGACTCGTGCGTCGGGAGCTGACGCCAGCGGGCGACCTGTTCGTCGGTGGGGTCGGGGTAGACGGTGCGCTGGGCGGCCTCGAAGCTGTGGACGACGCGCAGGCCCTCGTAGCGCTTGCGTTCGGCTTCGGGCAGGTTCTCGTACGCGGCGTAGGTGCTGGCGAATTCGGTACCGCCCCCGACGGCGGCGACGTGCCGGCAGGTGAGCACGGTGGTCTTGGCCGGGATGTCGTTGGTGGTGTCGTCGATGTGCCAGCTGAAGGTGCCCTCGAGGTACTCGGCCGACCGGGTCACGGCCGGATCGAGCGAGACCGTCATGATCTCGTGACCGGGGATCGGCTGAGCCGGGGTGCCGAGTTTGCGGGCGAATGCGAGCTGGGCGTCGTCGTCGAGATTCGGTCCGCGGAAGAGCAGCACACCTCGCCACTTCAGAGCTTCGGTCAGGCGTGCGATCACCGCGTCGTCGTTCAGGTCGTCGACCCCGGTCACTTCGACGCCGAACGACGAAGTGAGCGCTGTGGTCTCGAGCATGAGGAGTCCTTGGGTTCCTGGGGTATCTGTGGAATCTGTTGTCGCGCAGGGGCGGAGCCGATCGGGAGGGCGGCCCGGCAGGGTTGGGGCGCCACCGGGCCGCCCGGGCCGTCGGGTCAGACGGTGACGCCGGCCTTCTCGAGGCAGCGGTGAAGCGCCTCGAGGTATGCGGTGGTGCCCTTGAAGGGGCCGCTCGCCCCGATCGCGACCTCGAGGAACGGGGTGTACTCGTCGTTGACGTGGGTCTCCCAGCGGATGATCTCGCCGTCCTCGTTGGTCTCGAGGAAGCTGTAGGAGTAGAAGCCCATCGTCCTGCCGTCGACGGTGGTGCCCTGCCAGCGGGTCTTCCAGACCACGCCGTTCTCGGCGGGCCAGTACTTGAAGCTCGTCGGCTTCCAGTCGGGGAACACGAGCGAGTACGCCTTCGCCTCCATGTATGCGGCCTTCGCGGTGTCGACCGCGGCCTCGCTCATGAGGATGACGTCCTCACCGGTGAAGTACGGGGAGGTGTAGATCGCGTCGGGAGCGAATTTCCAGGCGTCCTGGCCGTTCTCGTCGGTGTATTCCTCGCCGTCCTTGACGCCCTGGCGCAGGTACGCGTTGCGGTAGCTCTCGGCGAGACGACGGTGCTGGGCGATGCGGGCTTCGTTGGTCACATGGTTCCTTCGGTCGTGTGGGTTGGTTGCGACAGGCGTGGCGGAGTGACGCCGACGGTCACTCCGAGATGTTCACGTTCTCGTAGCTGCCGAGCATCCCGCTGTCGGGCAGCGCCATCTGCAGGTAGACGTCGATGTGCCGGATGCGGCCGGCGTCGTCGAACTCGTACACCGACACCGAGTTGACGACATTGCTGAAATCGCCGATGCGGCTGCGCTCTTCGAGCTCGAGGAACACCACACCGCCGGATTCGGTGATGCGTTTGAACGTGCACTCCCATTCGGAGGACTTCGCCCAGTTCGTCAGGAACTCGACGTAGCCGGACCAGTCCATCACCTCCTTGAAGTTCCCGACACGTTCGAACTCGTCGACCGCCACCAGTTCGGCCAGCGGCGCCCAGCTGTCGGTGGTGAATCCGGGCTGCTTCGCCTCGTCGACCAGGCGTTTGGTGACGAGGCTGTATTCGAGGACGCGGCGGGCGTGCCCGGTGTGGTCGTCGAGGATGTCCTCGACCTGCGTCACGGTCATGAGAAGTCTCTTTCGGTCGGTGATGGGGTGGTCACGAGGTCGCGGCGGCCGCGAGGTAGCGGTCGACGGCCGCGTGGAAGTGGGCGATGACGATCTCTTCCTTGACCAGCGTCATGTGGTCGAGGCCCTTGTTGCGGAGACCGCGCTGCTGGCGCGGCATCTGCTCGTAGTCCTGCTGGAGCGCCAGGAAGTACTGGAAGCTGCCCGGTTCCTCGACCTGGACCGGCTCGACCTTGAAGCTGCCCCGCATCTCCGGCGGCAGCCACATGTAGCTGCTGATGTGCCAGATGCAGCGGTTCGGGTCGCCGTCCGGATCGGGGAGCGCGAGGATGACGGTCGCTTCCCCGGCCCGGATCGTCATGAAGAAGTTCGGGAAGAGCACCCAGCCGTGGTTGTCGCTCATCTGCGCGTCGGTCAGGCCGCTGACATCCAGGCCCTGGCCGGTCAGGGTGTCGCGGGTGGCCTGCTGCAGCAGGGTGCGCACGGTGACGCCCTCCGGGAACTCCAAGGGGGCACCTTCGACGCGGTACCCGTCGACGAGTTCTTCGAATCGGGGCAGGACGGCGGTGACGGTGGGGAACGTGCCGGGAAGCTCGCGGATTCCCTGGACCTGCTCTTCGGGGCCGAACGTGTCGACACCGGCGACCTCGAACGGGGCCACCGAGACGCTGTGCACGTCCATGAAGCGGTGACGGCTCGTGCTGGGGTCGATGTTGATCACCTTCAGCAGTTCCGGGTGGATGCCGTTGATGTGATAGCCCTCGGAGAAGGCGTCGACGACGACTTTCCAGTTACAGTCCAGCTTTTCGCGGACGTCCATCACCGTGACCATCTCGTCGAGCCGGTAGGGCGCCATCATCTCGGCGACCTCGGGACCGAGGTAGTCGGCCAGCGGTTCGGCGTTCGGGTCGGGGTTGACGAAGATGAATCCGGCGAAGGTGTCGACGGAGACCGGGACGAGGGAGTTGTCGTCCTTGTCGATCGGTCCGAGCACCCGTTCGCGCAGAACGCCGCGCAGCTTGCCGTCGAGGTCGTAGGACCACAGGTGGTACCGGCACATGAACCGCTGCGTGTTGCCCTTGCCGGTGCACAGCGGGTTGCCGCGGTGCCGGCAGGCGTTGACGAAGCCGCGAATGCGGTCGTCCTTGCCGCGGACGAGGATGAACGACTGGTCGAAGATCTCGTGGACCTTCCAGTCGCCGACCTCGGGCAGTTCGTCGACCCGGCCGGCGACCTGCCACACCTTCATCCAGATCTGTTCCCGCTCGCGGTCGGCGTATTCGCGCGAGGTGTAGCGGTCGGTGTCGATGCGTAGCGAGTACTTGTCGGGGTCGATGTCGGCCAGGCCGAATCCGGTGTCGACCCACTCGCCGGGCCGTGCCGACCGTGCAGATTCCGTCAGGGGCTGGGTGGAACTCACGATCTCGCTCCTTCTCGTCGTCGACGACGGTGTCGTGAAACGGGGCTGTCGAACTGAAGATCCGAAAGTGTTCCGGCTGTTGGCCATTCGAGCTGCGGGCACGCCGGGTGACTCCGGTGTGGAGGGCTTCGCCGACGCGACGCAGGGTGATCGCGTCCGGTCGGCAGGTCGGGGTGGTGGTCTGTGGCTGTATCGGTGCCGCTCGAATCTCGACCGCGCGAGGAAGGTGCGGCTGTGCTGCCGCTTTGTTGCGCCCCCCGCGGCCGGATGCGACCGATCCGGCATAAAATCAATCACTTGATTGATTACGTATGATGCACGCCACAATCGAGGGTGTCAATGGGTGTGTGTCACATCGACAGTCGGGATCGTGGGCGAGGCTCGACGAGAACGGAACCCGTCACCGATCCTTGTATCCGACGACCACCAGCACGGAGACGCAGTGACCCGCCAGAGAACCACCGACACCCCGACGGCCCTCGACGTCATCGACCTCGGCGCGCACCCGGACTGGCCCTTGCATCTGCGCCGGCCGGTGCCGATCGACTGGGCCGGCCGGACCTGGCCGACACCGGAGCACGCCTTCGCGGCCGCGCACACCACCTCGACGATCGCGTGGGATCGCATCGCCGACCCCGCCACGAGCAGCGAAGACGCGCACCGCATCGGCACCGGCGCGGTCCGCCGCGACGACTGGCCGACCGCACGGTTCACCGTGCTCCGCGAGATCGTCGCCGCGATGACCGCCGATCTCGTCGTCCGGGCCGCGCTGTCCGCGACCGGTGATGCCCTCCTCGTCGCCGCCGGCCCGGACAAACTGTGGGGCCGGCACCGGGACCGCGGGTACAAGACGCCGATCGGCCGCAACGAACTCGGCCGCATCTGGATGCGGCAACGGGCCGTCGACCGCGGCGACGACCCGGACCGATGGATCCGGGCGGCAGTTATCGGGCATCGCGAGCACCTGATCGTCGAGCCCGACACGCGCGAGTGGGTGCAGGGGGAGCTGTCGCGCCTGGCCACGAAATTGACTGCCGAGCACGGCACCGAGATCGCGATGTCGGGGTGGGCGACCGGGGTGGGCCTGTGGTGGGCGGACGCCGCGCATCGTGCCGGGATGCCGTTGTGGGCGTACCTGCCGTATCCGGAGCAGACCGCAGGCTGGCGTCCCGAGCAGATCGCCGAGCACCAGCGGCTCCTCGCGCTGGCCTCGCGCCGGGTGACGGTCGGCGGCCGCCCCGACAAGCGGTTCGATCACGACCGCAGCGCGTTGATGCTGTCCGATGCCGACGTGGTCGTCGCCGTGCGTGATCCCCGGGTCACCATCGGCGGCACCGTCGCGGCCTTGCGTGAGCTGGCGGGTCGGCGCCGGGTGATCACCGTGGATGTGGTCGCCAGGTCGACGACGATCTCCGCGGTCGACCCGGTGTTCGCCTGAGCCGCTCTCGCGCTGTCCGGACGAGGTCTGCTCGAACCCGATGTGCGCGGACGAAGGGCGCGTACCCTCTGATTCCAGCAGTGAATGTCGCGAGTGGTGCGGAAAGTTCACGACTGCCGGAACGGTGGTATTTGCCATGACAGAAGAGTCGACTGCCCACGGTTCCGACCGGCAATCGGGCCATCCGGGGTTGCTCGCGATCCTGCTCGCGATGGCGATGTTCGTCCTGGTCGTGGACACCTCGCTCATGAACGTGTCCATCTCGGCGGTGGTACGCGATCTCGGCACGACCGTCAGCGGCGTGCAAGCCGCCATCGCGCTCGAAGCGCTCGTCTCCGCCGCGTTCATCCTGATCGGCAGCAAGGTCGGTGACCTCATCGGCCGCAAACGCGCCTACGTCATCGGTCTGCTCGGCTACGCGACCGGCGCGACCGCGATGGCGCTCGCCCAGAGCCTCACCGCGGTGATCGTGTTCTGGGCCATCATCGGTGGGATCGGCGCCTCGTTGCTGCTCCCGGCGATGCAGTCCCTCGTCCACGGCAACTTCGAAGGCGACGCCCAGAAGAAGGTCTACGCGCTCGTCGGGGCCGCCGCCGCGATCGCCGCGGCCGTCGGACCACTGCTCGGCGGCTTCATCACCACCTACCTGTCCTGGCGCCTCGCGTTCGTGCTCGAAGTGGTGATCATCGCGGCCGTGCTGTCCGGGATCGGACTCGTCCGCGACGTGCCCTACACCGGATCGCGCGGCGTCGACGGGGTCGGCGCACTCCTGTCCGTGCTCGGCATGGGCGGCATCGTGCTCGGCATCCTGGTGTGGCAGGAAGGCGGCGAAGCGGTCGCCGGGCTCCTCGTGGCCGGCGCCGCCGCCCTGGTCGGGCTCGCCTTCTGGCTGGTACGACGCAAACGCGCCGGCGCGCCGGCGCTGCTGGATCCGGATCTGTTCCGGTCCAAGATCTTCCGGCTCGGCATCACCGGCCAGATGCTCCAGCAGATCGCCCTCGGCGGCGTCATGATCGCGCTGCCGATCTACCTGCAGATGGTGCTCGAGTACAACGCCATGCAGGCGGGTCTGTCGCTCGCCCCGCTCTCGCTCAGCATGTTCGTCGTCGCGTTGCTCGCCGGGAAGAAGGCCGGCGCGCGGCGCCCGAGCACCGTCATCCGGTGGGGTTTCCTGCTCGTCACGATCGGGATCGTGGTCCTCATTCCGATCGTGCCGCGAGCGGACTTCGGGTGGGGCCTGCTGCTGCCGCTCGTGGTCGCCGGGTCGGGCCTGGGCCTGCTGGTCTCGCAACTGAACAACTACACCCTCGCGCCGATCTCGGAGGAGCGGGTCAGCGAAGCCGCCGGCACCAACTCGGCGGCCGGATCGTTCGGCCTGTCGTTCGGCCTGGCGTTCGCCGGTGCCATCCTGCTCGCGACCCTGTCGATCACGTTCACCTCGATGGCGGAGTCGAGCGACGTGCTGCCACCCGCCGACCAGCAGCACGTCGCCCAGGTGCTCGAGGAGGACGCGGAGGTCATGAGCAACACCCAGCTCGAGGAGTTGCTCGCCGGCCAGCCCCCGGCGATCCGCGACGAGATCGTCCGGATCAACACCGACGCGCGCCCGATCGCTCTGCAGGTCGCGTTGCTCGTCCCGCTCGCCGCAGCCTTGCTCGGGTTCGCGAACTCGTTCCGCATGGTCCGAGCGGACGGCCCGCCGGCCGCCGCGCCGAAGGGTGCGGCACCGTTCTGACCCGGCCGCGCGGTTTCCGAACGACAGTCACCGGTGGTCGGGACCCAGGTCGCGGTCGATAAGGTCCAGGATCTCCTCGCTGGTCGCGGCGCGAATCCGATCGACCGCGTCGGCACCGGCATCGCCGTGGGCCCGGATCTCGGCCAGCAGGGTTTCCAGGCGCTCCGCGATCGCGGACCGCGCCGGCCCGTCCTCGCCGACCTCGGCAAGGTCCAGCCGGAGCCGGTCGATGTCGGCACAGGCGACCGAGACCGGATCGGGCACGAGTTCCGCGCGCAGGAATTCGGCGACCGCCCGCGGATTCGGGTGATCGAACACCATCGTCGGCGGCAACCGGAGCCCGGTGGCGGTACCGAGTTGATTGCGGAGCGCCACCGCGGCCAGCGAGTCGAACCCGAGTTCCTTGAACGCCTGCTCCGGGTCGACCGCGTCCGGCGCGTCGTAGCCGAGGACCGCGGCCGCCGCGCCCCGGACGAGCTCGAGCATCAGATGCCGCTGCTCGGGAACCGACCGCTCGGCAAGGCGCTGAGCCCAATCCGACGACCCGGCACCCGTGGACCCGGCCGCCGCCAGGCCCGCGGCACGCGGACGGGATTCCCGGATCAGGCCGCGCAGCGGCGCAGGCACAAAAGCAGCCGCCGCGCCGGTGTGATCGAACCGCGCGGCCACCACGGTGGGTACCCCGGCCGCCAACGCGCTGTCGAACAGAGCCAGCCCGTCGTCCGCCGACAGCGGGGCCATGCCGCTACGGAGCGACCGGACGCGATCGATCGCCCCGAGACTGCCGGTCATGGCGCTCGGCGGCGCCCACATGCCCCATGCGATCGACAGTGCGGGCAGCCCGAGGGCGTGCCGGTGCTGGGCGAGGGCGTCGAGGAACGTGTTCGCCGCAGCGTAGTTCGCCTGCCCGGGGGCCCCGAGAATCCCGGCGAGGGACGAGAACACGACGAACGCCCGCAGGTCGGAGGCCGCGGTCAGCCGGTGCAGGTTCCAGGCCGCGTCGACCTTCGGCCGCAGCACCGCGTCGAGGCGCTCGGGGGTGAGCGAGGTCAGGGTGGCGTCGTCGATCACG
Source organism: Rhodococcus sp. NPDC003383 (assembly GCF_053589115.1). Taxonomy (NCBI): domain Bacteria; kingdom Bacillati; phylum Actinomycetota; class Actinomycetes; order Mycobacteriales; family Nocardiaceae; genus Rhodococcus; species Rhodococcus sp. NPDC003383. Next base: position 38,344 of record NZ_JBSFRG010000039.1, on the reverse strand, counting down.
CCGGCCGCGTGGACGACCGCCGTCAGCGGATGCTCCGGCGGGACCCCGCTCAGCACCTCGGCGACCGCGGTCTCGTCGGCGGTGTCGCAGGTAACCGCACGCGCCTCGGCTCCCAGGTCACTCAGCTCGCGCAGCAACCGGTCGCAGCCCTCGGCGGCCGCTCCGCGGCGGCTCGTCAGCAGCAGGTGCCGTGCCCCGTGCGCGGTCACCAGGTGCCGCGCGACCAGCGACCCCACGGTGCCGGTGCCGCCGGTGATCAGCACGGTCCCGTCGGGATCGAACGGGGAACCGGACTCGTCGACGCCGCGCAGCTGCCGCACCCGCGGCACCAGAACGGCACCGTTGCGGACCGCCGACTGCGGTTCCCCGCTCGCCAGCGCGGCCGTGACCGCGGCGTCGGGGTCCGCCGCGTCGTCGAGGTCCATCAGCACGAATCGGCCCGGGTTCTCGCTCTGCGCGGAGCCCACGAGTCCCCACAACGCCGCGGCCGCCGGATCGCTGCCAGTCGCGCCGTCCTGCTCGGCGCCGGTGACCATTGCGTTGCGGGTCACGAGCACGAGCGTGCTATCCGCCGCATCGTCGTCGTCGAGCCACTGCTGCAGCAGACGCAGCACCCGGGTGCACAGCTCGTGGGTGGCGCCGGGACCGTGCTCACCGGCCGGGCGGCATTCGACGAGCACCGTCCACGGCCGCCGCTCGCCGTCCGCCGCAGCACCGTCGCTCGCGGTGCGCAACGCCGACGGATCGGAAAAGTGCGGGAAGCCCGGACCGAGATTCCCGTCCCCGAGCACGACGATCGGACCGAGGGCCGGTTCGCCCGCGATCTCGACCGGCACCCAGGACAGCCGATGCAGTCGCCGTGCCCCGCGTCCCGGGCCGGTCCCGTCGGCCTGCGGCCCCACCTGCAGGGCATCGACGGTCAGTACCGGCTCACCCGCGGGGTCGACGGCGACCACGCGATACCGTCCGTCCCCGAGGGCGTCGAACTTCGCCGACAGCGCCTCGGCGCCGACGGTGTGCAACCGGATCCCCGACCAGACCAGCGGCGCGTCGTCCCATCCGAGCAGCGGGTCGAGCGCCGCCTGCAGCAGCACCGGATGGATGCCGAACCCGTCCGTGTCGACGCCCTCGTCGAGGTGCACCTCGGCGTCGGCGTCGCCCGCGAAGCGATGCGCCCCACCGGGTCCGACGACGTCGTCGATCGTCGCCGATGCATTCCGCACCCAGCTGTCCGAGCCCTCGGTCTCGTCCGGGGCGGACGAGACCGTGACGGTGCGCCGGCCGTCGCTGTCCGGCGCCGACACGAGCACCCGGATCGAGGCCTGTCCGGACGACGCGAGCAGGAGCGGGTGGTGGACGGTGAGTTCGGCGATGCGGTCGAGACCGGCGTGGTGCGCCGCGTGCAGCGTGAGGTCGACCAGCACCGCGGGCAGCACCGCCTTCGCCTCACCCGCCGGTGACACGGCTCCGTCCTCGGCCGGTGATGGCACGGCATCGTCGTCCGCCGGTGGCGGCACGAGCCACGAATCCCGGCGCAGCGACAGCTGTCCGGTGAACATCACCGCGTCGTCGTCGAGCGGCACCGCGGCGCCGAGCAGCGGATGACCGGCCGCGCCCAGCCCCAGCTCCGCCGGATCTCCGCTCGTGCGCGTCGGCGCGGTCGGCCAGAAGGACCGCCGCTGGAACGCATAGGTGGGCAACTCCACCCGGCGGCGACCGGGCAGCATCCGATCCCAGTCGATCGTGGCGCCGTGCACGAAGGCGGCAGCGACCGCCTCGACGACCTCGTGTGCCTCGTCGCCGCGACCGGGCAACGTGGCGATCGTGGTCGGCACGACCTCGGAGGCGAGGGCGGCCAGGGTCGCACCGGGACCGACCTCGACCAGGCGGGTGACGCCGAGGTCGTCGAGTGTGCGCACGCCGTCGTGGAACCGCACCGTGCGCCGCAGGTGCCGAGCCCAGTAGTCCGGGGACACGAGTTCCTCGGCCGTGGCGACGCGTCCGGTGACGTTGGAGATCACCGGAATCTCCGGCGGCTGCGGAGTCAGCCGCGACGCCACGGCGGTGAACCCGTCGAGGACCGGTTCCATCAGCGTCGAATGGAAGGCCCGGGCCACCCGCAGGGTCGTGGTCTGCAGTCCGGCGGCGGACAAGTCGGCCGCGACGGCCCGGACGTCGCGTTCGCCGCCCGAGAGGACGACCGCGTCGGCGCCGTTGACGGCGGCGAGATCGACGCGGCCGTCGATCCGCGCCCGGATGTCGTCCTCACCCGCCCGCACGGCGATCATCAGGCCCGGTTCGGTCGACTGCATCAACCGGCCGCGGACACCCACCAGGGCCGCGGCATCGGGCAGGCTGAACACCCCCGCGACGTGGGCGGCGGCGATCTCGCCGATCGAATGGCCGATCAGATAGTCGGGGGCGATGCCCCACTCCCGCAGCAACCGGTACAGCGCGACCTCGACGGCGAACAGCGCCGGCTGGGTGTATTCGGTGCGGTCGAGTGCACCGCCGGTGTCGTCCCAGAGCACCTGCCGCACCGGGGTTTCCACATGTTCGTCGAGCGCGGAGCAGACCTCGTCCAGGGCACGGGCGAACACCGGGTAGGTCTCGTAGAGGCCGCGGCCCATCCCGATGCGCTGCGCGCCCTGACCGGTGAACATGAACGCCGTCCGGCCGCGGCTGCTCGTCCCGGTGACGACGTTGCCGCCGGGTCGTCCGGCCGCGAGGCGGGTCAGGCCGTCGAGCAGATCGGCCGCCGTGTCTCCGATCACCGCGGCGCGGTGGAGGAAACCGGACCGGGTGGTGGCCAGCGAGTACGCGAGGTCGGCCGGATCCGGCAGATCCGCACTGCGGTCGCAGAACGCCGCCAGTCGAGCGGCCTGCGCGCGCAGCGCATGCTCGGTCTTACCCGAGACCACCCAGGCCAGCGGGGCTGCCGGCGGCGGTGACACCTCCGGCAGCGCGCGTGCGGCCGGCTGTTCCAGGATCACGTGCGCGTTCGTGCCGCTGATCCCGAACGACGACACCCCGGCGCGACGGGGCCGTCCGGTGGCCGGCCACGGCACCGGCTCGGCGAGCAACGAGACCTCGCCCGCGGTCCAATCGACGTGCCGGGTCGGCGTGTCACCGTGCAGGCTCGGCGGCAGCACCCCGTGCCGCATCGCCAGCACCATCTTGATCACGCCGGCCACCCCGGCCGCCGCCTGGGCATGGCCGATGTTCGACTTGATCGACCCGAGCCACAGCGGCCGGCCGTCCCGCTGCTGCCCGTAGGTGGCCAGCAGCGCCTGCGCCTCGATCGGATCCCCGAGCCGCGTGCCGGTGCCGTGCGCCTCCACGGCGTCGATGTCGGCGGGGCCGAGCCCGGCGGACGCCAGCGCCTGCCGGATCACCCGTTCCTGGGACGGGCCGTTCGGGGCGGTCAATCCGTTGGAGGCCCCGTCCTGGTTGACCGCCGATCCGCGGACGAGCGCGAGCACCCGATGGCCGTTGCGTTCGGCGTCGCCGAGCCGCTCGAGCACCACCATTCCCGCGCCCTCGCTGAGCCCGGTGCCGTCCGCCCGATCCGAGAACGGCTTGCAGCGGCCGTCCGGAGCGAGACCGCGCTGACGGCTGAACTCGACCAGCACACCGGGGGTCGCCATCACCGTCGCGCCACCGGCCAGCGCCAGCGCGCATTCCCCGTCGCGCAGCGCGCGGGCCGCGAGATGCACGGCGACCAGCGACGACGAGCAGGCGGTGTCCACGGTGACGGCCGGACCGGTGAAACCGAAGGCGTAGGAGATCCGGCCCGACGCCACGCTGTTGCTCGTCCCGGTCATCAGATAGCCCTCGGCGTCGACGTCGCGCCGCGTCATCAGGTGGAAGCCGTAGTCGCCGCCCATCAACCCGATGTACACACCGGTGTCGGACAGATCGGGGGCGTCCGGCCGGATTCCCGCGTGTTCCAGCGCCTCCCAGGCGCTTTCGAGGAGCAGCCGGTGCTGCGGATCCATCGCGATCGCCTCGCGCGGGCTGATACCGAAGAATGCGGCGTCGAATTCGTCTGCGTCATAGAGGAATCCGCCCTCCTTCATGTACGTGGTGCCGATCCGCTCCGGATCCGGGTCGTACACCTCGTCGAGATTCCAGCCCCGGTTGTGCGGGTACGCGCCCACCGCGCACCGGCCGTCGCGGACGAGTCGCCACAGGTCGTCGGGGCAGTGCACCTCACCCGGATATCGGCAGGCCATCCCGACGATGGCGATCGGATCGTCGTCCCGGCGGGTGCGGGTCGGGGCGATCGTCGGCTGCGGAGCGGTCTCGCTGCCGAGCAGTCGGGTGAGCAGCTCCCGCGCGAGCGCGTCCGCCGTGGGGTAGTCGAACACCACGGTCGCGGCCAGCTTGACGCCGGTCGCGGTCGCCAGCTGATTGCGCAATTCCACCGCGGTCAGCGAATCGAAACCCAGTTGCTTGAAGGCGCGCTCCGGGTCGATCGCATCGCTGCCCTCGTAGCCGAGGGCCGCGGCCACGTGGGTGGTGACGACGTCCAGCACCCGGCTGTACCGGTCGCCGGGCTCCAACGCACGCAACTCCTCGGCGAGCCCGGTCGGTGACACGCCGGCCGCGACCCGGCGGCGACGAGATCCGAGGACCCGGCGCAGGATCGGCGGCAGCGCGGCGCTCTCGGTGCGCGCGGCGCGCGTCGCGAGCCGCAGCGGCACGATCAGGGGACGGTTCACGGCGAGCCCGACGTCGAACAGGGCCAGCCCCGAGTCCACGTCGATGGTGTCGATGCCGTTGCGCTGCAACCGGTCCAGGTCGGCGGCATCGAGATGGGACGTCATGCCGCTCGGGCGATCCCACAACCCCCAGGCCAGGGAGATCGCCGGGAGCCCGCGGGCGCGGCGGTGCTGGGCGAGAGCGTCGAGGAAGACATTGGCCGCCGCATAGTTCGACTGCCCGGCGCCGCCGAGGACGCCCGCCGCGGAGGAGAACAGCACGAACGCGGTCAGGTCCCGGTCGCGGGTGAGGTCGTGCAGGTGCCAGGCACCGTCGAGTTTGGGCCGCAGCACCGCGTGCAGCTGGTCCGTGTTCAGGGTGGCGGCGGTGGCATCGTCGAGTACCCCGGCGGCGTGGATCACACCGGTGAGGTCGGGAATGCCGTCGAGCAGCGCGGCCACCGCGGCGCGGTCGGTCACGTCGCACGCGGCGATCTCGACGTCGGTTCCGGAGGCGGCGAACTCGGTGCGCAGCGCGGCCGCGCTCTCGGCGTCGAGCCCGTGCCGACCGGTGAGCACCAGCCTGCGCACCCCGTACCGGGCGGCGAGATGGCGGGCGATCAGCCGGCCGATGGTCCCGGTGCCACCGCTGATCAGAACCGTGCTGTCCGGGCCGAAGGGCGGCGCGTCGGAGTCGGGCGTCGCTGCGGCCGGTGCCACCGCAGCGAGCATCGGTGTCAGCAGCACACCGTCGCGGACAGCCAGCTGGGATTCGGTGCAGGACAAGGTCGTCGACAGTACTGCGGGATCGGGGAGTTCGCCGGCCGGTCCGTCCAGGTCCACCAGGGTGATGCGATCGGGATGCTCGTTCTGCACAGCGCCGATCAGGCCCCAGACGGGCGCGGCGGCCACGTCGTCGACCGGTTCGTCGTCCCGGAGGGCGACCGCGTGCGCGGTCGTGACCAGCAGGCGGGTCTCGGCCAGGCGCTCGTCCCGGAGCCAGGACTGCACCGCGTGCAGCGTCGCCTCCGCGGCGGCGTGCGCCCGGGCCGGCGTATCCGGCTCCTCGCCCGGTCCGGCGGGCAGCCACAGGACACGACCGGCGGGATCGTCCCCGGCGAGCGCCTCCGGCAGCGGCAGCAGGTCCACCGGCATCGGGTCCGCCGGCGCCGCGACCGGCACCCACTCGACGCGGTAGAGGCCGGCGCCGGCCCCCGGGACCGGCACACCCGCCTCCCCGAGGGGACGCAACGTCAGCGAGTCCGCGGTCACCACCGGCCGGCCGGTCGCGTCGTAGGCCGAGACCCGGTAGCGCTCGGCTCCGGTCGCGGTGACGTGCACCCGCAGGGCGGTGGCGCCCACGGCGTGTACCTGCACGTCGCGCCAGGCGAACGGCAACCGGACACCGGTCTCGGTGCTTCCGAGCGCGATCAGGTGCAGCGCGGCGTCGAGCACCGCCGGATGGATCCCGTAGCCCGCGACCGCCGCTTCCGGGTCCTCGCCGCCCAGTCGCACCTCGCCGTAGAGGTCGTCGCCGCGGCGCCACGCCGCGCGCAGGCCCCGGAAGACCGGACCGTACCCGTAGCCGGCGTCGTCGAGCAGGTCGTAGAGACCGCGGACGTCGACCGGGGTGGCATCGGCGGGCGGCCACTGCGGTTCCGGGAAATCGGCGGCATCCGCGGCCGCCGTCGTGAGCGTGCCGGTGGCGTGCCGGGTCCACGGGGTGTCCGGCGCGGTGTCCGCGGGCCGGGAGTGCACCGACACCGCGCAGCGGCCGGTGTCGCCGTCGGCGAGCACACTCACCTGCACCGCGACCTCACCGTCGGCGGGGATCACCAGCGGCGCCTCGAGGGTGAGCTCGTCGAGCCGGCCGCAGCCGACGCGGTTCCCCGCGTGCAGCGCGAGTTCCACGAAAGCCGTGCCGGGCAGCACGACGGTGTCGCCGACCGTGTGGTCGCGCAGCCACGGAAGACGTTGCGCGGAAAGCACACTCGTGGACACCGTGCCGCGGCCGTCACCGAGTTCGACCGACGCGGCGAGCATCGGATGCCCGCCCGCGTCCATGCCCGCCGAGGCGACATCACCCTCCGGTGCGGGGCCGTCCAGCCAGTAACGGCGGTGCTGGAAGGCATAGGTGGGCAGGTCCACCCACGGCTGATGCTCGGGACGTCGCGCCCACCGCACCCGGCCCCAGTCGACCTGCACGCCGTGCACGTGCGCGTCCGCGAGGGCGGCGGTGAACTGACGCAGGTCCGCCCGGTCGCGCCGGAGAGTGCCGACGACATGTCCGGCGACGCCCTCCGCGTCGAGCGTTTCCTGCATCGGCACGGTCAGGACGGGATGGCTGCACGACTCGACGAACAAGCGATACCCGTCCGCCGCCAGCGATTTCGTCGCGTGCTCGAAGCGGACCGGGTGGCGCAGATTGCGATACCAGTAGTCGGCGTCGAGCGTGGCACCGTCCAGTTCACCGCCGGTCACCGCCGAGTAGAACGGGATCCTCGACCGACGGGCCCGGATCGGGGCCAATACGTCGAGGATCGGTTCGCGCAGAACCGAAATGTCCGCGCAGTGCGACGCGTATTCCACCGCGATCCGGCGGGCCTGGACGCCGTCGTCCCGCCACCGCGCGACCAGGTCGTCGAGCGCCTCGACCGGACCGGACACCACCGTCGCGGTCGGCCCGTTGACCGCTGCCACCTCGACGGCGCCGGCCCAGGGGGCGATCGCGTCCCGCACCGCGTCCGCGGGCAGCGCCACCGACGCCATCCCGCCGCCGCGCCGCGCCGACGCCGCGATCACCCTGCTGCGCGCGGCGACGACCAGCGCTGCGTCGGACAGGCTCAGCGCGCCGGCGACGTAGGCGGCGGCGATCTCACCCTGCGAATGCCCAATCACCGCCGCGGGTTCGACGCCGTGAGAGCGCCACAACTCGGCGAGCCCGACCATCATCGCGAACAGCGCCGGTTGCACCACGTCGACGCGGTCCAGCGACGCCGGGTCTCGGTCGCGCAGGACGTCGAGCAGCGCGAACGTCGTGTGTGGCGCCAGCGCCTCGGCGCATGCGCGCACGGTCTCGGCGAACACCGGCGAGGTGTCCAGCAGGTCCGCGGCCATGCCGACCCACTGCGAACCCTGGCCGGGGAAGACGAACACCGGCCGGTCACCGGCCTCCGCTGCCACGCCGGTGACGACGTCGGCGCTCGGGGCGCCGCGGGCGAGCGCGTCGAGGCCGCCGAGCAGGGTCTCGGACCGTGCGCCGATCACGGCGGCGCGGTGGTCGAAGGTGGCACGCGAGTTCAGCAGCGCCCCGGCCACCGCGGCAGGAGGCAGGTCGGGGTGGGCAGCCAGATACTCGCGTAACCGCCCGGCCTGCGCCCGCAGCGCGGATTCGGTGTGGCCCGACACGCACCAGGTCACGACCTCACCCGCGGGAATGCTCGTGACGGGGGCCTCGGCCGGTGGGGACTGCTCCAGGACGACGTGCGCGTTGGTGCCGCTGATCCCGAACGAGGACACCGCCGCCCGGCGAGGCCGGTCGAGGTCGGGCCACTCCCGGTTCTCGGTCAGCAGGGACACGGATCCGGCGGACCAGTCGACGTGCGGGGTGGGCCGGTCGACGTGCAGGGTCTTCGGCAGGACGCCGTGTCGCATCGCCAGGATCATCTTCATCACCCCGGCCACCCCGGCAGCGGCCTGGGTGTGCCCGAGATTCGATTTCACCGAGCCGAGCCACAGCGGCCGGCCGGTGGAACGGTCGCGGCCGTACGTCGCCAGCAGGGCGGACGCCTCGATCGGATCGCCCAGGGTGGTGCCGGTGCCGTGCGCCTCGACCACGTCGACGTCGCCCGGACCGAGCCCGGCATCGGTCAGCGCCTGCCGGATCACGCGCTCCTGGGCCTGCCGGTTCGGTGCGGTCAGGCCGTTGCTGGCGCCGTCCTGGTTGATCGCGCTGCCCCGGACCACGGCGAGGATCCGCCGGCCGTGGCGCTGTGCGTCGGACAGCCGTTCCAACGCGATCATCGCTGCGCCCTCGCCCCACGCGGTGCCGTCGGCGGCGGCCGAGAACGCCTTGCACCGACCGTCGGGGGCCAGACCACGCTGGCGACTGAACTCCACGAACACCCCCGGCGTCGCCATGACGGTCGCCCCACCCGCCAGGGCCAGCTCGCACTCACCGCCCCGCAGCGCCTGCATGGCGAGGTGGATGGACACCAGCGACGACGAGCATGCGGTGTCGACGGTGATCGCCGGTCCGGACAGGCCGAAGCTGTACGCCACCCGGCCGGAGGCGACACTCATGGCATTGCCGGTGATGAAGTACCCCTCGAGGTCCGCGGGTGGACGGCCCCCGGCCCGCGCCGCGTAGTCGATACCGGACAGCCCGGTGAACACCCCGACCCGGGAGCCGTGCACCGACCGCGGATCCAGGCCGGCATGTTCGAAGGTCTCCCAGCTGGTTTCGAGCAGGAGCCGCTGCTGCGGGTCCATGGCGAGCGCTTCGCGCGGCGAGATGCCGAAGACCTCGGGATCGAATCCTGCCGGGTCGTCGAGGAAGCTGCCCTGCAGCGTGTAGGTCTTGCCGGCTTGCTCGGCCTTCGGATCGTAGAGTTCGGCCGAATTCCAGCCGCGGTCCTCGGGGAAGCCGGTGACGGTCTCCGAGCCGGATTCCACCAGCTGCCACAGGTCCTCGGGCGAGCGCACCCCACCGGGGAAGCGGCAACCCATCCCGATGACGGCGATCGGTTCGTGGCGCACGGCCTCGGACTCGCGAAGCTTCTCTTTCACCTGGTAGAGCTCGGCGGTCACCCTCTTCAGGTAGTCGAGGAGTTTCGCTTGATCGGTCATCCGAGCAGCTCCTAACCGAGAGCCCCCCATGCCGTCGCGGATTCTCGATTCTATCCGCGGCGCCTGTCCCGGAAGTCGAGTTCGCTGCATCGCAGGTGCAGATTCCTCCCCTCCGAGCGATGATTTCCGCCGCGCCCCACGGTCTGCATGAAGAACCATCGCGTTCCGCGCAGGCGGGGGCACCAAACGACGGGACACTGCCATGCACACCGCACACCGAGAGAACGTGACTGCCACCCTGATCGTCGCCGCGCCGGCCGCGCGGGTGTTCGCGGTGCTTGCCGACCCGACCACCCATTCGGCGATCGACGGCACCGGCTGGGTGCAGGACGCCGCCGACCGGGCGCCGTTGACCGAGGTGGGGCAGGTCTTCCGGATGGACATGTACCACCCCCGCCAGGTGAACGGTTACTACAAGGTGGCCAATCAGGTGCACGTGCTCGATCCGCCGCGCGCCATCGGCTGGCGGACGGGGGAGGAGAAGGACGACGGGCACCTGGAGTTCGGCGGCTGGAGTTGGAGTTACGAGCTGGTGCCGCTCGGTCCGTCGGAGACCGAGGTGACGCTCGTCTACGACTGGTCGGCGGTGCCGCAGCACATCCGGGACCACATCGGGTTCCCGCCGTTCGGTCCGGACCATCTCACCAATTCGCTGCAGCACCTGGCCGAGCTTGTCGCAGTTGCGTCCAGCGATTCGACGAACAAATGAACCTCCACAAGCTCTACACGGCATTGCTGACGGACGACCTCGCATTCGGCGAAGGCTGGTACACGAAACTGCTGGGCCGCGGACCGGACCACCGGCAGGCCGGACCGAGATCGGTCGGGCCGAAACGGTGTCCCGGTACCGCCGAGAGAGGAGTCTGGACCTTAGACCCTGTTCCGCGGGCAAGTGACGATTGGAGCGAATGCTGTGGACGAAGATCGGAAACCCGACGAATACGACGACCTCGACGACGACACGAAACGTAGTGCGCAGGAACGGGCACACGAGATTCAGCAGATGTACGAGCCCGGTGCCAGACCTACGGTAACGGTGCCGGGAACCCGCGGGATGGTCTCGGGTACCGCGTTTGCCCACCTCGTCGAGTCGGAGGACGGCCCGACGACGGGCGAAGGGCAGTCGCAGGACGGCACCACGGGAGAGCAGCATCGATAAGCCCGGAGCAGTCAGATTTCCCGGACTGTCCTCGCTGCACGCCACCGCGTCGCCGGGTTTCGTCGCCGTCGGCGGTGCGCGTCGGAGGGTGGCTGCCCGGCGCGGGGTCCGTCGGAAGACAAGCCGAGCTCGGCGACCGTCTCGAAATGGTGTGCGCCGCGAGCTGTCGCTGTCCGCTCGATGGTCAGATGCGCAGCGCGACCTTCGACTCGGAGCGTGGCGACCTGGTTTCCGAATGTCGGACCGGCTGCCTTGCTCCAGGTGATGGAGGTGGTCGGTACGGGCATCACCAGCCCGAGAACCGCACGTACGCAGCGTTCTGCTGTGCGGCTCCAGGCAACTCGGAACGCCACTCGAACCGCTGCCGGAACATGGTTGTGCAGCGGCGAGCACGTCAACTGGTAGATCGCTGCGCTCATAGGGACGCGGAAGTGGGCACGAGCGGCGTATGCGTGGTGCACGTCGCCCGACAGCACGCACACCGTCGCCGGGGTGACATCGGACGGTCCCGAGCGGCGTCCACTGCCGACTTCCGCCAGCAGCCGGGCGACACGGTCGAACGAGTCGCGGAATGCCGACCAATGCTCGAGATCCGCACCGCGGCGGAGCTTTTCGGCCCACCGCCCGAGCCGTTCACCGCGCGCGCCGGATGCGAGCAACTCGTCCCACGCTTCGACGTCGTGCATGGCACGCGGAAGCAACCAGGGCAACGACGTCCCGATGAGCAGGTGATCGTAGTCGCCCTCGGTCTGGCTTTCGATCCAGTCGAACTCCGGATCCGACACCATCTCCCGGCGGTCGGCGGTGAGGACCCGGCCACACCGCGAATCGATCATCAGCACCCGCACCGAACCGAAATCCCGCCGGTAGGACCACCGCGCGCCGGAAGCGCCGTCCGCTTCCTCGTCCGCATCGGACGCGAAGGCGCGGAGAATCGGTTCGGCATCACCCCCGCAGTTGCGGACACGGTCGTAGAGCGCGTCCTCGGACAGTTCCTTCGGTGAAAGATTCCCGAGGTGCTGATAGATCCAGTACGACATGAGGGCGCCGACGATCCGTTCCTCCCACCACGACGAGGCCTCCACTTCGGTCCGCCACAGGTGCGAGGTGTTCCAGTCGTCGTGCACGTCGTGGTCGTCGAAGATCATCGAGGTCGGCACGGTCGACAACAGCCAACGGACGTCGGGTTCGGACCACGATTGGGAATACAGCCAGGTGTATTCCTCGAAGTTCCGCACCTGCGCGCCCGGTGGTTCCGACAGATCGTGCCGCTCGCCGACACGCCGCCGCATTTCCGGCGACAGTTCGTCGGCATACACCTGGTCGCCGAGCAACAACAGGGCGTCGGGCCACTCTTCGGGGGAGCGTGCGCGCATACGCTGCGCGTAGGCCACGAGAGCATCGGTCCCCAGTGCGGACGAATCCTCGTCGTCCGGGGCCGTCGCCACGCGACACGAGCCGAACGCCAGGACGAACCGGTCGCCGGCACCGAGGGTCCGAATCCGGGACGGGTCGTCGCCGGCATGTGGCCACACCTCGCGCCCGTCCAGACGCACCTCGTAGGGCGTGGTGGATCCCGGCTCCAAGCCTTCGACCGAGACGAGGGCATAGTGGTGGCCTGCCACCGTCCACGTCTTCTCCGAGTTGCCGAGGACCTGCACGGTGCACGGGGCAGACGTCTCCACCCACACCGTGGCGTCCGTAGCCCCGACGTGCCGAAGTAACGGGCCGAGAACGAGATCCACCACGGCGTCACCGGGCCCCTACTGGACGGAGCGACCGCCTCATGCGGTCCGAGGGTACTCGCAACGAGCGACCCCAAGCCGATTCCGGCGATTTCCGCACCGATCTCGGACCGTTTTGCGGGTCGCGCCGGAACGGATGTCGGGCCGCAGTTACCAGCCGCGTTCCCGCCACTCGCCGAGATGCGGACGCTCGGCGCCGAGCGTCGAGTCCTTGCCGTGCCCCGGGTAGATGACGGTGTCGTCGCCGAAGCGGCCGAACAGCTTCGTCTCGACGTCGTCGAGCAGCGAGGTGAACTTCTCGTGGTCCGCGGTCTTGCCGATACCGCCGGGGAACAGGCAGTCGCCGGTGAACACGTGGTGGCGGCCCGTGCCCTGCTCCTCGAGGACCAGCGCGATCGAGCCCGGGGTGTGCCCCGACAGGTGCAGCACCTCGAGCGACAGCTCACCGATCTCGACGGTGTCGCCTTCCATGAGCAGGCGGTCGGGCGTGACGGGCAGCGGCTCGGCGTCGAGCGGATGCGCGGCGGTCGGCACACCCGTGGCGTCGGCGACCTTCTCGAGCCCCTGCCAGTGATCCCAGTGCTGGTGCGTGGTGACGATCAGCTCGAGTTTCGGGGCGTTCTCGGCGAGGTAACTCACCAGCAGATCCGGCTCGTTCGCGGCGTCGATGAACAGCGACTTGCCGGTGGCGGAATCGGTGATGAGGTAGGTGTTGTTGTCCATCTGGCCGACGGAGAGCTTGACGATGGTCGCGCCGGGGATCGTGCGGCGCTGCGCGGGGCCGCCGGGGGAGACCTCCCCGGTGTAGTGGTCGTCGATGGTCACGGGCTGCTTCGTCATGTGCCAGAGATTACCGCCGGGGAACATCTGCCGAGGTGAGGAGGCTGCGAACGCGAACGTGTCGGTGGGCGCGCCTACCATGGCACAGTCCGGTGTCGCGTGATTCGGCGCCGGCTCCTCGAAATGCAACCGGACGGTGCGCGCCCACCAGGCGCGGGGTCCGAAGGAAGGACGTGGCGTGGCGGATCGCCTGATCGTGCGAGGTGCACGGGAGCACAACCTGCGCGGAATCAACGTGGACCTCCCCCGGGACAGCCTCATCGTGTTCACCGGGCTGTCCGGCTCCGGCAAGTCGAGCCTCGCGTTCGACACGATCTTCGCCGAGGGGCAGCGGCGGTACGTCGAATCGCTGTCCGCGTACGCACGCCAGTTCCTCGGCCAGATGGACAAGCCCGACGTCGACTTCATCGAAGGCCTGTCCCCGGCGGTGTCCATCGACCAGAAGTCCACCAACCGCAACCCGCGGTCGACGGTCGGCACCATCACCGAGGTCTACGACTATCTGCGTCTGCTGTACGCCCGCGCCGGTACCCCGCACTGCCCGGTCTGCGGTGAGCAGATCGCGCGGCAGACGCCGCAGCAGATCGTCGACCAGGTGCTCGACATGGAACCGGGACTGAAGTTTCAGGTCCTCGCGCCGGTCGTGCGCACCCGCAAGGGCGAGTTCGTCGACCTGTTCGAGCAGCTCACCATCCAGGGCTTCGCCCGCGTGCGCGTCGACGGCGTCGTGTATCCGCTGACCGACCCGCCGAAGCTGAAGAAGCAGGAGAAGCACGACATCGAGGTCGTCGTCGACCGCCTCGCCGTCAAGCCCACCGCCAAGCAGCGGCTCACCGACTCGATCGAGACGGCGCTGCGCCTGGCCGAGGGCATCGTCGTGCTCGACTTCGTCGACCGTGACGAGAACGCCCCGGATCGGGAGCGACGCTTCTCCGAGAAGCTTGCCTGCCCCAATGCGCATCCGCTGTCCATCGACGATCTCGAGCCCCGCTCGTTCTCGTTCAACTCGCCGTACGGAGCCTGCCCCGAGTGCACGGGTCTCGGTGTCCGCAAGGAGGTCGACCCGGATCTCGTGGTGCCCGACCCGGAGTGCACCCTCGAAGACGGCGCGATCGCCCCGTGGTCGGTGGGGCAGAGTTCCGAGTACTTCAACCGGTTGCTGTCCGGTCTCGGCGACATCATGGGCTTCGACCTGTCGACCCCGTGGAACAAGCTGCCGGCCAAGGCCCGTAAGGCGATCCTCGAGGGCAGCACCGAGCAGGTGCACGTCCGCTACAAGAACCGCTACGGCCGGGTTCGCTCGTACTACGCCGAGTTCGAGGGCGTCATGCCGTTCCTGCATCGACGACTCGAGCAGACCGAGTCCGAGCAGATGAAGGAACGCTACGACGGCTACATGCGGGACATCCCGTGCCCCGCGTGCGACGGCGCGCGGCTGCGGCCGGAGATCCTGTCGGTGACGATCGCCGCCGACGGCGGGCACAAGTCCATCGCCGAGGTGTGCGACCTGTCGATCGGTGAGTGCTCGGCGTTCCTGAACAGCCTGACCCTCGGCCCCCGCGAGGAGGCCATCGCCGGGTCGGTGCTCAAGGAGGTGCAGGCCCGTCTCGGGTTCCTGCTCGACGTCGGTCTCGAATACCTCACCCTCTCGCGCGCGGCCGCGACCCTCTCCGGCGGTGAGGCGCAGCGCATCCGGCTCGCCACGCAGATCGGTTCCGGCCTGGTCGGTGTGCTGTACGTGCTGGACGAACCGTCCATCGGCCTGCACCAGCGCGACAACCGTCGCCTCATCGAAACCCTCACGCGGCTGCGGGATCTCGGCAACACCCTGATCGTCGTCGAGCACGACGAGGACACCATCCGCGCCTCCGACTGGGTCGTCGACATCGGGCCGTTCGCCGGTGAGCACGGCGGTCGGGTCGTGCACACCGGAACGTACAAGCAGCTGCTGGACAACACCGAGTCGCTGACCGGCGCGTACCTGTCCGGACGCAAGAGCATCGAGGTGCCGCCGCTGCGCCGGCCGATCGACCGCAAGCGTCAGGTCACGGTCGTCGGGGCCCGGGAGAACAATCTGCGCGGCATCGACGTGTCGTTCCCGCTCGGCGTGCTCACCAGCGTCACCGGGGTGTCCGGCTCCGGCAAGTCCACGCTGGTCAACGACATTCTCGCGACGGTGATGGCGAACAAGCTCAACGGCGCCCGCCAGGTGCCGGGCCGGCACACCCGCGTCAACGGGCTCGACCAGCTCGACAAGCTCGTCCAGGTCGACCAGTCACCGATCGGCCGCACCCCGCGGTCGAACCCGGCGACCTACACCGGTGTGTTCGACAAGATCCGCACCCTGTTCTCGCAGACCACCGAGGCGAAGGTGCGCGGGTACCAGCAGGGGCGGTTCTCGTTCAACGTCAAGGGCGGCCGGTGCGAGGCGTGCTCCGGCGACGGCACCCTCAAGATCGAGATGAACTTCCTGCCGGACGTGTACGTGCCGTGCGAGGTGTGCCACGGCGCCCGCTACAACCGCGAAACCCTCGAGGTGCACTACAAGGGCAAGAACATCGCCGAGGTGCTCGACATGCCGATCGAGGAGGCCGCCGAGTTCTTCCAGCCGGTCACCTCCATCCACCGCTACCTCAAGACGCTCGTGGACGTCGGGCTCGGCTACGTGCGGCTCGGGCAGCCGGCGCCCACCCTCTCCGGTGGTGAGGCGCAGCGCGTCAAGCTCGCTGCCGAACTGCAGAAGCGGTCGAGCGGACGCACCGTCTACGTGCTCGACGAGCCGACAACGGGCCTGCACTTCGAGGACATCCGCAAACTCCTCGGCGTCATCAACGGGCTCGTCGACAAGGGCAACACGGTCATCGTCATCGAGCACAACCTCGACGTCATCAAGACCGCGGACTGGGTCATCGACATGGGACCGGAGGGCGGATCGGGCGGCGGCACCGTCGTCGCGCAGGGCACCCCCGAGGAGATCGCGGCAACCGAGGGCAGCTACACCGGCCGGTTCCTCGCCGAAGCGCTCGGCGCCGCACCGGCGTCGGAACCGGTCCGCAAGCCCGCCCGCAAGCGCGCCCCGAGGAAGGCCGCCGCGGTCGGATAGCCGACAGGCGCCGACGCGGCGCGGCTCGACTCACCGGGAGGGCACGCCGACCTGCACACGAGCAAGTCGGCGCGCTCTCGTGCAACCGGCGTCGGGATCCTCGAGGTCAGTAGACGGGGCCGGTGTACTTCTCGCCGGGGCCCTTGCCGGGCTCGTCGGGATGCGCCGACGCCTCCCGGAACGCCTTCTGCAGCGCCTGCAGGCCTTCCCGCATCGGGCCGGCGTGCGGGCCGAGGTACTCGACGGACGCGGTGACCAGGCCGGCGAGCGCGGTGATGACCCGGCGCGCCTCGTCGAGGTCCAGGTGGGCGCTGTCGTCGGGGTTCTCGTCACCGAGGCCCAGTTTCTCGGCGGCGGAGCTCATCAGCATCACGGCGGCGCGGCTGATCACCTCGACGGCGGGAATCTCGGCGAGGTGGCGAACGTCGTCGGCGGGCGACTCGGGGGTGTCGGTCATACCGTCGAGGATTCCATCCCGGTCCCTCCGGATCGCTCGCGGGTCGGGTGGGGAAGCGCCCGATTCGATCCTCACGTGCAGATTTGCTACTGTGGATGCCACGACCGCCCACGTGGAACACGCGTGGGCAGCAAAGTGGAGTCCGACTCCCACCTCTGGCGGCACATCGTTGCAGCTCAGTGGTCCGGTCCGCCCCGCACCTCGGTGCCGTGGGTGACTCGCCTTCCCAGGTGAGCGACGACGGTGCAGCCCCGGCTGCCGGTTCGTCGGGCCGGTCGGTAATCGGACCCCGTGTGGAGCTTCGGCGCCGCAGCGGGGTCTTTTCGTCGAGGAATGTCGGGCCCACGTGCTGCGGCGCGGTCAACAGACCGCACCGCTCTACCTAGGAGGCCCCATCAGCGCTGAGACCCGCATCAACGAACGCATCCGAGTTCCCGAGGTCCGACTCGTCGGACCGGGTGGTGAACAGGTCGGAATCGTGCGTGTTGAAGATGCACTCCGCCTGGCATACGAAGCCGACCTCGATCTGGTCGAGGTGGCCCCCGACGCCCGCCCGCCCGTGTGCAAGATCATGGACTACGGCAAGTTCAAGTACGAGGCCGCGCAGAAGGCGCGCGAATCGCGCAAGAACCAGCAGCTGACCGTGATCAAGGAGCAGAAGCTCCGGCCGAAGATCGACGACCACGACTACGAGACCAAGAAGCGCAACGTCGTTCGCTTCCTCGAGGCCGGGTCGAAGGTCAAGGTCACCATCATGTTCCGTGGCCGCGAGCAGTCGCGTCCGGAACTCGGATTCCGGTTGCTGCAGCGTCTGGGTGCCGACGTGGCCGATCTCGGCTTCATCGAGACCGCTCCGAAGCAGGACGGCCGCAACATGACCATGGTGCTGGCCCCGCACAAGGGCGCGAAGACCCGCGTGAAGGCCCAGGAAGCAGCCCAGGCCAACACCGCCAAGTCCGCTCCGGCCGCTCCCGCGCCTGCCGCCGAGCAGCCGACGACCGAGCAGGGCGACACGCAGACCAGCTGACCGCTCGGGCAGCACAGCCGGTGCTGCGTGAGTTAGACGTACCCGAACAACCGGAAGAACTGAGGACTCCATGCCCAAGTCGAAGACCCACAGCGGCACCGCGAAGCGATTCAAGGTGTCCGGCAGCGGGAAGATCCTGCGCCAGAAGGCCGGCCGCCGCCACCTGCTCGAGCACAAGTCCTCGCGGGTCACCCGTCGCCTCGACGGCAAGGCCGTCGTCGCCGACGTCGACGCGCCGCGCATCAAGCGCCTGCTCGACATCTGAGCTTTCCCGACCGACCATCCCGGGGGCGAGAATCTGCCCCCCGAAACTGACAGGACATATCAGTGGCACGCGTGAAGAGGGCAGTCAACGCCCAGAAGAAGCGCCGTTCGATTCTCGAGGCTTCCAAGGGCTACCGCGGGCAGCGCTCGCGGCTGTACCGCAAGGCCAAGGAGCAGCAGCTTCACTCGCTGACCTACGCCTACCGCGACCGTCGTGCGCGCAAGGGTGACTTCCGCAAGCTGTGGATCAGCCGCATCAACGCCGCTGCCCGCGCCAACGACATCACCTACAACCGGTTCATCCAGGGCCTCAAGGCCGCCGGTGTCGAGGTCGACCGCAAGATCCTCGCCGAGCTCGCCGTCTCCGACGCCGAGGCGTTCGCGGGCCTGGTCGCCGTCGCCAAGGCCGCCCTGCCGGCCGACGTGAACGCTCCGGCCGCCTGAGCGCAGCGCTGAACGACACGACAGCACAGAAGCGACCCGTGGATCCGCTCACCGAGCGCACTCCACGGGTCGTTTCTGCTGTGAAACTGCTGCGTACCGCCGAACGCCGCAAGGCCGGCCGCTTCCTCGCCGAGGGGGAGAACTCGGTCGCCGAGGCGCTCGAAACCGCGACCGTGCACGAGGTGTTCGTCACCGCCGCCGCGGCCGACCGCTATCCGGGTCTGCTCGACGCCGCGCACCGTCGCCGCGTCCGTGTCTCGCTCGTCACCGACCGCGCCGCCGAGCGACTGTCGGACACCGTCACCCCGCCCGGCGTCGTCGCCGTGTGCGACCTGCTCGACGTGCCCCTCGACTGGGCGCTGTCCGCGCAGGCCCGGCTCCTCGCGGTGCCCGTCGCGGTGGGGGAGCCCGGCAACGCGGGCACCGTCATCCGGGTCGCCGACGCCGTCGGCGCCGACGGCGTGATCCTCGCCGGCGACAGCGTCGACCCGCACAACGGCAAGTGTGTGCGTTCCTCCGCGGGCAGCGTGTTCCACCTGCCGGTCGCCCGGGAGCGCGACACCGACCGCGTGCTCGGTGCGCTCGCCGACGCCGGTCTGCAGGTGCTCGCCACCGCCGCGGACGGCGAAGTGAATCTCGACGACGCCGACGAGCTGCTCGCCGCGCCCACCGCCTGGCTGTTCGGTAACGAGGCCCACGGATTGGACCCGCAGATCGCCGCCCGCGCCGATCATCGGGTGCGGATCCCCATCCGGGGCCGCGCCGAATCGCTGAACCTGGCGACCGCCGCCGCCATCTGCCTGTATGCCAGCGCGCGGGTGCAGCATCGCGTGCACGGACCCATCACCTAGGATTTGTGTGTTGTGCTGCCGGGATCCGGTTCCGGCGGCACCCGACAGAAAACGTTCGCCGGAAGAAGGAGTTGCACCGGTCGTGGCCAAGAATGAGGGCGGCACGCCGCCGGCAGTGGACCCCAGCGCGCTGGCCGAGGAAGCGCTCGCCGCCGCCGAGAAGGCCGCGCAGGAAGCGTTCGCCGCCGCCACCGACCTCGACGCGCTCGCCCAGGCGAAGATCGAGCACCTCGGCGACAAGGCGCCCATCTCGCTCGCGAAGCGGGCGCTCGGATCGCTGCCCGGCAACGAACGCGCCGACGCGGGCAAGCGGGTCAACGCGCACCGCACCGCCGTGCAGGCCGCGTTCGACGAGCGCAAGGCGCAGCTGCAGGCGGAACGTGACGCCGCGGTCCTCGTCGCCGAGGCGATCGACGTGACCCTGCCGGCGAATCGCCGCGCCGTCGGCGCCCGCCACCCGATCACGATCATCTCCGAGCAGGTCTCCGACGTGTTCGTCGCGATGGGCTGGGAGGTGGCCGAGGGCCCGGAGGTCGAGACCGAGCACTTCAACTTCGACGCCCTGAACTTCCTGCCGGACCACCCGGCGCGGACCATGCAGGACACCTTCCACATCGCCCCCGAGGATTCGCGGCAGGTGCTGCGCACCCACACCTCCCCGGTGCAGGTGCGGACCATGCTGTCCCGCGAGATCCCCATCTACGTGGTGTGCCCGGGGCGCACCTTCCGCACCGACGAGCTCGACGCCACCCACACCCCGGTGTTCTCGCAGATCGAAGGCCTCGCGGTCGACAAGGGCCTGACGATGGCGCACCTGCGCGGCACCCTCGACGCGTTCGCCCGCGCGCTGTTCGGTCCCGACACCCGCACCCGCATGCGGCCGAACTACTTCCCGTTCACCGAGCCGTCGGCCGAGGTCGACGTGTGGTTCCCGAACAAGAAGGGCGGCGCCGGCTGGGTCGAGTGGGGCGGCTGCGGCATGGTCAACCCCAACGTGCTGCGCGCCTGCGGCATCGACCCCGACGTCTACAGCGGATTCGCGTTCGGCATGGGACTCGAGCGCACCCTGCAGTTCCGCAACGGCATCTCCGACATGCGCGACATCGTCGAAGGCGACGTGCGGTTCACGCTGCCGTTCGGCGTGCAGGGCTGACGCCCGCCCCAAACCCGACCACCCCCGAGAATCGAACGAACGAGAAAGCTGAACTCACGTGCGAGTAGCGCAGTCCTGGCTGACCGAGATCCTGCAGCGTTCCACCCCGGAATGGAACGTCACCGCCGAGGAGCTCGACGCGGGATTCGTCCGGGTCGGTCTCGAGGTCGAGGAGGTCGACACCCTCGACCGCATCGACAACCTCGTCGTCGGCCGGGTCGTCGAGATCACGGAGCTCACCGAATTCAAGAAGCCCATCCGGTTCTGCCGGGTCGACGTCGGTGAAGCCGAGCCGCGCGGCATCGTGTGCGGCGCCCGCAACTTCACCGAGGGCGACCTCGTCGTGGTCGCGCTGCCCGGCGCGGTCCTGCCCGGCGACTTCGTCATCGCGACCCGCAAGACCTACGGGCAGGTGTCCGACGGCATGATCTGCTCGATCGCCGAACTCGGGATCGGCAAGGACCACTCCGGCATCCTCGTGCTCGAGGAGGGCAGCGCGGAGCCCGGCACAGACGCCAACGACCTGCTCGGCCTCGGCGACACGGTCATCGAACTGAACATCACCCCGGACCGCGGCTACTGCTTCTCGGTGCGCGGCCTGACCCGCGAACTCGCGTGCGGGTTCGACCTCGAGTTCTCCGACCCGGCGCAGGTCACCCCGAACCCGGCCGACGGCGAGGCCTACCCGATCCGGCTCGAACCCGAGTCCGGCGCCACCCGGTTCGCGGCACGGAAGGTCACCGGCATCGATCCCGACGCGGTGTCGCCGTGGTGGCTGCAGCGTCGTCTGCTCACCGCCGGGGTGCGCCCGATCAGCCCCGCGGTCGACGTCACCAACTACGTGATGCTCGAGCTCGGTCAGCCGCTGCACGCGTTCGACGCGGCGACCCTGCAGGGTGAGCTCGTCATCCGCCGGGCCCGCGCGGGCGAGAAGCTCACCACCCTCGACGGTGTCGAGCGCGTCCTCGATCCCGAGGACGTCGTCATCACCGACGACTCCGGTGTCATCTCGCTGGCGGGCATCATGGGCGGCGCCACCACCGAGGTCGGCGACACCACCACCGACGTGCTGCTCGAGGCGGCCACCTGGGATCCGCTGGCGGTGTTCCGCGGCAATCGTCGGCACAAGCTGTCCAGCGAGGCCGGTAAGCGCTTCGAACGCAACGTCGACCCCGAGGTGGCACTGCCCGCCCTGGACCGGGCGGCGTCGCTGCTGGTGGAGATCGCCGGTGGCCGGGTCGAACCGCTCCTGACCGACGTGTCGGTCCCGGTCGAGCCGGTCACGATCCGCATGGACATCGACCTTCCGGACCGGGTCGCCGGGGTCACCTACCCGAACGGCACCGCCGCGCGGCGACTCACCCAGATCGGTTGCGCCGTCGAGGTCGGTGTCGGGGTGGACGGGCACGGCCAGCTCGTCGTGACCCCGCCGTCGTGGCGCCCGGACCTGCGTCAGCCCGCCGACCTGGTCGAGGAGGTGCTGCGCCTCGAGGGTCTCGAGCAGATCCCGTCGGTGCTGCCCGCCGCCCCCGCGGGCCGCGGTCTCACCCCGTCGCAGAAGCGCCGCCGCGCCGTGGGCCGGGCCCTGGCGTCCGACGGGTACGTCGAGGTCCTGGCGCCGGTGTTCCTGCCCGCGCACGTGTTCGACACGTGGGGTCTGGACGCCGACGACCCGCGCCGCCACACCACCAAGGTGCTCAACCCGCTCGAATCGGATCGTCCCGAGCTCGCGACGACGCTGCTGCCGGGTCTGCTCGAGGTGCTCTCGCGCAACGTCGCCCGCGGCCAGCGGGACCTGTCGCTGTTCTCGATCGCGCAGGTCGTGCTGCCCGGCGCCGAGACCGGCCCGGTCCCGGTCCTGCCGGTGGATCGTCGGCCCACCGACGAGGAGATCGCCATGCTGGAGCGGTCGCTGCCGAAGCAGCCGGTGCACATCGGCGGTGTGCTGTGCGGGCTGCGTGAGCCCGCCGGTCCGTGGGGTTCCGGTCGCGCCGCCGACGCGGTGGATGCCTTCGCGGCGGCCGAGACGGTCGCGGCGGCGGCCGGGGTGCGGATCGAGCGTCGCGTCGCCCGCTACCTGCCGTGGCATCCGGGCCGCTGCGCCGAACTGGTCGTCGACGGTGAGGTCGTCGGACATGCCGGTGAGCTGCACCCCGCGGTGATCGAGCGTGCCGGTCTGCCGGCCCGCACCTGCGCGTTCGAGCTGAATCTCGATGCCCTGCCGATCGTCGAGTCGCTGCCGGCGCCCGTCGTGTCGCCGTTCCCGCCGGTGTTGCAGGATGTCGCGGTCGTCGTCGACAAGGCCGTGCCCGCGGCGTCGGTCGAGGCGGCGCTGCGCGCCGGGGGCGGCGATCTGCTCGAGGACGTGCGCCTGTTCGACGTGTTCGAAGGCGCCCAGGTCGGGGAGGACCGCAAGTCGCTGGCGTTCGCGTTGCGGTTCCGCGCTCCGGACCGCACCCTCACCGAGGACGAGGCGAGCGCGGCCCGCGACGCCGCGGTGGCTTCCGCGTCGGCTGCAGTCGGAGCGCAACTGCGCGGATGATGGTCGGGTGGGCACGTATGTAGCCGTCGGGGGTGTGCGTGCCCACCTCGATCCCGGGAATCGACAGGATTCCGACGCGGCCGCTGCGTCGGCGGCGATGGGGGACAGCGCCCCGACCGGCGACGTAGCCTGGAACCATGACCACGGACCCGCGCGACCCCGACCGTGCTCCCGAACCCGAGCGGCCCGACCACCCGGTTCCGGATGTGACTCCGGCCGAACCGAATTCGCCGACCGTGCCCGACGTGCCGCCGGGCCCGGACATCCCGGACGTGACGCCCGCCGACCCCGAACCGGAGGTCGAACCGTCCCCGTCGGTGCCCGACGTGACACCCGCCGAAGGTGTGGTGCGCGCACCGTCGATCGAGGAGGTCACCGGCTACACCGAGGCGGGGGTGCCCACCTTCGAGGCGGTCCGCGACAAGATCGAGAAGCGTCTCGGCACCGCGATGGGTGCGGAGGAACTGGCCCGGGAGACCGAACCCGCGCGCACGCTCGAGGAGGAGTTCGAGGACAGGAAGAAGGCGGCCGCCGACAAGCTCGCCGAGATCCGGCGTTCGATGAGTTCCTGATCCACCGCCGGCTGCCCGCCGCCCATCCCGTTTCCGAGCGAATGTACCGTTCATTCGGTTGAAGGAGACGAGCGATACATTCGCTCGGGTGGGGGTGGGCGTTCCGGCGACCCGTGAGTGAATAAATTTGCATCGCCGTGCATAATGAATCGTATGGGTAACTCACCGGCATTCACGGCGACGCCGCAGTCGCCGATTCGGGTCGCGGTGGCGGGCGCCAGCGGCTACGCGGGCGGCGAAGTCCTCCGCCTGCTCCTCGGGCACCCCGCCTACCAGGACGGCTCCCTCGTCATCGGCGCACTGACCGCCGGCGGCAACGCCGGCGCGACCCTCCGCGAGTTCCACTCGCACCTGCTGCCCCTCGCCGACCGCGTCCTCGGCGCCACCGACCTCGACACCCTCACCGGTCACGACGTCGTCTTCCTCGGCCTGCCCCACGGGCACTCGGCGGTCATCGCCGAACAACTCCCGGACACCACCGTCGTCATCGACTGCGGCGCCGACTTCCGGCTCGAATCCAGCGACGACTGGGAACGCTGGTACGGCGGCGAGCACGCCGGCACCTGGCCCTACGGCATGCCCGAACTCCCCGGCAAACGCGAGCAGCTCGTCGGCGCCACCCGCATCGCGGTGCCCGGCTGCTACCCGACGTCCGCCTCGCTCGCGCTGGCCCCGGCGGTCGCCGCCGGCATCGTCGAACCGAAGGTGCAGATCGTCGCGGTCTCCGGCACCTCCGGCGCCGGCAAGTCCCCCAAGGTCGACCTGCTCGGCTCCGAGGTGATGGGCTCGGTCCGCGCCTACGGCATCGGCGGCGTCCACCGGCACACCCCGGAGATCAAGCAGAACCTCTCCGCCCTCGCCGGCACCGAGGTCTCCGTCTCCTTCACCCCCGTCCTCGCACCCATGCCGCGCGGCATCCTCGCCACCTGCACCGCACCGACCACCGCGACCGCCGCCGAGGCCCGTGCCGTGTACGAGAAGGCCTACGGCGACGAGCCGTTCGTGCAGCTGCTCCCCGAGGGCGTCCTGCCGGCCACCGGCTCGGTGGTCGGGTCCAACGCCGTGCAGCTCGCCGTCACCGTCGACGCCGACGCCGGCCTGCTGATCGTCGTCGCCGCGCTCGACAACCTGACCAAGGGCACCGCCGGCGCCGCGGTGCAGTCCATGAACCTGGCGCTCGGCCTGCCCGAGACCGCCGGCCTGTCCACCGTAGGAGTGGCCCCGTGACCGACCGGACCCCGCCCGCCGGCGACACGCACGCGGAGC
The DNA here is from genome assembly GCF_053589115.1 of Rhodococcus sp. NPDC003383. NCBI lineage: Bacteria > Bacillati > Actinomycetota > Actinomycetes > Mycobacteriales > Nocardiaceae > Rhodococcus > Rhodococcus sp. NPDC003383. The sequence continues at coordinate 13,370 of NZ_JBSFRG010000039.1, read as the reverse complement.
ACGTCTACGCCGACGCCGTCGACATCGCCGGGGGGCGGCTCATCCGCACCCAGGGCGTGACCAACCCCGCCGGTTTCCGGGCCGCCGGGATCCGCGCCGGCATCAAGGCCAGCGGCAACCCCGACCTCGCGCTCGTCTTCAACGAAGGACCCGATCTCGCCGCCGCCGGTGTCTTCACCACCAACAAGGTCAAGGCCGCCCCGGTGCTGTGGTCCAAGCAGGTCCTCACCTCCGGTGCGCTGCGCGCGGTCGTCCTCAACTCCGGCGGCGCCAACGCCTGCACCGGTCCCGGCGGCTTCCAGGACACCCACGCCACCGCCGAGGCCCTCGCCGACGCGCTGAGCAACTGGGGCACCGAAACCGGTGCCGGCGAGATCGCGGTGTGCTCCACCGGCCTGATCGGCGACCGGCTGCCCATGGACAAGGTCCTCGCCGGCGTGCAGGAGATCGTCCACGAACTCGCCGGCGGCATCTCCGGCGGCACAGACGCCGCCTACGCGATCATGACCACCGACACCGTCCCCAAACAGGCCGCGCTGCACCACGCCGACAAGTGGAACGTCGGCGGCATGGGCAAGGGCGCCGGCATGCTCGCCCCCGCGCTCGCCACCATGCTGGTCGTGCTCACCACCGACGCGGTCGCCACCTCCGCCCAGCTCGACGAGGCACTGCGCAACGCCACCCGGCAGACCTTCGACCGGCTCGACATCGACGGCGCCACCTCCACCAACGACACCGTGCTGCTGCTCGCGTCCGGTGCCAGCGGCATCGCCCCCGCCCAGGAGGACCTCAACGCCGCGGTCCTCGCCGTGTGCGACAGCCTCGCCGACCAGATGATGGCCGACGCCGAGGGCGTCACCAAGCGGGTCACCGTCACCGTCCGCGGCGCCGCCAGCGAATCCGACGCCCTCATCGGCGCCCGCACCGTCGCCCGCGACAGCCTGGTCAAGACCGCCCTGTTCGGCTCCGACCCCAACTGGGGCCGCGTCCTCGCCGCCATCGGCATCGCCCCCATCGAACTCGACCCGGACAAGATCTCGGTGACCTTCAACGGCAGCCCCGTGTGCATCGACGGCGTCGGGGCACCCAGCGCGCGCGAGGTCGACCTGTCCGGCATCGACATCGCCCTCGACATCGACCTCGGCATCGGCGACGCCGAAGTGTCCATCCGCACCACCGACCTCTCGCACGCGTACGTCGAAGAGAACTCGGCGTACTCGTCGTGACGGCACAGAATGTGACGGGAGACGACATGCTCGACGACCTCATCGCGAGCCTCACCTCGCACCAGAAGGCATTCGTGCTCGCCGAGGCACTGCCCTGGCTGCAGAAGTTCCGCGACAAGATCGTCGTCGTCAAGTACGGCGGCAACGCCATGATCGACGACGACCTCAAGTCGGCGTTCGCCGCCGACATGGCGTTCCTGCGCACCGTCGGCATCCACCCCGTGGTCGTGCACGGCGGCGGCCCCCAGATCAACGCCATGCTGAAGCGCCTCGGCATGGAAGGGGAGTTCCGCGGCGGCTTCCGGGTCACCACACCCGAAGTCATGGACGTCGTACGGATGGTGCTCTTCGGCCAGGTCGGCCGCGAACTGGTCGGGCTGATCAACAGCCACGGCCCGTACGCCGTCGGCATCTCCGGTGAGGACGCCCGGCTGTTCACCGCCACCCGACGCACCGTCGTCGTCGACGGCGAAGACACCGACATCGGGCTCGTCGGAGACGTCACCACCGTCGACCCGGCCGCCGTCCTCGACCTCATCGCCGCCGGCCGCATCCCCGTCGTCTCCACGATCGCGCCGGACGCCGACGGGGTCGTGCACAACATCAACGCCGACACCGCCGCGGCCGCGCTCGCCGAAGCGCTCGGCGCCGAGAAACTCGTCGTCCTCACCGACGTCGAAGGGCTCTACACGAACTGGCCCGACCGCAGCTCGCTGGCGTCGCAGATCGACGCCGCCGCGCTCACCGAACTGCTGCCGTCCCTCGACGCGGGCATGGTCCCCAAGATGGAAGCCTGCCTGCGCGCCGTGCAGGGCGGCGTCCCCACCGCACACGTCATCGACGGCCGCCAGCCGCACTCCGTTCTGCTCGAACTGTTCACCGAAGAGGGCATCGGCACCATGGTGACCCCCACCCAGGAAGGCACAGCATGACCGGCACGTCCGATCTGCAGGAACGCTGGGCGCATTCGCTCATGCACAACTACGGCGTGCCGAAGGTCGCGCTCGTCGCCGGCGACGGCGCGATCGTCACCGACGCCGACGGCAAGCAGTACCTCGACCTGCTCGGCGGCATCGCCGTCAACAGCCTCGGCCACCGCCACCCGGCGATCATCGAGGCCGTCACCGCACAGCTGAACCAGCTCGGGCACGTGTCGAACCTGTACGCCTCGCCGCCCGTGCTCGAGCTCGCCGAACGACTGCTCGCGCACTTCGGGCACGAGGGCCGGGTGTTCTTCTGCAACTCCGGCACCGAAGCCAACGAGGCAGCCTTCAAGATCGCCCGGCTCACCGGCCGCCCCAAGATCATCGCCGCGGAGAAGGCGTTCCACGGCCGCACCATGGGCGCGCTCGCCCTCACCGGCCAGCCCGACAAGCGCGCACCCTTCGAACCCATGCCCGCCGGCGTCGAATTCGTCCCCTACGGCGACATCGCCGCCCTCGAAGCCGCCGTCGACGAGAACACCGCCGCCGTGTTCCTCGAACCGATCATGGGCGAGTCCGGTGTCGTGGTCCCGCCCGAGGGCTACCTCGCCGCGGCCCGGCGCATCACCACCGAGAAGGGCGCGCTGCTCGTCCTCGACGAGGTGCAGACCGGCATCGCCCGCACCGGCACGTTCTTCGCGCACCAGGCAGCCGGGGTCGTCCCGGACGTGATGACCCTCGCCAAGGGACTCGGCGGCGGCCTGCCCATCGGCGCCGTCGTCGCGACCGGCCCGGCCGCCGAGCTGTTCCAGCCCGGCAAGCACGGCACCACCTTCGGCGGCAACCCGGTGTGCGCGGCCGCCGCGCTCGCCGTGCTGCGCACCATCGACGAGCAGAACCTGCTCGACCACGTCAACTCCGTCGGCAAGCACCTCGCCACCGGCATCGAGGAACTCGGACACCCGCTCGTCGACCACGTCCGCGGCTCCGGTCTGCTGCTCGGCGTCGTCCTCACCGACCCGAAGTCGGCCGCGGTCGAGGCGGCCGCGCGCGACGCCGGCTACCTCGTCAACGCCGCGGCGCCCGACGTCATCCGGCTCGCCCCGCCGCTGATCCTCACCGAGGACCAGGCCGACGGGTTCGTCGCCGCACTGCCCGCGATCCTCGACACGGCCCAGCAGGAAGGGGCGAGCTAACCCATGGTCAGGCACTTCCTGCGCGACGACGACGTCACCCCCGCCGAACAGGCGCAGATCCTCGACCTCGCCGCCGAACTCAAGAAGGCGCCCCTGTCGCGCCGGCCCCTCGAGGGGCCGTACAGCGTCGCGGTGCTGTTCGACAAGACGTCCACCCGCACCCGTTTCTCGTTCGACGCCGGCATCGCCCAGCTCGGCGGTCACGCGATCGTCGTCGACGCCGGCACCACCCAGCTGGGCAAGGGCGAAACCCTCGAGGACACCGCGCGCGTCTTCTCCCGGTACACCGAGGCCGTCGTGTGGCGCACCTACGGGCAGGACCGCATCGAGGCCCTCGCGGCGCACTCCACCGTCCCGGTCGTCAACGCGCTCACCGACACCTTCCACCCGTGCCAGGTGCTCGCCGACCTGCAGACCATCCGCGAACACAAGGGCAGCACCGCGGGCCTGTCCCTGGCCTACTTCGGCGACGGCGCCAACAACATGGCGCACTCGCTGATGCTCGGTGGCGTCACCGCCGGCCTGCACGTCACGATCGCGTCCCCGGCCGGGTTCGTCCCCGACCCGGACGTCGTGGCCGCCAGCCGTGCCCGCGCCGAGGAGACCGGCGGCAGCGTCACCCTCACCGACGACCCGCAGGCCGCCGCAACCGACGCCGACGTGCTCGTCACCGACACGTGGGTGTCGATGGGACAGGAGGACGACGGCCTCGACCGCGACTCGGTGTTCCGGCCGTTCCAGGTGAACGCCGAACTGGTGGCCCTGTCGAAGCCCGAGTCCATCGTGCTGCACTGCCTGCCCGCCTACCGCGGGCGCGAGATCACCGCCGACGTCCTCGACGGACCCCGCGCGGTCGTGTGGGACGAAGCCGAGAACCGGCTGCACGCCCAGAAGGCGCTGCTCGTGTGGTTGCTCGAGCAGCGGGAGAACTGACCGTGAGCACCGCCGCGAGCCGACCCGAGGGAACGACGGAGCGCCCCGCCGCATCCTCGGCCCCGACGCGCGCGGCGCGGCAGGCGCGGATCACCGCGCTCGTCTCGACCCGCGAGGTGCGCAGCCACACCGAACTGGCCGCGCTGCTCGCCGCCGAAGGCATCGAGGTGTCCACCGCGACCCTGTCGCGCGACCTCGAGGAACTCGGCGCGGTCAAGCTCCGCGCCGCCGACGGGGGAGCCGGGGTGTACGTCGTGCCCGAGGACGGCAGCCCGGTCCGCGGGGTGTCCGGAGGCACCGACCGATTGTCCCGTCTCCTGGGGGAATTGCTCGTCTCCACCGACCACAGCGGCAACATCGCGGTGCTGCGCACACCGCCCGGGGCAGCGCACTATCTGGCCAGTGCACTCGATCGGGCATCATTACCTGAGGTCGTCGGCACGATCGCCGGGGACGACACCATCGCGGTGATCGCCCGGGAGCCGACGACGGGGGCCGAACTGGCCGCCAAAATCGAATCACTCGCATGAACTACCACCCATAGACGTCAGTCGAATCAAGAAGGAGCGCAAGAACAATGGCCGATCGCGTCGTACTCGCCTACTCGGGCGGGCTGGACACCTCCGTTGCCATCAGCTGGATCGGCAAGGAGACCGGCAAGGAGGTCGTCGCCGTCGCCATCGATCTCGGCCAGGGCGGCGAGGACATGGAGGTCGTGCGTCAGCGCGCCCTCGACTGCGGTGCCGTCGAATCCATCGTCGTCGACGCCAAGGACGAATTCGCCAACGAGTACTGCCTGCCCACCATCCAGGCCAACGCGCTCTACATGGACCGCTACCCGTTGGTGTCCGCGATCAGCCGTCCGCTGATCGTCAAGCACATCGTGCAGGCCGCCCGCGAGCACGGCGGCACCATCGTCTCGCACGGCTGCACCGGCAAGGGCAACGACCAGGTGCGCTTCGAGGTCGGCTTCGGCGCCCTCGCTCCCGACCTGCAGGTCATCGCCCCGGTGCGCGACTACGCGTGGACCCGCGAGAAGGCCATCGCGTTCGCCGGCGAGCACAACCTGCCGATCAACGTGACCAAGAAGTCGCCGTTCTCCATCGACCAGAACGTGTGGGGCCGCGCCGTCGAGACCGGCTTCCTCGAGGACCTGTGGAACGCCCCCACCAAGGACGTCTACGACTACACCGAGGACCCCACCCTCAACTGGCAGGCTCCCGACGAGCTGATCGTCACCTTCGAGGCCGGCCGTCCCGTCGCGATCGACGGCAAGCACGTCACCGTCCTCGAGGCCATCCAGCAGCTCAACAAGCGCGCCGGTGCCCAGGGCGTGGGCCGCCTCGACATGGTCGAGGACCGCCTCGTCGGCATCAAGAGCCGCGAGATCTACGAGGCGCCCGGCGCCATCGCCCTGATCACCGCGCACCAGGAACTCGAGCACGTCACCCTCGAGCGTGAACTCGGCCGCTACAAGCGGCGGGTCGAGGAGCGCTGGAGCGAGCTGGTGTACGACGGCCTGTGGTACTCGCCGCTCAAGACCGCTCTCGACGCCTTCATCAAGCACACGCAGGAACGCGTCACCGGCGACATCCGCATGGTGATGCACGGCGGACACATCACCGTCAACGGCCGCCGCAGCCCCGAGTCGCTGTACGACTTCAACCTCGCCACCTACGACGAGGGCGACAGCTTCGACCAGTCCAACGCCAAGGGCTTCGTGCAGATCCACGGCCTGTCGTCGAAGGTCGCCGCGAAGCGCGATCTGGGCCTGTAGATCATGACCAGCCAGGACTCTCACGGCACCAACGAAGGCGCCCTGTGGGGCGGCCGGTTCGCATCCGGACCGGCCGCCGCCATGGCGGCACTGAGCAAGTCCACGCACTTCGACTGGGCGCTCGCCCCGTACGACGTGCGCGCCTCCCAGGCGCACGCGAAGGTCCTGCACCGGGCCGGGCTGCTCAGCGACGACGACCTCGCCACCATGCTCGACGGCCTCGACCGGCTCGCCGCCGACGTCGCGTCCGGGGCGTTCGTTCCCGCCGAGTCCGACGAGGACGTCCACGGCGCCCTCGAACGCGGCCTCATCGACCGGGTCGGACCGGAGGTCGGCGGACGCCTGCGCGCGGGCCGGTCCCGCAACGACCAGGTGGCCACGCTGTTCCGGATGTGGCTGCGCGACGCCGCGCGGCGCATCTCCGACGGGGTGCTGAACGTCGTCGAGGCCATCGCGAACCAGGCTGCCGCGCACCCGCAGGCGGTCATGCCGGGCAAGACGCACCTGCAGGCCGCGCAACCGGTCCTGCTCGCGCACCACCTGCTCGCGCACGCGCACCCGCTGCTGCGCGACGTGCAGCGGCTGCGTGACTTCGACAAGCGTGCCGCCGTGTCCCCGTACGGATCCGGTGCGCTCGCCGGGTCCTCGCTCGGGCTCGACCCCGATGCGATCGCCGCCGAGCTGAACTTCGACTCGGCCGCGGACAACTCGATCGACGCGACCAGCTCGCGCGACTTCGCAGCCGAGGCCGCGTTCGTGTTCGCGATGATCGCGGTCGACCTGTCGCGCATGGCGGAGGAGGTGATCCTGTGGAGCACTCCCGAGTTCGGGTACATCACCCTCGCCGACGAGTGGTCCACCGGATCGTCGATCATGCCGCAGAAGAAGAACCCGGACGTGTCCGAGCTCACCCGCGGCAAGGCGGGTCGTCTCATCGGCAACCTCACCGGCCTGCTCGCGACCCTCAAGGCGCAGCCGCTCGCGTACAACCGCGACCTGCAAGAGGACAAGGAACCGGTGTTCGATTCGGTGGCGCAGCTCGAGCTGTTGCTCCCGGCGATCACCGGCCTGGTCGAAACGCTGACGTTCCACACGGACCGGATGGCCGAGCTCGCGCCCGCCGGGTTCACCCTCGCGACGGACATCGCCGAGTGGATGGTGCGTCAGGGCGTGCCGTTCCGGGTCGCGCACGAAGCGGCCGGCGCGTGCGTCAAGGTCGCCGAAGGCCGGGGCGTGGGACTCGAGGACCTCACCGACGAGGAACTCGCCGCGGTCGATCCCGCCCTCACCCCGCAGGTGCGCGAGGTGCTCACCGTGGAAGGGTCCATCGCGTCCCGCAACGCGCGTGGTGGCACGGCCGGAGAGCGCGTCGCCGAGCAGCTCGCGGGGGTCCGCGCGACCGCGCGTGAGCTGCGGGAGCAGGTCCGCGCCTGACCGATCCGAACAGGCCGGTTCGACCGACGCCGGGTGTGACCCACACGGCGTTTCGAACCGGCCTGTGGCATACCCGGCGTGTGGCAGGCTGGGGTTCTGACATGTCGGATTGCGGTACACGCGGCGGATGGGGTGCGGTTCGTGGGACTGGGGAGTGAATCGGTGATGGGGCCGTTGCGTCGCGTCGTGGCGACGGCGCAGAACGGCCTCGAGGTGATTCGGTTCGGGGGGCTCGAGACCGGGGCGGCGCCGTCGCCGTACCAGGTCGTCGCCCGGACTCCGATGTACCGTCTGCGCCGCTACTTTCCCGAGACCGATACCGCCTCGACCGGGATCCCCGTTGTCCTCGTTCCGCCGATGATGATGTCGGCCGATGTGTACGACGTGACCCGCGAGAAGGGCGCGGTCGGAATGCTGCACGCCGTCGGTCTCGATCCGTGGGTCGTCGACTTCGGGTCCCCGGACCAGGAGGAGGGCGGCTGGAGCCGCACCCTCACCGACCACATCGTCGCCCTCGACGAGATCGTCGACCGGGTTCACGACTACACGGGCCGCGACATCCATCTCGGCGGATACTCGCAGGGCGGCATGTTCTGCTATCAGGCCGCGGCATACCGGCGCAGCCGCAACATCGCCAGTCTGATCACGTTCGGTAGTCCCGTCGACACCCTGGCGGCGTTGCCGTTCGGTATCCCGGATGCCATCGCGGTCCGCAGCGCGGATTTTCTCGCCGACCACGTCTTCAACCGGATGGCGATCACCGGGTGGATGGCCCGCACCGGCTTCCAGTTCCTCGACCCGATCAAGACGGTGCGGGCGCGGCTCGAGTTCGTCATGCAGTTGCACGACCGGGAAGCGTTGCTGCCGAGGGAACCGCAGCGCCGATTCCTCGACACCGAGGGCTGGGTCGCGTGGTCGGGTCCCGCGGTCGCGGATCTGCTGCGTCAGTTCATCGCGCACAACCGGATGGTCAGCGGCGGATTCGTCATCAACGACCGGGCGGTGACCCTCGCGGACATCACGTGCCCGATCCTCGCGTTCGTCGGTGAGGTCGACGATATCGGGCAGCCCCTCGCCGTGCGCGGTATCCGCAAGGCGGCGCCTCGTGCGCAGGTGTTCGAATACTGTTTGCGCGCAGGTCATTTCGGACTCGTCGTCGGCACCTCCGCGGCGCAGCACACGTGGCCTACTGTCGGGGAATGGGTGCTGTGGCGCGAGCAGCAGGGGGACCGGCCCGTCGGCATCGTCCCGATGGCCGTGCCCGAACCGCACGCCGAGGGCGAGACCGGCGTGTCCGTCACCAGCCGGCTGACCCACACCGCCGCCACCATCGCCGAGGTCGGTGTGGAAGTGGGCAAGGGTCTCGCCGAGATCGCCGCCGGTACCGTCCGCGGCGCCCGCGAACTGTCCGGTGAGGCCGCGCGGGCGCTGCCGCGGCTCGCGCGGCTCGGGCAGATCCAGCCGCACACGCGGATCTCCGTCGGCAGCCTCCTCGCCGAGCAGGGCCGCAAGGCCGCCGACCGTGAATGCTTCATCTTCGAGGATCGCGTCTACACCTTCGCCGCGGTCAACCGCCGCATAGACAACGTCGTGCGGGGACTCATCCACGGCGGCGTGCGCCCCGGGATGCGTGTCGGTGTCCTCATGGACACGCGCCCGAGCGCCATGGCCGCGGTCACGGCGGTCTCCCGTATCGGTGGGGTGTCGGTGCTGCTGCCACCCGGCTCCGACCTCGACGAGACCCTCCGGCTGGGCGCCGTCGAGAAGATCGTCACGGACCCGGAGCACCTCGGGACCGCCGTCGCGACCGGTCTGCCCGTCCTCGTGCTCGGCGGCGGCGACGTGCGCGACCTCGACGTCGAACCCGGCTCGGACGTCATCGACCTCGAACGCCTCGACACCTCCACGATGGAGCTGCCGGGGTGGTACGTGCCGGACCCCGGCATGGCCCGCGAACTCGCCTTCATCCTGTTCACCGGCCACGGCGATTCGCTCGAGATGAAGCTGGTCACCAACCACCGGTGGGCACTGTCGGCGTTCGGTACCGCGACCGCCGCGGCCCTCGGCCGCGGCGACACTGTGTACTGCCTCGCGCCGCTGCACCATTCGTCGGGACTGCTCGTCAGTTTCGGAGGTGCACTCGCCGGTGGATGCCGCATCGCGCTGTCCCGGGGACTGGATCCGGCGCGGTTCAGCGACGAGGTGCACCGCTACGGCGTCACCGTCATCACCTACACGTGGGCGATGCTGCGGGAGATCCTCGACAGCCCGTCGCTGCACATCGACGACATCCACCCGGTGCGCCTGTTCATCGGTTCCGGCATGACCCCCGGCCTGTGGCGGCGCACCATGGAGCGGTTCGCCCCCGCGCAGGTGCTCGAGTTCTACGCCTCCACCGAAGGCGCGATCGTGCTGGCCAACGTGTCCGGCGCGAAAGTCGGGTCGAAGGGCCGGCCGCTGCCCGGCAGCGCCGAGGTCCGGCTGGCCGCCTACGACCCGGTCGGCCGGCGATTCGTCGAAGACGAACGAGGTTTCGTCCGGGAGAGCGTGCCCGGCGAAGTCGGACTGCTGCTCGGCCGCTACAGCTCGACCACGGACATCTCCGCAAGCGTGATGCGCGGTGTGTTCGAGACGGGCGATGCGTGGGTCCCCACCGAGAACCTGTTCCGGCGCGACGCGGACGGCGACTTCTGGCTGCTCGACAACAAGCGCACCGTCATCGTCACCCCGCGCGGCCCGGTCTATGCGCAACCCGTCGTCGACGCGCTCGGCGCGCTCCCTCGGGTCGATCTCGTCGTCGCCTACGGGGTGCGCGCCGGCGATACCGACCTCGCCGTGGCCGCGTGCACGCTGCGCGAGAACAAGGCGCCGAGCTCCGTGGAGATCACCGCGGCGCTCGATGCACTGCCGGCCGCCGAACGCCCCGACATCGTGCACGTGGTGCCGCGCATCCCGCTCGGGCCGTCCTTCAGGCCCATCGCGGACGATCTGCGGGCACAGGGTGTGCCGAGGCCGACGGTGCGTTCCTGGTACGCCGACCCCGAGACCGGAACGTACAAGCGGCTCACCAAGACGGTGGCAGCGCGGCTGGCGACGGGCGTCGTCGATTCGGGTTCCGCTGCGCGGTAGCCTTGGTCCCGTTCGCATATCGCACTTCGAGAGGACAACGGTGGCTGTCGACCCCACGCTGTTGAGCATCCTGGCCTGCCCGCAGGACAAGGGGCCGTTGCTCCTCGTGGACGACGTCGTCCTCTACAACCCACGGTTGCGGCGCGCCTACCCCATCGAGAACGGCATTCCCGTCCTTCTCGTCGACGAGGCGCGCGAGGTGACCGATGCCGAACACGACGACTACGTCGCGCGCGGGGTCGCGGGCTGGACGCAGGACTGATCGGCTGACCGGCGACGGCACGTACAGCAGGGCGCAGCTGACCGCGGCGGACCCCGTCGCGGGCGCACGCCTGCTGCTCGGCGCGATCCTCCGGGTCGGCGACGTCGCACTGCGCATCACCGAGGTCGAGGCGTACGGAGGGCCCGAGGACGGTCCCTGGCCGGACCCGGCCGCGCACTCGTACCGCGGCCGCACCGCCCGCAACGCGGTCATGTTCGGACCGGCGGGTCATCTGTACGTGTACCGCAGCTACGGCATCCATCACTGCGCGAACATCTCGATCGGACCCGACGGGGTCGCGGCCGCGGCGCTGCTGCGCGGTGCGCACGTCGTGTCGGGAGAGGAGACCGTCCGCGCTCGCCGCACCCCGGGTACCGCGGAGTCGAACCTCGCGAGGGGACCGGGCAACCTCGCCGAAGCACTCGGTCTGACACTCGCCGACAACGGCCTCGACGTGTTCGATGCGCCGTCGCGGGTGCGTCTCGACCTCGCCCCCGGCACCGTCCCGGACCCCGTGGAGACCGGTCCCCGGGTCGGCATCACGCAGGCCGCCGATCGGCCGTGGCGGCTGTGGATTCCCGGCGCGATCGGTGTCTCGGCGTACCGGCGTAGCCCACGGGCGCCGGCCGCGAATCCGCGGATGGGATGATCGAGCGGTGACTGAGCACATTCTCGACGAACTCACCTGGCGCGGGCTCATCGCCCAATCGACCGACATCGACGCACTGCGACGGGACCTCGACGCAGGTCCGCTCACGTTGTATGCCGGTTTCGATCCGACCGGGCCGAGTCTGCACGCCGGTCACCTCGTGCCTCTCCTCGCTCTCAAGCGTTTCCAGCGCGCCGGCCACCGGCCGATCGTTCTCGCAGGTGGGGCCACCGGCATGATCGGCGATCCCCGCGAGGTGGGGGAGCGGACGATGAACTCCGTCGACACGGTCGCCGAATGGGCCGAACGCATTCGCGGTCAGCTCGAGCGGTTCGTGGACTTCGACGATTCCCCGACCGGCGCGATCGTCGCCAACAACATGGACTGGACCGGGCAACTCAGCGCGATCGAGTTCCTGCGCGGAATCGGCAAGCACTTCTCCGTCAACGTGATGCTGGCCCGCGACACCGTCAAGCGCCGTCTCGAAGGCGACGGCATCTCGTACACCGAGTTCAGCTACATGCTTCTGCAGGCCAACGACTTCGTCGAGCTGCGCCGCAAGTACGGCTGCACGCTGCAGGTCGGCGGCTCCGACCAGTGGGGCAACATCATCGCCGGCGTCGAACTCAACCGCCGCGTCGACAGTGAGTCCGTGCACGCACTCACCGTTCCACTAGTGACCTCCGCGGACGGCAAGAAGTTCGGCAAGTCCACCGGCGGCGGCAGCCTGTGGCTCGACCCGGAGATGACCACGCCGTACGCCTGGTACCAGTACTTCGTGAACGCCGGTGACGCCGACGTGATCAAGTACCTGCGCTGGTTCACGTTCCTCGACCAGGAAGAACTCGCCGAGCTCGAGGTCGCCACCGCGGAACGCCCGCAGGCCCGTGAGGCACAGCGTCGGCTCGCAGCGGAAATGACCACGCTGGTCCACGGAGAGGCGAACACCCGCGCGGTGGAGCTCGCGAGCCGCGCACTGTTCGGTCGCGGAGAGCTTGCCGATCTCGACGAGGGCACGCTCGCGGCGGCGCTGGCCGAGGCATCGATCGCCGAAGTCCACAAGGGCGAGCCGTCCACGATCGTCGACCTGCTCGTCGCGAGCGGACTGTGCGAGAGCAAGGGCGCGGCGCGGCGCACGGTGAAGGAAGGCGGCGCCTCCGTCAACAACGTGCGTATCGCTTCGGAGGAGTGGACGCCCGGTGAATCGGACGTTCTGCACGGGCAGTGGCTCGTCATCCGGCGCGGGAAGCGGAACTTTGCCGGCGTGCGCCTCGTCCGGGGCTGACAGCGCTCTCATGTTACGGGCTGACGGGCCGTTGACCTGCGGATTTGACGGCCCGTTAGCGGAGGCGTAACTTAGTCGTCGTTCGAGCGAGAGGGACACAGACCCGGACCGGAAGGTACGGGCACCTTTAGTGCCCCGAGATGATCGGACAGCCAAGCAGAAGATCGTACCGGTTCGAAGCGATTTTGACTCGGTAAGATGGACCTGCTAGGTTAGAACAGTTGCCCCGGAGCGGGTCGGACGCTAGTCCGGAACGCGATGGTGTGTGCGTGTTCTTTGAGAACTCAACAGTGTGCCGATGAATGTCAGTGCCAAATTTTTTTGGTGCGACCACTTCACATTTATGTGGGTGGTTGTTGCTGGACATCACATTCTTCCGTCTGTGGTGGTCCAGTGTTAAAGCTAGTTTGAGTTTTTACGCTAGTGATTTGGCTCGATGTCTATGACTGATTACCCCTTCGGGGGGAATCGTGAGTCTTTAACGGAGAGTTTGATCCTGGCTCAGGACGAACGCTGGCGGCGTGCTTAACACATGCAAGTCGAACGATGAAGCCCA
>NZ_JBSFRG010000038.1:0-53587 GCF_053589115.1 Rhodococcus sp. NPDC003383 | reverse complement strand
TCGCAGGCGCCTTCGTCCAACCTCGTTTCCCGTACCTTCCGGTCCGGGTCGGTGTCCGTGTCGCTCTGACCTGGAATAAGTTACGCGAAGGCTACGCAGAACACCAAATCACCAGGTCAACGACGGTTTCGGGGTGGTTCAGGCGTCGAGAAGAGGTCAGGGCACCCAGTACTTGACGGCGAGCTGTTGGACCACGTCGTCGTCCTCCGATGCCTGATCCAGCAGCGCGAGGTCATAGCTGATATCGACGAGCCGGGGGTTGTCGCCTTCGGCGTCCCCGAGCGGACGTCCGCCGTCCTCGATGCGCTGCCGGAGTATCTTTTCGCGCACTCGTTCCTTCAGCGACTCGCTCATATAACGAGCATGAGCGCCCCGCGACCGGTTGTCGAGCACTGCGTTCCGGCTACTCGTCGTCGTGTCGTCGGAACACACGTATCGCCATCGGGAGGACGACGGCGAGGGCCCCGATGATGACGATCAGGGAGAAGATTTCCATGGCCATGCTTCCATCGTCCCTGTTTCCGACGATGTGTGTGGGCTGGTCCGATGCGGATGGGCAGGAACGAGGAAGGCCCCTCACCGTGTTCCCGGTGAGGGGCCTTCCCCTTCTGAGCTGCCTGTCGGAATCGAACCGACGACCTTTTCATTACGAGTGAAATGCTCTACCGACTGAGCTAAGGCAGCGAGCCATTCGGCGTCCGAAGTGTAGCCGACCACCCCCCGGAGGATGCAAACCTGCACGTAGATCAGCGGAACGCGGAGCTCAACCTGGCCGCCATCGCAGCGACCGCGAAACGCGGTTTGACGTTCTGCGCGAGCGCCTCGCGGCACTCGAGGATCGATTCGATACAGGTCAGCAGTGATTCCGGGGAGGTGCGGGACGCGAGGTCGCGGACACGCTCGGCCATGTCCGGATGGTTCGGTGTGGTGGTGGCGCCGAACGCGGCCGCGAGCGCGTCACGATACAGCCCGGCGAGGTCGATCAGTGCCCGGTCCATGATGTCGCGCTCGGTTCGGGTCAGGCGCACCTTCTGTTTGTCCGCGAGCGCCTTGAGGACACCGGCCGACCCACGCAGGGCTCCCGCGGTTCCCTTTCCGGTGCCGCCCGCCCCCAGTGCCGTCCTCAGCTCCTCGGTTTCCCGTTCGTCGATCGATCCGGTGATCTCCTTGGCCTCGGCCTGCGCGCGCTGGACCAGGTCCTCGGCATCGGCGTAGGTGGTGGCCGGGTGCAGGACCGCCTTGGCCACGTCGAGTGCGCGGGTGCGGTTGGCACGCGCGGACTCGTCGGTCGCCAGGCGCCGGGCGCGGCCGACGTGACCGCCGCTGACGGATGCGGCCCACTGTGCCGCGCGCTCGTCGATCCCGTCGACGTCGCGCAGCACCCGGGCGATCGATTCGACGCTGGGCGTCACGAGTCCGATGTGGCGGCAGCGTGAGCGCAGCGTGACGGAGATGTCCTGGGGATCGACCGAGGGCGCGCACAGCAGGAAGACGGTGCGCTGCGGTGGTTCCTCGACGACCTTGAGGAGCGCGTTCGCAGCACCCTCGGTGAGCCGGTCGGCGTCTTCGACGACGACGATCTGCCAACGTCCCGTGCTCGGCCGGCGCGACGCGGTCTGAACGATCTCGCGCATGGACTTGACGCTGATGGTCAGGCCCTCGGGTACGACCCGGCGCACGTCACCGTGGGTGCCGGCCATCGTCGTCGTGCAGGCATGGCAGTGTCCGCAGCCGGGTTCGCCGGGGTCGGTGCACTGGAGTGCCGCGGCGAAACACAGTGCCGCGACCGACCGCCCCGACCCGGGAGGCCCGGTGAACAGCCACGAGTGGGTCATCGCCGATCCCGTGTCGCCGTTGCGGGCCGCGATCGCGGCAGCGATCAGGTCCGTCTCGACGTCGCGTTGACCGACGAGACGATCGAAGACACCCATGCAGCGCAGCGTAGCGGCAGGCACCGACGATCCCGCTCCCGCTGCTGTCCGAAATCTGCAAGACACCCGAACCCGCTCTGCCTAGGTTCGGATCATGACTCCGCACCTGTCTGCCGTCGGACTCGTGGTGTCCGACCTCGTCCGCTCCTTCGACTGCTATCGACTCCTCGGCCTCGACCTACCGACGGAACCGCCGGACAGCCCGCACTTCGAGGTGACACTGCCCGGCGGTCTGCGTCTGCTGTGGGACACCGTCGAGTCCGTCCGGTCGTTCCATCCCGAATTCACGCCCGGCACCGGCGGCGCGTCCCTCGCCTTCGACTGCGGCAGCCCGGACGGCGTCGATGCCACGTACAAGGCGTTGCTGTCGGCGTCCTGCACCGAGGTGAAGGCCCCGTGGGATGCCTTCTGGGGACAGCGCTACGCCCTGGTCCAGGACCCGGACGGGCACTCGATCGACCTCTTCGCCGCGCTGTCGTAACCGGCCGCGCTGTCGTGACTATCCGGCGAGGTCGGTGAGAGTCGTTCCGCACAGGGCACGCACCTCACGCGCGAGGTGGGCCTGATCGGAGTAACCGCAGTCGGCCGCGATCCTCGCGAAGCCGCCGCCGGCCCGGGCCAGGTCTACGGCGGTCCGGAATCTCAGAACCCGGGCCAGCGTCTTCGGCCCGTATCCGAAGGTCCGCAACGCGCGGCGATGCAGCTGCCGGTCGCTCCACCCGATCGCCGCCGCGGTGTCCGCGACGGACTCTCCCGCCGCGAGCATTCCCGCGACGGCCACATCGATTCGGAGGTCGGCGTCGGCGAGTTGCGTGCGGGCGAGCGCGACGAGGGCGGCCGCGGGCGCGACGTGCGCAGCATCGGAGAGCCGCCGGACCTGCGCCGACGACCACACCTGGTCGAGGGGAACGCGCTGGTCACGCAGTTCGCACGCGTCGACGCCGAACAGGGCCGGGCCGATTCCGGGTGCGCAGCGCAACGCGGTCAGCGACCGGAGGGTCCCCAGGTCCGAGTGGTGTGCCCGGGTGTCCGGTCCCGCGACGAGGAATCCGTCCTCGTGCCAGATCAGGTCCATGCACCCGTCCGGCAGCACGTGGGACCCCGCAGCCGCGCGCGACGCGGACCACAGGATCACGCCTGCGACACCCGACGCCTGCTCGCGGTACACGCCGCGAGGATACGACGGCCCCGCGGGCCCGTCACCCCTACTCGGCGGCCTTCTTGGCTGCCGTCTTCTTGGCGGTCGTCTTCTTGGCGGTCGTCTTCTTGGCGGCGGTCTTCTTCGCCGCCGTCTTCTTGGCCGGGGTCTTCTTGGCCGCGGCCTTCTTCGTCGCCTTCTTGGCCGGGCCGCGGGCACGACGGTCGGCGAGCAGTTCGGAGGCACGCTCGTCGGTGATCGTCGCGACCTCGTCGCCCTTGCGCAGGCTCGCGTTGGTTTCACCGTCGGTGACGTACGGGCCGAACCGGCCGTCCTTGATGACCATCGGCTTCTCGCTGACCGGGTCGATGCCGAGCTCACGCAGCGGCGGGGTCGCCGCGGCCTGCCGTCCACGCCGCTTGGGTTCGGCGTAGATCTTCAGCGCTTCGTCGAGGGTGACGGTGAACATCTGTTCCTCCGTCGCGAGCGACCGCGAGTCCGTGCCCTTCTTCAGGTACGGGCCGTAGCGGCCGTTCTGCGCCGTGATCTCCTCACCCGTCTCGGGGTCGACGCCCACCACCCGCGGCAGCGACAGCAACCGGAGGGCATCGTCGAGCGTGACCGTCGACAGGTCCATCGACTTGAGCAGCGACGCCGTGCGCGGCTTCGGCCCGGTGGCCTTCTTCGCGGCCTTCTTGGCCGGCGCCTTCTTCGCGGCGGTCTTCTTCGCGGTCTTCGTCGCGGTGCCGCCGGACTCGATCTCGTCGACCGGGATCGGCGTGACCGCGGGCTCCGGCTCCTCGGCTTCGGCCGGCGGTTCCGGCAGCAGCTCGGTCACGTAGGGGCCGAAGCGACCTTCCCGGGCGACGATCTCGTTGCCGGTGACGGGGTCGATGCCGAGGCTGCGGCCCTCCTGCGGCGTCGCGAACAACTTCTCCGCGTATTCGCGGGTCAGCTCGTCCGGCGGCAGGTCGTCGGGCAGGTTCGCGCGCTGCGAGATCAGCTCACCGTCCGGGTTGGCCGGGTCGACGACCATCCGCTCGAGGTACGGACCGAAGCGGCCGACGCGCACGCGGATCTCGCGGCCTTCGGAGTCGTCGAACAGGCGGATCGAGTTGATCTCGCGGGCGTCGATCTCCTCGAGGTTCTCCCCGACCATCTTCTTGAGGCCACCCTCGCGGGCGACGGATCCCTGGGCACCCCGCTCGCCACCGAAGTAGAAGCTCGACAGCCAGGCGTTGCGGTGCTCGTGACCGGACGCGATCTCGTCGAGGTCATCTTCCATCCCGGCCGTGAAGTCGTAGTCGACGAGCTGCCCGAAGTGCGCTTCGAGGAGGCCGATCACCGCGAAGGCCACCCACGACGGCACGAGTGCGCTGCCGCGTTTGTAGACGTAGCCGCGGTCCAGGATCGTCTTGATGATCGACGCGTACGTCGACGGACGGCCGATCCCGAGGTCTTCGAGGGCCTTGATCAGGCTGGCCTCGGTGTAGCGGGCGGGCGGGTTCGTCGAGTGTCCGTCCGGGTCGAGCTTCGTCGCGGTGACGGACTGCCCCTCGCTGAGGTTCGGCAGCCGGGACTCGGCGTCGTCGGACTGGCCACCGGCCTCCTCGTCGACGCTTTCGACGTAGGCCTTGAGGAAGCCGGCGAACGTGATGGTCCGGCCGGACGCCGAGAACACGCATTCCTCACCGGTCGCGGCGGTACCGGCGATCCGCAGCGTCAGCGTGGTGCCGCGTGCGTCCGCCATCTGCGAGGCGACGGTGCGCTGCCAGATCAGCTCGTAGAGCTTGAACTCGTCGGTGTCCAGGCGCGAGTGCAGTTCGCCGGGCGTCGCGAACACGTCGCCGGCGGGACGGATCGCCTCGTGCGCTTCCTGCGCGTTCTTGACCTTGCGGGTGTACTGCCGCGGGCTCGGGCTGACGTACTCGGCACCGTACAGCTGGGTGGCCTGGGCCCGAGCCGCGGCGATGGCCGACTCCGACAGCGTCGTCGAGTCGGTACGCATGTAGGTGATGTAGCCGTTCTCGTACAGCCGCTGCGCGATGCGCATCGTCCGTTCGGACGAGAACCTCAGCTTGCGGCCCGCTTCCTGCTGCAGCGTCGACGTCATGAACGGTGCGTACGGCTTGCGGGTGTACGGCTTGGATTCGGCGGAGGTGACGGCCAGCGCCGCGCCTTCGAGCGCGGCGGCCAGGGCCCGCGCGCGGGCCTCGTCGAGCACCGCGACCCCGGTGGACTTGAGCTGACCGTCCGGGCCGAAGTCGCGGCCGACCGCGACGCGGCTTCCGTCGACACCGACCAGCCGCGCCCCGAACGATCGGGGGCTGGCGTCGGCGCCGGCGTCGAGGGTCGCAGCGATGTCCCAGTACTCGGCGGACGTGAACGCCATGCGCTCGCGTTCGCGCTGCACGATGACGCGGGTCGCGACGGACTGCACGCGGCCCGCCGACAGCCGCGGCATGACCTTCTTCCACAGCACCGGGCTGACCTCGTAGCCGTACAGGCGGTCGAGGATGCGGCGGGTTTCCTGCGCGTCGACCAGGTCGATGTCGAGATCGCGGGTGTTCTCCGCGGCCGCCCGGATGGCGGGCTCGGTGATCTCGTGGAAGACCATCCGGCGAACCGGGACCTTCGGCTTGAGCGTTTCGAGCAGGTGCCAGGCGATGGCCTCGCCCTCACGGTCGGGGTCGGTGGCGAGGTACAGCTCGTCGGCGTCCTTGAGGAGGCTCTTGAGCTCGGCGACCTTGGACTTCTTCTCCGGGCTGACCACGTACAGCGCTTCGAAGTCCTGGTCGACGTTCACGCCGAGGCGGGCCCACGGCTCACCCTTGTACTTGGCCGGGACGTCGGCCGCGCCGCGCGGCAGGTCCCGGATGTGACCGACCGACGCCTCGACGACGTAGCCCCGTCCGAGGTACGGCGCGATCTTCTTCGCCTTGGTCGGAGACTCGACGATGACGAGCCGACGAGTGCCCGACGAGCCGTCCGACGTGCTCTTGTCCCGTGCTGCCACCGTGCCGCCCGCACCTTCCCTAGTTGTCGACATGCCTGCTTCTTCAAGGACATGTATACCGACCCGTCCCCCCGACGCGGCCACACACAGGGTCGCACATGACCGGCGACCGACTCGTCACCTGTCGAAATCGTCGCCCGTCACGTGGGGCCACATCGACCGCGCGGAGGGGTCGTCCGGGGGCTCGCCGATGTTCTCTCCGAGCCTGGTCAGACGCCTGCGGCCGGACACCCGCAGTCCCGGTCCGGTGCCGCGTGTACCGATCAGGGTCGGAGCGATCCCGGCCCTCATCAGCGACTGGGCGAGCACCGGATGGGTGTCGGGTGCGTGCGGGTCGAGTCCCAGCACGTACCGCTCGCCGTCCACCTCCATCCGGCCGGCGGCCAGCACCCACGCGCGCAGCGCCCGCGACCTGGGCACCCAGCCCGGCGGCACGGCCTTGACGGCTCCGCGGGTCCACTGCGTGGCGAGCGGGACGAGGTCCTCGACAGCGGCGCTCCGGACGAGGGGGCGTCCCTCGTCGGTGGTGGTGGTCTCGGGCGTGAGGCCGGCCTGCGTCATCAGCTCGGCGATCGCGTCGGCGCGCCAGCGTTCGTCGACCACCACGGAGATGCGCGCCTTGCCGGCGGACACGACCACCTGTCCCTGCGCGGCGAGCAGTCCGCTGAGGTCGGTGAGCGCGGGCGGTACGGTTTCGGCGCCGAAGATCGACAGTTGTCCCACCACGGGCACCTCCCCATTCAGCACGCCGCGCGTCGCGCGACCGGTCGTGCACGAATCGGTCGTGCACAGAAATGGATCGTCCCCCATCACCGACGGTGACAGGGGACGAATTCAGGCTTCGATCCGTGAGGACCGAGATCCACCTGGTAGTTCGCGCTGCGAACTATCAGAGAGCGCGCACACCGGTGGCCTGCGGGCCCTTGGTGCCCTGGCCCACCTCGAACTCGACTCGCTGGTTCTCCTCCAGGGTGCGGAAGCCGGAGCCCTGGATCTCGGAGTAGTGGACGAACACGTCGGCGGAGCCGTCTTCGGGAGCGATGAAGCCGAAGCCCTTCTCCGCGTTGAACCACTTCACAGTGCCCTGTGCCATGCTTTTCCTTCTCTTTCCTAACACCGGATTCGGTGGGCCGCCGGGTGCGCGGTCCACCGGGCCGGTTCCGACCGCTGTACTTTCTTGATCCCCCCATGTGGAAGAGCGAAGCACCGCGCTCGCAACCTCGATCCTGCGAGCGTGCACTTTCTCAAGTCAACGAACACAGAAGCTGCGACCGGTGTCAGTCAACCACGAACCCGGCGCGCACAACAGTGGGAGGGCGTACAAATCGCCCGAATTTCTGATCTTGTTACAGCACGCGGGAAATTTGCCGACCTTTTGTTGTCGATACTACTGCCCGGAACGACCCACCACCCCGACCGAACCAGGACCGTTGGGCCTACGCTGAACATCGGCCCCACCCGACCCTCGGAGCACACCGTGACCACCCCGCACCACCGTCCGTCCCCCGACGCGACCGTGGGTTTCGGTGACGAACTGCTCGACCGGATCCTCGAGGGCACCCCCGCGAGCGAGCACCCGCTCACCCACACCGCGCAGCTTCCCGCGCGCAAGGCGATCCACAGCGAGTGGCCGGACTGGGTCGCCGAACCGGTGGTGCGCGTGATGCGCGAGTGCGGAATCGACCGGCCCTGGAAACACCAGGCCGTCGCCGCGACCCTCGCCGCGGAAGGCAGCCACGTCGTGCTGTCCACCGGAACCGCGTCGGGAAAATCTCTCACCTACCAACTGCCGGTGCTCACCGCCCTGAGCGAGGATCCCCACGCGACGGCTCTGTACCTGTCGCCGACGAAAGCGCTCGGCGCCGACCAGTTGCGCGCGGCCACGGAGCTGACCTGCGCGGATCCGGCTCTGGCGAGCGTGCGCCCGTGTTCCTACGACGGCGACACCTCGACCGAACTCCGCCAGTGGGCCCGTGCCCACTCGCGCTGGATCTTCACCAACCCCGACATGCTGCATCTCGGTCTGCTTCCCGGCCACGGCCGCTGGAGCCGGTTCTTCAAACGGCTGCGGTACGTCGTCGTCGACGAGTGCCACGCCTATCGCGGCGTGTTCGGCTCCCACGTCGCCCTGATCCTGCGGCGGCTGCGGCGGATCGCGGCGCACTACGGCGCGCATCCGGTGTTCGTGCTGGCCTCGGCGACGACGGCGGAGCCGGGTGCGGCCGCGTCCCGGTTGATCGGTGCGCCCTGCCGGGAGGTGACCGAGGACTGCTCCCCGTCCGGTCCGCGCACCGTCGCCCTGTGGGAACCACCGCTGCTCACCGACGTCACCGGGGAACACGGTGCACCCGTGCGCCGCGCCGCCGGCAGCGAAGCCGCGCGCCTGCTCGCCGATCTCGTCGTGGAAGGAGCCCGCACGCTCGCGTTCGTGCGGTCCCGGCACGGCGCCGAATCGACCGCGATCGCCGCGCGCCGACTGCTCGCCGCCTCCGCCCCGGACCTGGTCGACCGGGTCGCCGCCTACCGCGCCGGATACCTGGCCGAGGACCGCCGCGAGCTCGAGGCGGCCCTCGCCGACGGTCGCCTGCTCGGCGTCGCGACCACCAACGCGCTCGAGCTCGGCGTCGACATCGCCGGGCTCGACGCGGTCGTCGTCGCCGGTTTCCCCGGGACGGTCGCGTCGTTCCGGCAGCAGGGTGGCCGTGCCGGCCGGCGCGGCGCCGGGTCGCTGGTGGTGCTCGTCGCCCGCGACGACCCGCTCGACACCTATCTCGTGCATCATCCGCAGGCGCTGCTCGGCACACCCGTCGAGGCGACCGTCACCGATCCGGCGAATCCGTACGTGCTGGGTCCGCAACTGCTGTGTGCCGCGCTGGAGGCGCCGCTCACCGACGCGGAGGTCGCCGAGTTCGGGGCGGAGGACGTGCTCGCCGACCTCGCCGCGCAGGGCCTGATCCGCCGGCGCCCGCACGGCTGGTTCGTCACCCCCGACACCGACCCGCACGCCGGCCTCGACATCCGCGGCGGGATCGGCAGCCAGATCGCGATCGTCGAGGCCGACACCGGCCGGATGCTCGGCACCGTCGACGCCGGCCGCGCTCCCGCGACCGTGCATCCGGGCGCGGTGCACCTGCACCAGGGCGAATCGTTCGTCGTCGACGAGCTGTACCTCGACGACGGCGTGGCCCTCGTGCACGCGGAGGACCCCGAATGGTCCACGTTCGCCCGGGAACTGACCGACATCACCATCACCTCCGTCGACGAACAGCGCACCGCGGGCGACGTCACCGTCACGTTCGCGCGGGTGGAGGTGACGCATCAGGTGATCGGTTATCTGCGGCGCCTCCCCTCCGGTGAGGTCCTGGACCAGATTCCCCTGGACATGCCGCCGCAGACCCTGCCGACCCGGGCCGTGATGTACACCGTCACACCCGAACTGCTCGAGCGCGCCGGGATCGGAGCCGAACGCGTCCCCGGTGCACTGCACGCCGCCGAGCACGCGGCCATCGGCCTGCTCCCGCTCGTCGCGACCTGCGACCGCGGCGACATCGGCGGGGTGTCCACCGCACTGCACGCCGACACCGGGCTGCCGACCGTGTTCGTGTACGACGGGCACCCCGGCGGCGCCGGGTTCGCCGAGCGCGGGCACAGCCGGATCACCCGATGGCTCACCGCCACCCGCGACGCGGTCCTCGCCTGCGAATGCGCCACCGGCTGCCCGTCGTGCGTCTACTCCCCCAAGTGCGGCAACGGCAACGACCCGCTCGACAAAGCCGGGGCGATCGCGCTGCTCGGTGCGGTCCTCACCGCGCTCGCGGACGAGCCCTGACCGGCCGGACCGGCCCGCGCGATCGCCACCGCCTCCCCCTTAGCCGGGAGCGCCGACGTCACCTCCGCGGCGACCTCGACGACCGCGTCCCACCCGTCGACCGAGCACTCCCGCACCCGGACCCGCATGCGCGTGGCGATCCGTTCGGCCTGCTCGCACGCCCGGCCGCTCCCCCGGTCGAGGGCGACCGCGACGGCCAGCGCCGCCAGATCGGCCGCCGCCTGCGCCCGATGCCGCGACGCCACGGCCGACCCGATGTGCACCAGCGTCGCGGTCACGACGACGAGCGCGGCCATGAGGAAACACCCGACGATCGTGGCGCTGCCCCGGTCGTCCCGCAGTGCACTCACGGCACCGGTTCCGGTTCGCGGACCGCGACGGCCTCGGCGGTCAGCGTCGCCAGCGGCAGCAACGGCCCCGCCACCGACACCACCGCGACGACGAGATCCCCGTCCTCGCGCAGCGTGATCCGCGCGTTCGGCGGCGCGACCCGGGCGGCCGTCTCGACCGCCCGCGCCTCGTCACCGCGCGCAGCCAGCCGGGCGGCCTCCCGCGCCGCGTCCTGGCAGCGGAACTGATGCGAAACGCACAGCACCGCACCGAGACAGAGCACGAGAACCGACACCAGCGCGGCGAGGGTGATCGCCGCTTCGACGGTCACCCCGCCCTCTTCCCCGGAGCCGCTCACACCGCGGTGTTCAGGGCGCGCTCGACGATGCCGGTCAGCGCGGAGACGATGTTGTCGCCGGTGACGACCGTGTAGAGCACGGCCCCGAACGCCGCGGCCGCGATCGTGCCGATCGCGTATTCGGCGGTCGACATGCCGTCCTCGTCGGCCACGGCCCCCGCGAGTCGATCACGTACGTTTCGAATTCCGTTGGTGAACATGTTTTCTCCCCTCCGACCGGCACGGACCGTCCGCGCCGATGTCTCACAGCAGTCCTCCCGAGAGGACCTTCCCCGCCAGTCCGATCACGACCGGGACGATGCCCAGGCACACGAACGCCGGCAGGAAACACAGGCCGAGCGGTCCGCTGACGAGCACTCCGGCCCGTTCGATCGCGGCGGCCGCCCGGTCCTCCGCTTCGGCGCGACCGCGTTCGGCGAGTTCGGCGACGATGCCCGACAGCGGCGCACCGGACTTGGCGGATCGTCGTGCAGCCCGCGAGAACGCTTCGAGCACTTCGTCGTCGCCGAGCCCGTGCCAGGCCTCGGCAGGGTCGGCACCGAGCTGCAGCCGATCGGCACCACGCCGCAGCGCATCGGCCAGGCCCGGCGGCGCCGACTCCGCGACGGCGCGGGCGGCGGTGGCGGTGGGCAGACCCGCGCGCAGGCACGCCGCGAGCAGATCCAGCGTCGCCGGAACGGCGTGCGGATCCTCTTCCGCCGCAAGCACGGTCGCGGATTCGTCGCCGGGCGGCTGCACGACCCGGCGCAGGCGGCCGCGACCGGTCTCCGGCAGAACCAGCACCGCCGCCGCGAGGCACAGCGCCCCGACCGCGATCACGACGCCACCCGCGCCGAGATGCGGTCGGTCCACAGCAGACCCGCACACGCCAGGCCGGTACCGAACACGAGGAGCGCGCCACCGAGGCCACCTCCGAGCAGCACCGCGATCGGTGCGGCACCCATCGCCTGCCCGAGTGCGACACCGAGCGCGGGCAGCCCGGCGAGCACGGTCGCGGTCGCGCGGGCCCCGGCCAGTCCCGCTTCGGTGCGTGCCCGCAGCCGGATCCGTCCGAGCAGGTCGGTGCGCGTCGCCGAGAGCAGTTCCGCGAGTGCGAGCCCGTGCCGGTCGGAGACGGCCCACGCCGCCGCGACGCGCTCCAGCTGTGCGCCGAGCGGACCGGATGTGGCACCGCGCAGTCCGTCCGCCGCCGATCCGCCGAGACGGGCGCGAGCGGCAGCGACGCGGAACGCCTCGGCGGCCGGACCACCGCTCTCCTGCGCAGCGACCGCGCACGCCTCGGCCGGGTGGTTGCCCACCCGCAGTTCGGCGATGACGGTTTCGAGGGCGCCCAGCAGCATCCGCTGGTCGGCGTCCGCCGCCCGGGCACGACGACGGGTGCGCATCCGCCACACCGCGGTCGCAACGACGATCGACGTGGCCAGCGCGACCGCGACACCGACGACCAGCGCCACCACGACGGCGGCGGACGCGCCGATCACCAGAGGCGACCCGACCCGCCGTGCTGCAGCGGGTTCGGTGCCGGTGGCCGACCGGAGACGGTGCCGGGCGATCGGCCCGGGGGCGACCAGCACCGCGACCGCAAGGCACACCGCGGCGACGGTCATGCCCGCCGCCGGAAGTACCGCTCGAGCCGTTCCATCCCGGCGTCCGGCCCGTGCACGGCCGTCCACGCGGGCACGACGAGGACCCCCGCGGCCGGATCGCGCTCGACGACCCCGATCTCGACGAGCCGGCGAGTGCCGTCGGGCGCCCGATCGACGTGCAGGATCACCTGCACGGCCGCGGCCAGCTGGCTGTGCAGCGCGGCTCGGTCGAGTCCGCCGAGCGCGGCGAGGGCCTCGAGTCGGGCCGGAACCTCGTCCGGGGAGTTCGCGTGGACCGTGCCGGCGCCGCCGTCGTGTCCGGTGTTGAGCGCGGTCAGCAGGTCGACGACCTCGCCGCCGCGCACCTCCCCGACGACGATGCGGTCGGGTCGCATCCGCAGGGCCTGCCGGACCAGGTCGCGCACGGTGACCTCACCGACGCCCTCGACGTTCGGGGGTCTGGCGACGAGCCGGACCACGTGCGGGTGGGTGGGTGCGAGTTCGGCGGCGTCCTCGACGCAGACGATCCGTTCGCCCGGGTCGACGGCGCCGAGCATCGCCGCGAGGAGCGTTGTCTTTCCTGCGCCCGTGCCGCCCACGACGAGGAACGCCAGCCGGGCCGTGACGACGCGGCGCAGCAGCCGGTACGCGTCCGGCTGCACGGCGCCGTTGGCGAGCAGCGCGTCGAGGCCTTGCGTGGCCGGCCGCAGGATGCGCAGGGACAGGCACGTCCCGCCCTGGGCGACGGGGGCGAGCACGGCGTGCAGCCGCACCCCGAACTCGCCGTGTCCGGGCAACCGGCCGTCCACCCAGGGTTGGGCGTCGTCGAGCCGCCGCCCCGCGAACAGCGCGAGGCGCTGGGCGAGCCGGCGTACCGACGCCTCGTCCGGGAACGTGACGGGAGCGAGCTGCAGACCCGCACCACGATCGACCCACACGCGGTCCGGGGCGGTCACGAGCACATCGGTGACCTCGGGTTCGGCCAGCAGTGCCTCGAGCGGTCCCGCCCCGGTGAGTTCGGTCTGCAGGTGCCGCAGGGCGGTGAGCAGGTCGGAGTCTCCGAGCACGCCACCGGATTCGGCGCGCAACGCCGCCGCGACCCGCGCGGGGGTCGGTTCGGCGCGGTCGCCCGCGAGGCGTTCGCGCACGCGGTCGAGCAGGTCGGCGGTCAGCACGGTGCTCATGCCGCCCACCTCGAGGACGCCCGGTCGAGGCCGACGACGGCGAGCACCGCGTCGGCCGCGGTGGTGAGGGGCGAGCGGCGCCGGACCCGCAGCCCACCGTGTTCGAGGGCTTCGGCGAGACCGGGCTGGGCCCGCATCGCGGCGAGCAACGGGATCCCGACGACGGCGGCGACGTCGGCGCCGCGGAGCCCACCCGGCGCGGGCCCGCGCACCACGAGACCCGTGTTCGGGTTTCGCGCCCCCGCCCATTCGGCGGTCCGTGCCGCCGCGAGCGCACCGCCCACCCGCGCCGGGGTGATCAGGACGACCAGATCGGCCGCGGCGACCATCGCCTCCGCGGCCGGGCCGACGCTGCGCGAAACGTCGCACACGACCACCGTTCCGGATCGACGCGCCGCGTCGAGCACGGCGGTGACCGCGGCCGACGGCGGTTCACCGGACGCGGTGCGGTCGGTGGAGAGCACGCCGAGCCCGGGCGCCCAGTCCGGGACGGCGTCGCGCAACGCCCGCGCGGAGACCCGGCCGCCCTCGACGGCCAGTCCCGGCCAGCGCACCCCGGGCCGGTCTTCGAGGCCGGTGAGCACGTCGAGGCCGCCGCCGAAGGGGTCGCCGTCGACGAGCAGCACGTTCGGGTCGTCGCGGTCGGCGGCGGTCCAGGCCAGGGCCGCCGCGAACGTGGAGGCGCCGGCACCTCCGCACCCGCCGACGACGGTGACGACGCGACCCCCACCGGTGTCCGGTTCGGCCGCGGCACCCATCACCGCGAGCAGTTCGACCTCGTCGTCCGGAAGCGCGATCACGTGTTCGGCACCGACCGCGGCCGCTGCCTGCCAATCCGCCAGCCCCGCGGCACCCGAGCAGACGAGAACCACGCCGCGCCGCCGCGGGAACGTCTCCATCGCCGCCGCGGTGGCATGGTCGACGACGACGAGCCCGGCGTCGTCCCAGCTGCGCCGTGTCGGAGGGACGGGTGCGTCGTCGAGGTCGCGGTCGGATGCAGCGGCCACGCGCCGCAGACTGGCCAGCAGGGTGCCGTCGGAGATCAGCGCGAGGATTCGTGCGGTGCGCTCGTCGTTCATGCGGACAGCGTGCGTGGAAGCACCGAGACGCGGAAGACGGTTTTCGGGGCGGGGGGCGAATCTGTGGATGAACCGGGCGCCTGTGGACAACTTCCCGGCCGCGGACGCGCGCGGCGAAACCGAAAGACATTCGGATACGGGACGACCCTCGCCAGGGGGGAGGAGGCGAGGGCCGTCGTGTTCAGCCCCGGGGGGTCGGGCTGAACACAGCCTGGTTGCGCCCAGGTATTTGCGATACTACACCGGGCCGCTCGACTATTTGCAAGTTGAAACATTCAGTGGGACCGAGGTACCGAGGACCGGCCGAAACGCGGATCAGCGGCCTATTGTGGTGCGGTGACCGACGAGACACCACGGCCCTCCGAGGCGGGTCGCATCGCCGCGTTCTTCGACCTGGACAAGACCGTCATCGCGAAGTCCAGCGTCCTGGCGTTCAGCCGGCCGTTCTTCGATCAGGGGCTGCTCAACCGTCGCACGGTCATCGAGAACACCTACGCCCAGTTCCTGTACCTGCTGTCCGGCGCCGACCACGATCAGGCGCAACGGATGCGCGCGTACATCGCGGCGATGTGCGAGGGCTGGAACGTCGAGCAGATCAAATCGATCGTCGCCGAGACGCTGCACGAGATCGTCGATCCCCTGGTGTTCCAGGAGGCCGCGGACCTCATCGCCGACCACAAACTGCGCGGACACGACGTGGTCGTGATCTCGGCGTCCGGGGAGGAGGTCGTCGCCCCGATCGCCGAAGCACTCGGCGCGTCGCACAGCACCGCGAGCCGGATGCGCATCGTCGACGGACGGTACGCCGGCGAACTCGAGTTCTATTGCTTCGGCGAGGAGAAGGTCGCGGCGATGAAGGAACTGGCCGAGCGATACGGCTACGACCTGGCGCGCAGCTACGCATACTCCGACTCGTCGACGGACATCCCGATGCTGCAGGCGGTCGGATACCCCCGAGCGGTCAACCCGGACCGGACGCTGCGCCGGGTCGCAACGGAAAGAGGTTGGCCCGTATTGACTTTCGTCAAGCCCGTGCCGCTGCTGCGGCGCCTGACCATCCGCGGTCGCGGGTTGCTCACGGTCGGCATGATCGTTTCCGCGACGGCCCTGCTCGCAGGCGCCGCCACCTACTCCGTCCTGCGCCGGCGGCGCTAGATCAGGGCCGGACACCAGCGGAAATCGACCCGAAAATGGGGCTTGCCGACCCCGGCAACAGAGGGTAGAAATGGTGTTACGGAAGCCGGAAGGCCAAGAGCGAATCGGAAGAGAAGGTTCGATCTCCCGTACCGACTTCCCAGCACGGACACCGAGTACCCACGCGGAGCCGATGCCACTATAAGGGCAAAAGCGTTGTGGACCTGCGAGATCCGGGGCGTCGCGAGCGAACCTCCTCGCACCCGTTGCGAGGGCGAACTTGCGAAACCCGAGTCATCGCCGAGGTCGTTGACACACAACCCATTCCAGCACGCATGCGTAACACGGCGATCCGTGCTAGCGGGTGGCGACACCGACGCAAGTCGGCGGCGCCACCCGCTTCGCATGTGGAGACTCCTTCGTGCAAGGCCTCGCTGCGACAGAACTCTCCTGCGCCGCAGCGACTTCCGAAGCCCGGGGCGACGTCCCGACCGGGGATCGCACGTCCATGCATTCTTGACACAGGGTGTCAGCATCCGATGCGAGCATGGTCTCGCGGACCGACGCCGAGCGCCGGCCGCGACAGCAGCCGATCACGGACAAGGTGCCCCCATACAGGAAACACCGGAAGAACTCGCCGAACTTCAGGCTCTCCTGGACGCGTCCCTCGCCCGGTCCACCGCGCACCTGCGGTCGATCATCAACCGCGAGAGCACACTGACCGCCGAGCAACTCACCCGAGTCCTCACCGGCATGTGCACGCTCGCCCTGTCCACCGTGACGGCGTGCGGCGAACCCCGGATCAGCGGCGTGGACGGGCACTTCCTCCACGGCAAGTGGCACTTCGGCACCGCGCGCAGCGCCGCCAAGGCCCGTCACCTCGCCGCGCGGCCCGCCGCCAGCGTCGCTCATCTTCGCGGTGAGGAACTGGGCGTCTTCACACACGGCACGGTGGAGATCCTCACCCCGCCCGACGCCGAACCGGCCGCGGACTGGCCCGAACTGCTCGCCTATTTCAAGTCGTTCTACGGCGAGGACATGTTCGACTGGGACAACGACGTGGTCTACTACCGGCTACACCCGAAATGGATGACCGTCTACGCCCCGGCACCACACTGACCGGGCCCCGGGTGGCTCAGCCGGCGAACGCGTCGGCGATCGACGTCGCCTCGCGGGCACCGGACTCGAGGGCGACGCAGCAGAACAGCAGCCAGTTGCCGACACCCTCCGCGGTGCCCTGCCCGAAGGCGGCGATGCCCTCGCGGTAGGCCGGGACGCGGCGCATCCAGGTCACCTCCGGCACCCCGAGGTTGTGGGGGTCGAGACCGGTCGAGACGCACACGAGCCGGGAGGCGGCGCGCGCGATCACCCCGTCGGCGACACCGAACGGGCGCAGCGTGCACAGTTCACCGTGCACGACGCCTGCGAGAACCGGAGCGGGCACACGGGTCCCTCCGGTCACCAGCTGCGCGAGGGCGTCGAGCCGTTCCCCGATTCCGGGATCCGTCCGGGGACGACCCAGCGATTCCGGATCGTCCACCAGGTCCGCCGCAGCGAGCAGATGCAGTCGCGCGAGGGCCTGCAGCGGAGCCCGCTTCCACGTCGCGACCAGTATGCCGAGGCTGTCCCCGTCGAGCGCCTGCGCGACCCGCAGTGCGCCGGCCAGGATGGGGTCACCGGCCTCGCCCGGCTGCGGCAGCTCCATCGAGCCGCCGTCGATCGCGGCCGAGGCCCGCGCCGCGCGCACCGATGCCTCCGCGGCGGTGTTCGGCCAGCCGCGCCGGTTGGTCTTGTGCCGGTGCACCTCGGCGAGCGCGTCGCGCGCTCGATCGGCGGCGTCGCGCACTCCGGGCAGGTCGAGAAGGGGCTGCAGCGGGTCCGTCACGTCTGTGGACGCTACCGGTCCGGGGTCCGATACCGGTCGGCGGTCCGTTCGTCGACGCAGCCGACCATCCGTCGCGCGACACCGACCGATCGGCGCAAGTGACCAGGTTGCAAGTGGATGCAACGATGCGATCCCCGTCACAGGTGACTACTCTCACTTGAGCCCGATTCATTTCGCACATCCCGGAAAGAGGCCCCGGCATCATGACGAGTGCAGCCCAGGACCATGAACAGCAGGTGTTCCCGCCGAGCGCGGAATTCGCCGCGACCGCCAACGCCGGTCCCGAGTTGCAGGCTGCCGCCGACGCCGACCGCCTCGCATTCTGGGACACCCAGGCCAAGCGTCTGGACTGGGCGACGCCGTGGAGCGAGGTGCTGGACTGGTCCGACGCCCCGGTCGCGAAGTGGTTCGTCGGCGGACAGCTGAACGTCGCCTACAACTGCGTGGACCGGCACGTCGAGGCCGGCAACGGCGACCGTGTCGCCATCCTGTTCGAGGGTGAACCCGGCGATTCCCGGGCGATCACCTACAACGATCTGCTCGCCGAGGTCTCCAAGGCCGCGAACACCTTCACCGAGCTGGGTCTGGTCGCCGGCGACCGCGTCGCGATCTACATGCCGATGATCCCCGAGGCGATCGTGTCCATGCTCGCCTGCGCGCGCCTGGGCCTGACGCATTCGGTGGTCTTCGGTGGCTTCTCCGCCTCGGCGCTGCGCTCGCGCATCGACGACGCGCAGGCCAAGCTGCTGGTCACCGTCGACGGCCAGTGGCGCCGCGGCGCCCCTGCCCCGCTCAAGTCCGCCGCCGACGAAGCGGTCACCGGCGCGGAATCGATCGAGCACGTGCTCGTCGTCAAGCGCACCGGCATCGACGTCGACTGGACCGACGGCCGGGACCTGTGGTGGCACGAGACCGTCGAGAAGGCCTCCGATCGGCACACCCCGCAGCCGTTCGACGCCGAGCACCCACTGTTCATCCTGTACACCTCGGGCACCACCGGTAAGCCCAAGGGCATCGTGCACACCTCCGGCGGCTACCTCACCCAGGCGTCGTACACGCACCACAACGTCTTCGACCACAAGCCGGGTCAGGACGTGTACTGGTGCACCGCGGACATCGGCTGGGTCACCGGCCACACCTACATCGTGTACGGCCCGCTGAGCAACGGTGCCACGCAGGTCGTCTACGAGGGCACTCCGAACTCGCCGACCGAGCACCGGCACTTCGAGATCATCGAGAAGTACGGGGTGTCGATCTACTACACCGCCCCGACGCTGATCCGCACGTTCATGAAGTGGGGCCGCCAGATTCCCGACGCCCACGACCTGTCGTCGATCCGGCTGCTCGGCTCGGTCGGTGAGCCGATCAACCCGGAGGCGTGGCGCTGGTACCGGGAGGTCATCGGCGCCGGCAAGGCACCGATCGTCGACACCTGGTGGCAGACCGAGACCGGCGCGATCATGATCTCCCCGCTGCCGGGCCTGACCGCCACCAAGCCCGGTTCGGCGATGGCGCCGCTGCCCGGCATCTCGGCGAAGATCGTCGACGACGAGGCCCACGAGCTCGGCAAGGGCGGCAACGGCTACCTGGTGCTCGACCAGCCGTGGCCGGCGATGCTGCGCGGCATCTGGGGCGACATGGAGCGCTACAAGGAGACCTACTGGTCCCGGTACGCCGAGCAGGGCTGGTACTTCGCCGGTGACGGTGCCCGCTACGACGAGGACGGCGCGCTGTGGGTGCTCGGCCGCGTCGACGACGTCATGAACGTCTCCGGCCACCGCATCTCCACCTCGGAGGTCGAGTCCGCGCTCGTGTCGCACCCGGCCGTCGCCGAGGCCGCGGTCGTCGGCGCCTCCGACGAGACCACCGGCCAGGGCATCGTCGCGTTCGTGATCCTGCGCGAGAACGTGGAGAACACCGGCGACACGCTCGTGAAGGAACTGCGCGATCACGTGGCGGTGGAGATCTCCCCGATCGCCAAGCCGCGGCAGATCTCGGTCGTGCCGGAACTGCCGAAGACCCGCTCCGGCAAGATCATGCGCCGCCTGCTGCGCGACGTCGCGGAAGGTCGTGAACTCGGCGACACCTCGACCCTCGTCGACCCGGCCGTGTTCGAAGCCATTCGCGGAATCAACAAGTAGCCACTGCCGGCACCTCCGCACGACGCGGCCCGCTCTTCGGAGCGGGCCGCGTCTGCGTATTTGTACTCATTTTCCGCCGCGTTACCGATGACTTTTCACAGACTTCTTCCATTCGGGTTTAGCACCTGAACCACTATTCATTTTGCCTGTTTCGCCCGATCCCCTCCTCGGCATACTCTGTGTCGGCAATCGAACGCCGTTGTCCCGCAATGGTTACCAAGGCTCACATTGTTGTGGGCCGGGTTCGTCTACGTCACACCCTCACCGTCTCTTCGGAGGACCCATGTCCGGATCAGGACACCGCTTCTCACGCCGGTTCGCCGCGTGCTCGGTACTTGCGCTCGGTCTCCTCAGCGCATCCCCGGGCGCCGCACTCGCACAGGACACGAGCACCCGCCCGGCGGCCAACCCGGAGCAACGCGCAGCTGCCCTGAT
This sequence comes from Rhodococcus sp. NPDC003383, assembly GCF_053589115.1. NCBI lineage: Bacteria > Bacillati > Actinomycetota > Actinomycetes > Mycobacteriales > Nocardiaceae > Rhodococcus > Rhodococcus sp. NPDC003383. The sequence goes on along the minus strand of NZ_JBSFRG010000038.1, from coordinate 33,541 downwards.
CCGCCCCGCCACCGTGTACCTCGAGGGCACGACGACCGGGTGGATCCGCATGCCGGACGGCGAGCTGTTCGACACCGCGCCCTACCAGGCCAGCTGGACCTGCACGGGCTTCGTGGTGAACCCCGACGGGTGGGTCGCGACGGCCGGGCACTGCGTGGACGACGTCCGGAGCATGCTCCTCGACGCCGCGTTCGGCGACATCTACGCCGCGAACATGGACTGGGCTCCCGAAGAGCTCGCCGCGTTCGTCGACGGCAGCTTCACCGTCGAGGGCGAGAAGGGCGGATCCGACCCGGCCCTCGAGATCGCGGTGCTGTTCGGCGAAGGCACCTCGGGAACTCGCCTGCCCGCCAACGTCATCGAGTACCGCCCGCTCGAACAGGGCGACGTCGCACTGCTCAAGGTGCAGCGCGACGACCTGCCCGCCGCGCTGCTCGCGACCGACGACGACGTCGCGATCGGCACGCCCGTGCTGTCCGTCGGATTCCCCGGCAGCACCGAGAAGGTCACCGACCCCAGCCTCGAACCGACCAACAAGAGCGGCAAGGTCAGCGCGAAGAAGACCTCCGGCACGGTCCCGTTCTACGAAACCGACGCGGCCCTGTCGGGCGGCATGAGCGGCGGCCCGACGGTCGATCTCGAGGGCCGGGTCATCGGCGTGAACAGCTTCGGCCCCTCGGGTGAAAGCCAGGCGTTCAACTTCATCGCGCCGTCGAGTGGCCTGGAGGAACTGCTCGCCGCCCGCGGTATCACCTCCCAGCTGGGCCCCGCCGACGAGCGCTACCGCGACGCCCTCGCCGCGTACTACGACGGGCGCTACACCGAGGCCATCGAGGGCTTCGACTCGGTCCTCGCCATGTCCCCCGAATATCCCGGCATCTCCCCGCTCAAGTCCGACGCCGTCCGTCTGCGCGAGCAGCACGGCGATGCCGCGTCGTCCTCGTCGTCCTCGTCGTCGAAACTGCCGTTGATCCTCGGCGGCGCCGCTGTCGCAGTCCTGCTGATCGCCGGGCTCGGCGGGTTCCTGCTCGTGCGCAGCCGCCGCACCCCGGCCCCGGCCGCGGCCGGATTCCACGGGGCTCCCGGCAACGGACCGGTTCCGCCGGCCGGGACGGGTCCGCAGCCGGGCGCGCCCGGTGGGTTCGGTGCCCCGCCCGCAGGTTTCGCGCCGCCCACCGCGCCCGGCGGCTACGCACCTCAGCCGCAGCAGGGCGCCCCGGGCTACGACGTCCCGCCCACCGCTCCCGCACCGGCGGCGCAGGGCACCCGGTTCTGCCCGTCCTGCGGCACCGAGCGCCGCGGCACCGAGAACTTCTGTTCCAACTGCGGGCAGCGCATCGGTTAGCTCCGTATGCACTTCGGCCCCCGGTCCGTGCGGACCGGGGGCCGATTACGTGCGTGGACGATCAGACCTCGTCGAGGGAGGCGTCCTTGGTCTCGCGCACCGCGAGCAACGCGACGAACGTCAGCACCGCGGCGGCCAGCAGATACACACCCACCCAGCCGACGCCGTACGTCGTGGCGAGCCAGGTCGCGATGAAGGGGGCCACCGCCGCGCCGAGAATGCTGGACACGTTGTAGGCGATGCCCGATCCGGTGTAGCGCACGTTCGTGGGGAACAGCTCCGGCAGGATCGCCGACTGCGGGCCGAACGTGAAACCCATCAGCAGCATGCCGAGGATCAGGAAGAACAGCATGCGCGCGGAGCTCATGGCGTCGCCGTCGAGCAGCAGCCCGAAGCACAGGCCGAACACCATCATCGTGCCGGTGACGACGAGCAGGGTGGACCGGCGCCCGTAGCGGTCGGCGAGAATGCCGGAGACCGGGATCGCCGCGGCGAAGAACAGCACGGCCACGAGTTGCAGGACCAGGAAGTCCGAGTACTGGAAGCCTGCGCCGGTGCCGCCCTGTGCGGGCGTCTTGCCGGTGCCGAAGCTCAGCACCCAGGTGGTCATGATGTAGAAGAGCGTGTAGGTCGCGAGCATCACGAAGGTACCGATGATCAGCTGCCGCCAGCTGCTCTTGAACACCTCGACGAGCGGGGTCTTCACCTTCTTGCCGTCGGCGACGGCCTTCGCGAAGACCGGGGTCTCCTCGAGCTTGAGTCGAACGTAGAGACCGATGATCACCATGACGGCGCTGAGCAGGAACGGCACGCGCCAGCCCCACTCGAGGAACGCGCTGGACAGGTCCGGATCGGAATTGTCGTGGCCGAGCAGCAGCGTCATGATCAGGAACAGCCCGTTGGCGAAGACGAATCCGATCGGGGCGCCGAGCTGCGGCCACATCGCGGCCCACGCGCGCTTGCCGGGCTTCGCGGTCTCGGTCGCAAGGAGTGCCGCGCCGGACCACTCACCGCCGAGCCCGATGCCCTGGCAGAAGCGCATCAGCGCAAGCAGCATGGGGGCGAGCAGACCCACCTGGTGGTAGGTCGACAGCACCCCGATGAGGAACGTCGCGATGCCCATGGTGAGCAGCGAACCCACCAGCGTCGCCTTGCGTCCGATGCGGTCCCCGAAGTGACCGAACAACACGGAGCCGATCGGGCGCGCAACGAACGCGATACCGAAGGTCGCGAGGGAGGCCAGCAGTGCGGTCGTCTCGTTGCCCTTCGGGAAGAACAGGTGCGGGAAGACGGAGACCGCGGCGGTCGCATAGATGTAGAAGTCGTAGAACTCGATGGACGTGCCGATCAGGCTCGCGACGACGATTCGCCGGCGGGGTACTCCCGCGACCCTGTCGTCGTCGTGCCGGTCCACGTCGAGGGTAGTGCTCACAAAACTCGCTCCAAAAGTCACATTGTGGGAGAGTCATCCCAATTAGTAGGAAATTGAACACCCAATTTCCTTAGCGAAGCAAATTGGCCGTTTGGGATCGAGACGCCGGTCACCGCTAGGATCGGCCGGAGGTGTGCCGGGAAGTCTGGTCGGCGAGTCGCAGCCGTACCGATTTCCGAACGAGAGGGACCCGTGTCGCAGACGTCCGATTCCGCATCCTGGAGCAGGGAACTCACCCGGTACCTCCGCACCGAGACCGTTGGCGGTTCGATCCTGCTGGCCGTCGCCGCCATCGCGGTCGCGTGGGCGAACTCGCCGCTGGCGCCGTCCTACGAGGCGTTGCGGGACTTCACCGTCGGGCCCGCGTCCCTCCACCTGAATCTCACCGTCGGCACCTGGGCCCAGGACGGCCTGCTCGCCGTGTTCTTCTTCATCGCCGGCCTCGAACTCAAACGCGAACTCGTCGTCGGCGAATTGGCCGATCGGAAGAAGGCCCTGCTGCCGGTGCTCGCCGCGGTCGGCGGCGTCGTCCTGCCGGCCGCCATCGCCGCGACGATCGGCTGGGGAACCCCCGGTCTCGAACGCGCCTGGGCGATCCCGGTGGCCACCGACATCGCCTTCGCGCTGGGCGTGCTCGCGCTGACCGGATCGCGAATCCCCACCAGCGCCCGGGTGTTCCTGCTCAGCCTCGCAGTGGTCGACGACCTCATCGGCATCGGACTGATCGCGATCCTGTTCACCTCGTCGATCTCGCTGCTCTGGCTGGCCGCGACCGTGGCCTGCGCCGTCGTCTACTGGTACGCCCAGCGCCGGCGCGTGACCACTCCCCTGCTGTACGTGCCGCTCGCCCTCCTGACCTGGTACGCCGTGCACCAGTCCGGGATCCACGCGACGATCGCCGGGGTGCTGCTCGGGTTGCTCACCCGCGTGCACACCGATCCGGGCGAATCCGCAGCGCCCGCCGAGCGATTGGCACATCGCATCCAGCCGTGGTCGGCCGGCCTGTGTGTGCCGATATTCGCGCTGTTCGCCTCCGGGGTACCGCTCGGCGCGGAGGCCCTCCGCGCGGTGTTCACGACACCGGTCGGCCTGTCGATCGTGGTGGGGCTGCTCGCAGGCAAGATCATCGGTATCTTCGGTACGTCGTGGGTCGCGATCCGGCTCGGGATCGCGTCCCGCCCGACCGGACTGCACTGGAAGGATCTGTTCGCCCTCGCGACCCTCGGAGCGATCGGATTCACCGTCAGCCTGCTCATCGCCGAACTCTCGCTCGGGAACGGAGATCAGGCGGACACCGCAAAGGCCGCGGTCCTCGTCACATCATTGATCGCATCGATGCTGGGTTCGACGCTACTGTTACGGCGTGGGCGAGCCCACCGTCAACCGGACGAGACAATTGGAGGGGTCGACAAGTGAGCGTCACGAACGGGAATCGGAAGCCAAGCGACGGCGCACCGACAAGCATCTCGTCCATCCCGCTGACAGAAGTCGCCGCCCCGACTCCCAAGGACGCCAGCATCGGAGACCTGGTCCGTGACGCGACCGCGCAGGTGTCGACGCTGTTCCGCGCCGAGGTCGAACTCGCGAAGGCCGAGGTCACCGGAGAGGTCAAGAAGGGCCTGCAGGGCAGCCTGTTCTTCATCCTCGCGCTCGCGGTGCTGATCTTCAGCTCGTTCTTCTTCTTCTTCTTCCTCGCCGAACTGCTCGACGTGTGGGTCGCGCGGTGGCTGGCGTTCCTCATCGTCTTCCTGATCATGGTGGTGGTGACGGCGATCTTCGCCCTGATCGGCTACATGCGGGTGCGCAAGGTGCGCGCGCCGAACAAGACGATCGACTCGCTCAAGCAGGCCCGGTCCGTCCTGCCGCTACACGAGGAGCCGTCCCCCGCCGGCGGTCCCCGGCACGCACGCTGAGCCGCGACCGTGCTCGAGGCAGTGTCCCTTCCCGATCCGTCCACGGTCCGGTATCCCGGGCCGTGGACGCATCGTGATGTCCATGCGAACGGAATCCGGCTGCACGCCGCCGAGATCGGTCCCACCGATCCCGATGCCCCGCTGGTCGTGTTCCTGCACGGCTTCGCCGACCTGTGGTGGACGTGGCGGCACCAGTTGATCGCATTCGCCGAGGCCGGCTTCCGGGCCGTCGCGGTGGACCTGCGCGGCTATGGCGACACTGACAAGCCACCGCGCGGTTACGACGGCTGGACGCTGTCCGCGGACATCGCCGGTCTCGTCCGCGCGCTCGGATACACCGATGCCGTGCTCGTCGGTCACGCCGACGGCGGCCTGGTGTGCTGGGCGACCGCGATCCTGCACCCGGGATCGGTCCGGGCGATCGCCGTCGTCGATTCGCCGCATCCGATCTCGCTGCGCGACGCCACCCTGCGCGACCGGGCCCAGCGGAAGGCGCTGCTGCCGACGTTCCTGGACTACCAGATTCCGTGGCGGCCCGAGCGGCTGCTCGTCCGCGACGACGGCGCCGAGATCGAACGCCTCCTGCGGGCCCGCTCGGGACCCGCCTGGCAGAGCTCCCCGGAGTTCGCGGAGGTGGCGGAGAAACTTCGCTCGGCGATCCGCATCCCGGGAGTCGCCCATTCGACCCTCGAATACCAGCGCTGGGCGTTCCGCAGCCAGTGGCGCCCCGACGGACGCCGCTTCCTCAAGGCCGTGGGCGTTCCGCTGACGCTGCCGATTCTGCAGCTGCACGGCACGCTGGATCCCTACGTCATGACCTCCACGGTGCGCCGCTGCTCGCGGTACGCGCCCGGTCGCATCCTGAAGTTCGTGGACGACGCCGGCCACTACGCGCACCAGGAGCGGCCCGAGGCCGTCACCGGCATGCTGCTCGACTTCGTCACCGCGCTCTGAGATCGGCCGCGCCGCGGAAATCGGCTCAGGGAATCAGACGATGCAGGCGCCGGTCTCGACCGCGGTGAACGACCCTCCGGCCAGCGCGAGCTGACGGCTCACCTCTTCGGCCGTGAGCGCGAAGCCGGTGTCCGAGTCGTCGACGGCGGCACCGAAGACGACGCCGAGGACCCGGCCCTGCTCGTCGACGAGGGGGCCGCCGGAGTTGCCCTGCCGGATCGAGCCGCGGACCGTGTACACCTCACGCTCGACGGTTCCGGCGCGGTAGATGTCGGGGCCCTGCAACTGCAGCGACTCGCGCACCCGCGCCGCGCTCGCCGTGTACGGCCCACCGCCGGGATACCCGAGGACGATCGCGCTGGTGCCGGACTCGGCGAGGTCCTCGGCGAACACCAGCGGATCCGCGGTCAGGCCGGGCACCGCGAGGATCGCGACGTCCACCTCCGGATCGAACAGCACGACCTCGGCCTCGAGCGGCCCGTCCTCGGTCTCCACCGTCACCGCCGTCGTTCCCGCGACGACATGCGCGTTGGTCATGACACGTTCGGGCGCGACCACGAACCCCGATCCCTCGAGCGCCTTCTGGCAGCTCGGCGCGATGCCGTTGATCCGCAGCACACTCGGGTGCAGGGCGAGCGGAACCGGACTGTCGAGCAGCGCCCCGTCGGGCGGGTCGACCTCCGTGATCGGGGTGCGACCGAACGGCCCGATCACCTCCGGCAGCCCCGAGGTGTCCAGCAACGCCGAGAACTCCCGGGGGATGCTGCGCATCCAGTCCGGCGCGACGTCGTCGACCGTGCCGAGGACAGTGGAACCGCGGACCGCGGCGGACAACTGGGTTTGCGAGGTTGCGGTCAGCGGGATCGCGAGCAGCCACGCGGCGACGAGCACCGCGCCGGCCTGCAGGACCGCCCCGACCACGCTGTCCACACCGCGGGCGACGGGACTGTGCATACCGCTGCGGGCGGCCCGGCCGAGCACCATCCCGGCGACCTCACCGATGATGACCAGCGCCACGATGAGCGCGACCCCGGCGAGCAGCCGCGTGTTGCCCTCGTCGATGTGCACCAGCACGTGCGGGGCGATGAGGATCCCCGCGACCGCGCCGAGCACCACCCCGAAGAACGCGAGTGCCGACGCGACCGCTCCCTGGCGCAGTCCCGACGACACCGCGACCACGACCACCAGCACGATGATCAGGTCGATCCACCCGGATGGCGTCACGGTTCGACCACTCCTGCCTCCAGTTCGGCGAGCACGACGTCGAAGTCGCGCACGTCCCGGTGATCCCACTCGATTTCCCAGCCCGACACCGCGAACAGACCGGCGAGCACACCCGCGGTGAAGCCCCACACCAGCATGCCGTCGACCTGGAACGCCGGGCCCTGGTAGCCACGCGAGTGCCGCACCTGGAATCGATTGTCCGGATCGAGCAGGTCCCGCAGCGGGACGCGGACGACGCGCGCCGCCTCACCCGGATCGACGACACCGATCGGGCTGGGCTGTTCCCAGTACGCGACCACCGGGGTGACGTCGAACCCGGACGGGGGGATGAAGATCTCCGGCAGCACGGCCAGCGGCCTCACCCCGGACGGTTCGAGCCCGGTTTCCTCCTGAGCCTCACGCAGGGCGGTCCGGATCGGGCCGTCGTCCTCGGGGTCCGCGGCACCGCCCGGGAACGCGACCTGACCGCTGTGCTGCCGCAGCGTCGGCGCGCGCTGGGTCAACAGCACGTCGGCGTCGGCGGGCAGTCCGCCGCGCGCGAGCGGGTCCGGGACCGGAGAGCCACCGAACAGCACGAGGACAGCGGCGGGCCGGACGTCGATGCCGCGCGGGGGCCGCCGATCCAGAATCGGGTTGACGCCGTGCGGGTCGCCCGGGTCGAGGGTCGCGACGCGCCGCAGCCAGTACGGGGTCACGCGCTCACCCCCAGGTGGGTCTCGACGGCGGCGGCGATCTCCTCGACGCTGCGGAACGGCTGCGGAAGCACCTTCGCGATCGAACCGTCGGGCCGGACCAGCACCGTCAGCGGCAGCACCGGTGGTGCCGCGGCCGCGGCCTGCACGCGTGCCGAGCCGTCCTGCACCCCGGGGAGCTGTACCCCGTACTCGACGAGCCGGGACAGCGCGTTGGCTTCGTTGGGGTCGGTGTGGACGGTGACGAGTGCGACTCGGTCGCCTGCGCGGCGCGCGTACTCCTGCAGCACGGGCAGTTCCTCGGCGCACGGTCCGCACCACCACGCCCACAGGTTGAGGATCGCGGGGCGACCGGCCAGGGCGGCCGCCAGATCCACGGCACTGCCGTCACCGACACATTCGAACGTCATCCCCGTGAGCGGTCCGGCGGGTTCGGCACCGGTCGGTGCCGGGCACGGCTGCAGATTCGCCTCGGCCCGCAACGGTGCCAGGGCCTGCGCGTCGTCCTGGGCCCGCCGGTCGACGGGCGCGGCGGTGCCGGTCGGCATGCCGGAACCGCCCGGATCCGGGGTCTCGGTGTCGCGGGGCCAGATCGCCACGATGAGGGCGACGACGACGACGAGGACAGCGAGGCTCCACCGCCCCGCACCGGTCGATCTCATGCCCAGGTCACCGCCCGGCCAGTTCGAGCAGGTGCTCCGTCTCGGGACCCTTCACGAGCGCGGCGGCGGTCGCCGGGTCGGTGGGGCCGATGCCGTAGGACGGGCAGTCCTTCGCGAGCACGCACACGCCGCAGGCGGGTTTGCGGGCGTGACACACCCGGCGCCCGTGGAAGATCACGCGGTGCGAGAGCAGGGTCCATTCCTTGCGTTCGATGAGGGCACCGACGGCGTGTTCGATCTTCACCGGGTCGGTTTCCTCGGTCCACTTCCAACGGTTCACCAGGCGGGCGAAGTGTGTGTCGACGGTGATCCCCGGCACATCGAACGCGTTGCCGAGGATCACGTTGGCGGTCTTGCGGCCGATGCCCGGCAGGGTCACCAGGTCCTCCAGCTGGCCCGGGACCTCGCCGTCGAACCGCTCGAGCAGGGCCTGGCCGAGCCCGATCAGCGAGTTCGCCTTGTTGCGGTAGAACCCCGTGGACCGGATGTACTCCTCGAGTTCGGTGCGTTCGGCCTCCGCGTAGGCGCGGGCGTCCGGGTAACGGGCGAACAACGCCGGGGTGACCTGGTTGACCCGCACATCCGTGCACTGCGCCGACAGGATCGTCGCGACCGCCAACTCAAGCGGAGTGGTGAAGTCCAGCTCGCAGTACACGTGGGGGAAAGCCTCCGCGAGCTGCCGATTCATGCGACGCGCCCGCCGCACCAGCGCAAGCCGCGATTCCGGTTTGCGGGCACTTGCGGACGCGCGAGAACGCCTCGCCTCAGGGGTCTCGGACGGGGTCGCTTGCACCTGAACCACTGTACGTAAACGGACGGACACCACTCCGCGACCGTGTCGCTTCTGAGACCTTTCCCGTGTTTACTTCCCGATATGCAAGCTCTTGCCGTCGTGCTCTTCCCGGTGCTCCTGATGCTGTTCGCACTGGCCATGGAGCGGGTCGAGTCGCGCTTGAGTCGTCTGTCGGTCCGGGAGCAGGAGGTCGAGGACTTCCTCAACCGGGCCGGACACGAGGACGTCGCGACCCTGGCCAGGGAGGGTTTCCCCCACGCTCTCGCCCGCCTGCACCGGCGCCGCCGGAACAGCGCCGCGGAACACGTGGTGGAGGATTCCCCGCTCGACGCGGACGCCCGACGAGCAAGCTGAGGACGTGACCGACCGGTAGTATCGGACACCGCAGAAGAGACACACGACGAGTTGTTCGTGGTGTCGGTCACTCGCGCGTAATGCAGGCACAGTAGACTTTGCAACGTACGCCTTGCAGGTGACCTGCCCGGGATGCCAGTAGACGTGCAAACCGGCACACGACGATGAGATTTCCCAAAAGGAGTGCACGTGGACGACGTCCTGGCCAGAGCAGGCATCTTCCAAGGAGTCGAGCCCTCCGCGGTGGCGGCGCTGATCAAGGAGCTTCAGCCTGTCGATTTCCCCCGCGGACACGTCATCTTCAACGAAGGTGAACCCGGCGACCGCCTGTACATCATCGTCTCCGGCAAGGTGAAGATCGGCCGCCGCTCGCCGGACGGACGCGAGAACCTGCTCACGATCATGGGCCCGTCGGACATGTTCGGTGAGCTGTCGATCTTCGACCCGGGTCCGCGGACCTCCACCGCCACCACCGTCACCGAGGTTCGTGCCGTGAGCATGGACCGCGAGGCGCTGAAGGCGTGGATCGATCAGCGTCCCGAGATCGCCGAGCAGCTGCTGCGCGTGCTCGCCCGCCGCCTGCGCCGCACCAACAACAACCTCGCCGACCTGATCTTCACGGACGTTCCGGGTCGTGTCGCCAAGGCCCTGCTGCAGCTCGCGCAGCGTTTCGGCACCCAGGAGGCCGGCGCCCTGCGCGTCACCCACGACCTCACCCAGGAAGAGATCGCGCAGCTCGTCGGCGCGTCCCGCGAGACCGTGAACAAGGCGCTCGCCGACTTCGCGCACCGCGGCTGGCTGCGTCTCGAGGGCAAGTCCGTGCTGATCTCGGACTCCGAGCGTCTCGCACGCCGGGCTCGCTAGAACCTGCCGCGAAAGGCCGGGTCGTTGTCGACGGCCCGGCCTTCGTCGTTCCCGGGATCCGGATTTCCCGGACCCGCCTGCTCAGGCGAAGCTGCGCAGGTATTCGAGCTGCACGTTGACGGATTTCTCGGCGGCGGCCCACAACGACCGGTCGACATCGGCGTAGACGTGTTCGACGACGCTGCGCGGCGTCGCGTCGTCGCCGAGCACGCGCAGCGCCGCCCGGACCTGCTCGAGCCGCTCCTCGCGGTGCGCGAGATAGGCGCGGGCGATCGGCTCGAGATCCGGATGGTCGGGGCCGTGGCCGGGCAGCATCGTGTAGCCGGACCCGAGGTCGATCAGGCGCCGCAGCGAACCGAGGTAGTCGCCGAGGTCACCGTCGGTGTCGTCGAGGACCGTGGTGCCACGACCGAGGATGGTGTCGGCGGTCAGAACGCTGCGGTCGTCCTCGAGCACGAACGACAGCGAGTCCGCGGTGTGACCGGGCGTCGCGAGCACACGGATCCGCAGCCCGGCGGCCTCGACGACCTCACCGTCCTCGAGTCCGCGGCCACCACCGTGCCGGTGCTCGGGGTCGACGGCGCAGACGGGATTCCCGGTCAGCTCCGCGAACCGGGCCGCGCCCTCGGTGTGGTCGATGTGCCGGTGACTGATCAGGGTCAGGGCGACCGGAACCTGCGCGATGCGCTCGAGGTGGGCTTCGTCGAGGGGACCCGGGTCCACCACGACGCATTCGTCGCTGCCCGGCGCCCGCAGAATCCACGTGTTGGTGCCCTCGAGGGACATCACCGACGGATTCTCTGCCAGGACCACGGCCGCATTCGGGGTGACCTGGCGCAACTGCGCGTAGGCGGGGTGAACCAGCGCCATGCTCGGCCTCTTTCGTGACGACGGTGCGATTCACCCCACTCTACGGTCAGCGTTCGGGGTCAGCGCACCTCGGCGATCACTTCGACCTCGACGGGTGCGGCCAGCGGCAGTTCCGCCACACCGACCGCCGAACGGGCGTGCACGCCGGCATCCCCGAAGACCTCGCCGAGGAATTCCGACGCGCCGTTGATGACGCCGGGCTGCCCGGTGAAACCCTCGGCGGACGCGACAAATCCGACGACCTTCACGATGCGGACCACGTTGTCGAGTCCGACGAGCGCGTCGATCGCGGCCAGCGCGTTCAGCGCGGCGATGCGGGCCGCGGCCTTCGCGTCCTCGGCGGTGACGGCATCACCGACCTTGCCGGTAAGTTCGAGTTTGCCGTCCACGAACGGAAGCTGGCCCGAGGTGTAGACGTGGTCGCCGGTGCGCACCGCGGGCACGTAGGCAGCGACGGGCGCGGCGACCGGGGGCAGTTCGATGCCGAGTTCGGCGAGCCGGGACGTCCAGTTCTGTTCGGTCACCTGCGTCAGCCCTTCGGTCGCTTCAGGTAGGCGACGTGCTGCTCACCGGTCGGGCCCTGCAGCACCGTCACCAGTTCCCAGCCGTCGGCACCCCAGGTGTCGAGGATCTGCTTCGTCGCGTGGGTGAGCAGCGGTACGGTCGCGTACTCCCAGGTGGTCAATTCGCTCATGTGATTCTCCTCTGTCGAGCTGCGCTCTGACCCTATCCGGCGCATTCGGGGGCCGGTCACTTATAGGCTCACCCTCGTGGCAACACCGACAGCACAGCCCGGCCTCTGGCCGGCGAAGGCCGCGAATGCGCGGCTGCACTTCGTGTCCGGCAAGGGTGGCACCGGGAAGTCGACGGTCGCGGCCGCCCTGGCGCTCGCTCTCGCGGCCGAGGGCCGCAAGGTACTGCTGGTGGAGGTGGAGGGCAGGCAGGGCATCGCCCAGCTGTTCGACGTGCCACCGCTGCCGCCGGTGGAGACGAAGGTCGCGACCGCCGACGGCGGCGGCGTCGTGATGGCCCTGGCCGTCGACATCGAAGCGGCCTTCCTCGAATACCTCGACATGTTCTACAACCTGGGTTTCGCGGGACGGGCGATGCGCCGGATCGGTGCCGTCGAATTCGCGACGACCCTGGCGCCGGGCCTGCGGGATGTCATCCTCACCGGCAAGATCAAGGAGTGCGTGGTGCGCTCCGACGCGCGCGGGGGCCGGGTGTACGACGCGGTGGTGGTGGATTCTCCGCCGACCGGTCGCATCGGCAGCTTCCTCGACGTGACGAAGGCGATGGCCGATCTGGCGAAGTCCGGCCCGATCCGCTCGCAGAGCGAAGGTGTCGTGCGGCTGCTGCACTCGGACGACACGGTCGTGCACCTGGTGACGTTGCTCGAGGCGCTGCCGGTGCAGGAAACCTCCGACGCCGTCGAGGAACTGCAGGCCGCGGACCTGCGGCTCGGCACCGTGATCGTCAACCGCACGGTGCCCGAGTACCTGCCCGGTGAACTCGTCGACGACGTGGCGAAGGGACGCATCGACAGCGAATCGGTGCGAGCCGCGTTCGATCGGGTCGGGCTGAAGGTCTCCGAGCCCGACTTCGCGGGACTGCTCACCGAGACCATCGAGCATGCTTCGACCCTGAAGGCGCAGCAGGACAGCGCCGCCCAACTCGACGACGTGAAGGTGGCACGGATGACGCTCCCGGCGCTGGCCGACGGTGTCGATCTCGGCGGGCTCTACGAGCTCGCCGAGATCCTCGGCGAACAGGGTGTCCGGTGAGCGCCCCGCACGCGCGCGCCGGCGCGGTCCTGGACGTCGGGCGGATTCTCGCCGATCCGAGTTCCCGGGTCATCGTGTGCTGCGGTTCCGGCGGTGTCGGCAAGACGACGACCGCGGCGGCACTCGCGTTGCGGGCGGCCGAGCGCGGTCGCAAGGTCGTGGTGCTGACGATCGACCCGGCCCGGCGGCTCGCGCAGGCGCTCGGGGTGGAGGCTCTGGACAACAGTCCGCAGCCGGTGAAGCTGGGCGCGGAGGCGGAGGGTGAGCTGCACGCGATGATGCTGAACATGCGTCGCACCTTCGACGACATGGTGATCGAGCATTCCACGCCCGAGAAGGCCCAGCAGATTCTGGACAACCCGTTCTATCAGACGGTGGCGTCGTCCTTCTCCGGCACGCAGGAGTACATGGCGATGGAGAAACTGGGCCAGCTCGCGGCGAGCGACGCGTGGGACCTCATCGTGGTGGACACCCCGCCGTCGCGGAACGCGCTGGACTTCCTGGACGCTCCCCAGCGGCTGGGGTCGTTCCTCGACGGCCGCATGATCCGCATGTTCACCGCGCCCGGCCGTGGGCTCGGCCGCCTGGTGACCGGCGCCATGGGGCTCGCACTGAAGGCGGTGTCGACGATCGTGGGCAGCCAGATGCTGTCCGACGCGTCGGCGTTCGTGCAGTCCCTCGATTCGATGTTCGGGGGATTCCGCGAACGCGCGAACCGCACGTACCAGCTGCTCCAGCAGCCCGGGACGCACTTCGTCGTCGTGGCCGCGCCCGAACCGGACGCGCTGCGCGAGGCGTCGTTCTTCGTCGAACGGCTCAGCACGGACGGGATGCCCCTGGCCGGGCTCGTTCTCAACCGGACGCATCCGACGCTGTCGTCGCTGTCTGCCGATCATGCGTCGACTGCGGCCGATGCTCTCGCCGAGGGGGAACGTGACGACAGTCAGCCCGCTGAGGCGGTGCTGCGCATCCACGCCCATCGGGCGGTGACCGCGAAACGGGAACTGCACCTGCTGGGCAGGTTCACCGCTGCGCATCCCCGGGTACCGCTGGTCGGGGTGCCGTCGCTGCCGTTCGAGGTGTCCGATCTCGAGGCACTGAGGGCCGTCGGAGACCAGCTGACCCGCGAGGTCTGACCCGCGGGTCCACTGGTCGTCGAGTGGTCGACGGTGCCGGGAGGTCGCTCCCTATACGGCGTTCTGGTGCTGACGCTGCGCTTCGAAGAAGTCGGCCCAGGACTCGACCTCGGGGTGCTGCTTGAGCAGTGCGCGCCGCTGTCGTTCGGTCATGCCTCCCCACACACCGAACTCGACACGATTGTCGAGGGCATCCGCACCGCACTGCAGCATCACCGGGCAGTGCCGGCAGATGACCGCAGCCTTGCGCTGGGCTGCGCCTCGAACGAACAACTGGTCGGGATCCACTTCTCGGCACCGCGCCTGGGTCACCCAGGCGATTCGTGCCTCTGCTTGGTCTACGTCGAGCCGGGCCATCGGAGTCGCCATGTGCATTCAGTTGCCCCTTCACTCTCCGAACACCGTGTTGCGGAGTTCCGGAAGTTCGCGCAAACCCGCCGTGCCGCTCAGTACGCTCAGTAGCTGCGTAGCATCAGTAGGAAGCGCCACATTCCTATTGAGGTGTTACCTGCATCACACTGATGTCTCAATCTAGGTAAAGACTCCCCAGCGCGCAAGGCGAACAAACACTTTTCTGGTACGCCCGTCCATACCTGCACGTCGGAGGCTTTTCGCCGCTACCGAAGCATCGAATCGGCGGGTCGCCACGTAGGGTGTAGCCGTGTCGATCCGAAATACGGTGGCGAAGCTCGCCGGTTGCACGGCCCTCGGCGGCGTCCTTCTCGCGGGAATGCTGTTCCCGGCCGCAGGTGGTTTCGGCTACGTCTCGAACCGGGCCGCGGACACCGTGGACAACAGCTCCGCCGAACTCGTCGAAGGTGTCGTACCCGCGGTGACCACCATGGTCGATGCCGCCGGTAACCCCATCGCCTGGCTGTACGACCAGCGCCGCTTCGAGGTGCCTAGCGACCGCATCTCCAACGAGATGAAGCTCGCGATCGTCTCGATCGAGGACAAGCGCTTCCCCGAACACCAGGGTGTGGACTGGCAGGGCACGATCCGCGCGTTCCTCACGAACACCACCAGCGGCCAGGTCGAGCAGGGTGCGTCCACCATCGACCAGCAGTACGTGAAGAACTATCTGCTGCACGTCGTCGCCAAGACCGACGCCGAGCGGCGCGCGGCCATCGAGACGACCCCGGCCCGCAAGATCCGCGAGATCCGGATGGCGCTCACCCTCGACGAGGAACTGACGAAGGACGAGATCCTCACCCGGTACCTGAACCTGGTGCCCTTCGGCAACGGATCGTTCGGCATCCAGGACGCGGCCCAGACCTACTTCGGGATCGACGCGAAGGACCTGAACATCCCCCAGTCCGCGATGCTCGCGGGCATGGTGCAGTCCAGCTCCGCACTGAACCCGTACACGAACGCGGACGGCGTGCTCGAACGCCGCAACGTCGTGCTCGACACGATGATCCAGAACATCCCGGAACGGGCCGACGAGATCCGCGCCGCGAAGAACGAGCCGCTCGGCGTCCTGCCCGAGCCCAACACGCTGCCGCGCGGCTGCATCGCCGCCGGTGACCGCGGATTCTTCTGCGACTACGCGCTGCGCTATCTCGAGAACTCCGGGCTCTCCCGCGAGCAGATCGACAAGGGTGGCTACCTGATCCGCACGACCCTCGACCCCGAGGTGCAGGAGTCGGTCAAGGCGTCGCTCGACAAGTTCACCAGTCCCACGGTCGACGACATCGCCACGGTGATGAACGTCGTCCAGCCCGGGCAGGATTCGCATCGCGTTCTCGCGATGGGGTCGAGCCGCGTCTACGGCCTCAACGGAGACGCGAACGAGACCGTGCAGCCGCAGCCCTACTCCCTCGCCGGTCACGGCGCCGGATCGATCTTCAAGATCTTCACGGTCGCCGCCGCGATGGAGAAGGGCCTCGGCACCAGCGCCGTGCTCGACGTGCCGGCCCGCTACAACGCGCGCGGTCTCGGTGACGGTGGCGCCAAGGGCTGCCCCGCCCTGACGTACTGCGTCGAGAACGCCGGTCCCTACCCGCCGCAGCTGTCGGTGACCGACGCGCTCGCGCAGTCGCCGAACACCGCCTTCGTCAAGCTGATCGAGGCGACGGGTGTCGATCCGGTCGTCGACATGTCGGTGCGGCTGGGACTGCGGTCGTACGCGCAGCCGAACACCTCCGGTTTCGGCGAGCAGAGCATGGCCGACATGCAGAAGGATCAGCACCTCGGCTCCTACACGCTCGGCCCGACCTGGATCAACCCGCTCGAGCTGTCGAACGTGGCCGCGACGCTGGCTTCGCACGGCAAGTGGTGCCCGCCGTCACCGATCGACGCGGTGTTCGACCGCGACGGCAAGCCGGTGCCGATCACGCAACAGGCGTGCGAGCAGGTCGTCGAACCCGGTCTCGCCGACACCCTGGCCAACGCCCTGAGCAAGGACACCGCCGGCGGCGGCACCGCGTCCGGCGCGGCCGGCTCGGTCGGCTGGAGCCTGCCGGTGTCCGCGAAGACCGGAACCACCGAGTCGCACATGTCGTCGGCGTTCCTCGGATTCACCAACCACTTCGCGGGCGCGGTGTACACCTACGGTGACTCCCCCACCCCCGGTGAAATCTGCTCCGGACCCGTGCGGCCGTGTTACAACGGCAACCTGTACGGCGGTACCGAACCGGCACGGACCTGGTTCAACGCGATGCTGCCCGTCGCCGGGAAGTTCGGGCCGATCGAAATGCCCCCGGTCGATCAGAAGTACGTGCGCGGTGCGGGCAACGCCCAGGTCCCCGACGTGACGGGTCTGAGCCGCCAGCAGGCGGTCTCACGACTGCAGGACGCCGGATTCTCGGTCACCGAACTGAACGTCAAGGGCGAGGCACGCGCCGGCACCGTCATCAACAGCGCGCCCTCCGGGTCCGCCGTGCCCGGCTCCACGATCACGCTCTACATCAGCGACGGGACCGTCCGGGCCGCGCCGACCACGACGGCCACACCCGCCCGGCCCAGCGGAAGCCAGGTTCCGGACACGACCGCGCCGAGCTCGCCCGCACCGATTCCGGGCCGCTCGCCCGAGCCGTCGCAGTCCGAGTCGGAGTCGCCGACCTCGGGCGACAGCGAGGCCGGCGACAACTGATCGTCTAGAGCCGCGATCGGACCGCCGCGGAAAGCCGCTTGCCGTCGGCTTTCCCGGCGGCGATCGCGGTCGCGACCTTCATGACCTGCCCCATGTTCTTCGGGCCCGGACGCTCGCCGAGTTCGTCGGCGACGCGGCCGATCGCGGTGTCGACGACGTCGACGAGTTCGGCGTCGGTGAGCGGGGTCGGCAGGTACTCGTCGATGATCCGCGCCTCCGCGTGCTCCTTCGCCGCGAGCTCACCCCGGCCGTTCTCGGTGTAGACCTCGGCGGCCTCGCCGCGCTTCTTGGATTCGCGCGCGAGAACCTTCACAACCTCCTCGTCGGTGAGCTCGCGGGCTTCCTTCCCGGCGACCTCCTCCGTCTGGATGGCGGCGAGCAGCATCCGCAGGGTCGCCGTGCGGAGCGGATCCTTGTCCTTCATCGCCGCGGTGAGGTCGGATCGGATGGTGGACTTGAGGGACTGTGAGGTCTCGGACATGCTCCGAACGCTACGCGGCGAGGATGAAGACCGTGCACAGTCGAGGCCCGGCGGTACGCTGGATGCGTGTCTGACCACTCCGCACTCTTCCGCGCAGCTGCCGGTGCCGCCGGCGCGGCCGCCCTCGGACTCGGCTACGCCACCCTGATCGAACGCAACGCGTTCGCGTTGCGGGAGGTGACGATGCCCGTCCTCGAGCCCGGCACGTCGACGCTGCGCGTGCTTCACCTCAGCGATCTGCACATGATGCCGAACCAGAGGCTCAAGCAGAACTGGCTGCGCGAACTCGACCGGCTGGAACCGGATCTCGTGGTCAACACCGGCGACAATCTGTCGCATCCGAAGGCCGTGCCGGCCGTCGTGCAGGCGATGGGCGGTCTGCTCGCCCGTCCGGGCCTGTTCGTGTTCGGCAGCAACGACTACTTCGCACCCGTGCTGAAGAACCCGTTGAAGTACTTCGACAAGAACCACCAGCGCGTATACGGCGCGCCCCTGCCGTGGGGCGACCTGCGCGCGGCGTTCAGCGAACGCGGCTGGCACGACATGACGCACGTGCGGCGCGAGTTCGAGGTCGCGGGCGTGCGCATCGCCGCGGCCGGCGTCGACGATCCGCACCTCGAGCGGGACCGGTACGACACGATCGCCGGTCAGCCCAATCCCCTCGCCGACCTGAAGCTGGGCCTGACGCATTCGCCCGAGCCGCGGGTGCTCGACCGTTTCGCCGACGACGGCTACGACCTCGTGCTGGCGGGCCACACCCACGGCGGGCAGCTGTGCCTGCCGTTCTTCGGTGCTCTCGTGACCAACTGCCAGATCGATCGGTCGCGGGTGAAGGGACCGTCGCGTTGGGGAGCCCACATGCGGCTGCACGTGTCGGCCGGCATCGGCACGTCGCCGTTCGCCCCGGCCCGGTTCTGCTGCCGCCCGGAGGCGACGCTGCTGACCCTCGTCCCGGCCCCGCGCAACGAGGCTCTCGCCGCCGCCGACCGCGCCGCGGAAAGCGCGATTTCTCCCCGCTGACCAGGCGATTTAATCTTCCGAGGAATGGTGCTGTAATCTATCTGAGGTTCATCACGGGGTGTGGCGCAGCTTGGTAGCGCGCTTCGTTCGGGACGAAGAGGTCGTGGGTTCGAATCCCGCCACCCCGACTCGTGAAGCACCATCGAAGGCCCTTCCGCAGCGCGGAAGGGCCTTCGGCGTTTCGTCCTCCGGCCACACCCGCCGAGCGGGCGGACACACGCGCGCTGCCCGCACCGCGCGTGTGTCTATGCGGTGTGCGGAGACCGACATCACGTTGCCAAGGAATTCTCACAATCGGGCTGTACCGTGGCCGAACGTGCTTTCACGTGTTGTCTCCATCCTCATCGCGGCCGGCTTGGTCCTTCTCGCAACAGGCTCCACATTCGCCTATCTCGATGCACCGTCGACGACGGTGACCGTGGCCGAGTCCCCGCAGCCGGCGGCCGACTCCGATGACGGCGTCGACGCGGCCCGCTCCCGTCTGCAGCGTGCCGGACTGCCCCTGTCGATGCTCGACGGCGGCGTCGGGCAGCTCACCGACGGCAGCCGTCAGCTCGACGACGGTGCGCGTCAGCTCTCGGACGGTCTCCGGCAGGCACGAGAGGGCGGCGAACAGCTCGCGACCGGGCTGGATCAGCTCGACGGCGGCGTGGCCGAACTCGGCGACGGCGCGACGCAGATCAGCGGCGGAGTCGACGAGGTGGTCGGCCGGCTCACCGGGTTCGGTGCGATGCAGGGAACGGTGACCGAGCAGCTCACCACCGTCGCCGACACCCTCGGTGCCTCCCCCGACCCGGTGTCGCAGAGCGCCGCCGGACAGTTGCGCACCCTCGTCGACACGCTGAACACCCAGGGCCTCGGCCAGGACACCCTCGACCAGCTCGGCCTGCTCCGCGACGGCGCCCGGCAACTCGCCTACGAGCTCACCGATCCGAACGCCCGGTTCGTGGCGGGGATGTCGCAGGCCGCCGGAGGAGCCGCACAGCTCCGCGACGGCCTCGTGCTGCTCGACGACGGCGGACGGGCGCTGTCGGACGGCACGGGACAACTCGTCGACGGTGTGGAGCCGGTGGCCGGTGTGGTCGCGGGGATCGCGGACAACGTCAGATCGGCAACGGACGCGCTGCCGCGCGTCTCCGGTGCCCAGGTGGAGCCGTCGGCCACGACCACGACGACGACCGGTCCGCAGTGGTGGCCGTATGCGTTGATCGCTCTCGGTGCCGTTGCGCTCGTCGCGGCGGCACTGTGGACCCGGATCCCGGGTGTGGGAAGCCGGTCGCGTGGCGGCGGCGTGGCGGTGTCGGACAGCTGACGCGACACGGCGCCACCCGGGCGACCCCTCCTCGCCCGGGTGGCACCGGTCGGGGCTACGAGGCTTCGCGCAGCGTCAGACCCGACAGTGCGATGACGTACTCCCCCGCCTCCTCGTCGAAGTCGACGGTGTAGACGGTCGGGAAGTACCCGGTCCGCTGGTAGGCGGCGGGCTGACTGACCTCTTCGCGGATCTGTGGTTTGGTGGCGAGCCACTCGCGGGTCATCATCGGTTCGATGAACGTGAACTCGCCGTCCCACGTTCCGAAGAGCAGCACCTCGGTGAAGTCGAACGATCCGGGTATCGCGCCGTCGGCGGCATTCGTCCAGTGCATGCCCATGAACGGCACGGTGTTCTCCGCCGCGGGCCCCGGCGGCGGACCGTACCCGGCCGGAACATACTGCGGTTCGGGAAGAGTGGCGGCCCGGGTCGCGAAGTCGGGGGCGGCAGGATCGACGTCGCTCTCGGTGTCCGTCGTGTAGAAGTGCATGTCGAAATGTGGCTTGCCGAAGAGGACCTCGGGCTCGTGGCCGTTCGGGTTCCAGTCGAGCATGACGTGGTCGAAACCGGTCTCGGGTGCGCCGGACGGCAGGTCCAGCATCAGCATCGTCATCGCGGCGTCCGGTCCCTCCGGCAGCCCGGTGAGTGCGGACTCGGAGATCCGGATGCCGATCTCCTGGGGCGTTCCCGCGTCGTCGACCGTGATGTACGTCCTGGACCTGCCCTCCCCGAGGGATTGTTCCGCACCGTAGAGGGTGGCTTCGTGGCCGTGCGCCTGCGAGCCGTGCGCGACGGGGGTGGACGAGTCACCGCAACCCGCGACCGCGAGTACGGCGAGAGCGGCGAGTCCGAGCCCGGTAGCGGTCCGAACCGTATGCATGGGTGTGCCTTTCGAAGTGATGGTGTTCGTGGAGTCGAGCCGGTGCCGCCGGTCAGCGGTCACGGCGCACGACCTGCCCGACGCGCAGCACACCGTTGCTGTCGTGTTCGTCGGCGAGTGCGCTGAGCCAGTGGGCGGTGTCGTCGTCGTAGGCGCGGGCGATGGTGGCCGGGTCGGCGCTGGCCGCGAAATTGGGAAGATGCCGGCCAGTGGTCCACGGCGCCAGCGCCCGGTCGATGGTGCGGGCGTGCCCGACCACGTTCTCCGCGGTGGGCGGCGCCAGCACACCGGCGACCATCACCGCGAACTGCGCGTCGCGGTGGCAGAAGGCGCTGCGGTGCCGCGGTTCCCGGGCCAGCGCGCCGCCGAGCTGCCGGACTTCGACGACGGTCTGCGGCGAGTGCGATCCCGGTCCCGCGACCGACAGCAGGGCGTCGATCGCCTCGTGCGTCAATTCGTTTGTCAGTGCGCTGTATTCGTTGGTCGGCATCGGGTCGACAGGGTCGGCATGCACCGCGGCGATCGCGGCGAACGGCAAGGTTCCGATGCCGTCGAGAATCGGGGTCGCGACCGCACGCAGGCGGCCGAGGAGGGCTTCGGCCTCCGCCGGGTCCGCGAGGCTGGCGAAGCGGACCGCGAAGGTCAGGCGACCCGCGAGCGGCGCGGGCACCTGCGGCAGCGGGGGCAGTTGCAGGAACGCGATCGACGTCGTGCTGTGCTCGGGCAGTTCAGCGCACCAGTCCAGCCACGCGTGGACGACCGCAGCAGCGTCGGATCCGTCGAAATAGAGTGCGCCGCCGTAGAAGTGGGTGACGGGCAGCAGTTCGATCTCGACGGCGGTGACGATCCCGAGGGTCGCCTTGCCGCCGCGGAGCCCCCAGAACAGTTCCGCGTGTTCCTCGGGTGTCACGTGCAGCACCTCGCCGTTGCCGGTCACGATGTCGAAGGCGCGCACGTAGTCGGACGACAATCCGTAGGTGCGCACCAGCGGCCCGATGCCGCCGCCGGTGAGGAAGCCGGCGACGCCGACGGTCGTGGAGGATCCCGCCAGCGGCGCGAGTCCGTGCGGTGTCGCGGCGTCGATGACGTCCTGCCACACGACCCCTGCCCCGAGCCGTGCGGTGCGGGCGTCCGGATCGATCGCGCATTCGGTCAGCCGGCCGGTATGAACCAGCAGGACATCGTCGCCCAGCGGGACCGCGCCGTGGCCGGTGCGCTGAACGGCGACCTTCAATCCGTGGTCCGCCGCGTATCGCACGGCCGCGGCGACATCGTCGGCGCTCTCCACCGCGACCACCGCGTGCGGCCGGACCGGCACCGCGACGTTCCACGGAGTCGCCAGCTCGTAGCCGGGCTCACCGGGCAACGCCACCGCGCCGGACACCGCCGCCCGGAGCGATTCGATCGATGCGGCCACCGCAGGTGTCGTGTTCGTCATCGGGACTTCCTTCCATCCGTGTTGCGGGTGTGAAGGAAGGATGGAGGAGCTGCCTTGGCCGGTTCTTGGCTCGAGCGGCCCTGTCCGTCCAAGCAACGGCCAAGGGCAGCGTCAGTCCAGAATCGAGCGCGCGTAGTCGGCCAGTCCGAACATCCCGAGACGGGAGGCCTCGTCGGCGATCTGCTCGATCGCCCGGTCCCGTTCCGGCGAGGCCGCACGCAGCTGGGTACGCAGCAACCGGCAGCGCAGCAGCGTCGGAGGGCTCGATGTCCGTGTGGCGAGCTCCTCGGCCCGGTCCAGCAGCTCGTGGGCCGTTTCGACACGTCCGAGCAGCGCGTGCAGGCGCGCGGACGCCTCCGCGACGGAACCGATCACGCCGACCTGGCCCACGGTGGCGATGCGGTCGTGGAACGGCGTGAGCAGTTCGATGAAGGTCTCCGCGTGCTCGACGAGTTCGAGATCGGCGATCACGCGCGCGAGCAACGTGCGGTGCCCGAGTGTGGTCCATGTGAACGGCCCCTGGCCGGCGGACCACCGTGCGATCTCGGTCGCCACGGTCCCCCTGTCTCCTCGTGCCGCGGCGATCGCGATTCGCCACGAATCCGGCTCCACGAAGCCGGGATCCGAATCGGCGAGCATTCCGCGTTCCCATTCCAGGGTGTTCGCGGCGAGGTCGGGGCTGCCCGCAACGTACAGTTCGGTCTGCAGATGGAACTGCCTCGCGGTCTCGTACTGCCGCCTGGTCTCGTCGAAGTCTCCGCGCCACGACGCCAATGTCGCTTCCATCCAACGCAACTGGACTCGGACGACCGGGAGCCGCAGCAGGTCGCACCCGACGATCCCCTGGCGGACATGCGCGGCGGCGGCATCGACATCCCCCAGGTTCATGCGGGCCATGCTGGCTGCGGCATGGGCGATGACCGCGTCGAAGCGGGATTGTCGGTGCCGCAGGGTGAACAGCTCGTCGATCAGCCGTACGGATTCGTCGCTGTGCGTCGCCACGCCGGAGTAGAGCAGGATCCGTCCCAGCAGCGCGTCGGCGATCACATCGGGATCGCCTGTCTCGCGGGCGATCGCGAGTGATCTGCTGCTGAGTTCGTCGGGAACGGCCGAATCCGGGTGGTAGCAGCTGCCGACGGCCAGTGCCGCGAGCACCCGGCAGTGGGCCGTCGGGTCGTCGGAGACGAAAGGTTCCAGACCCGAGAGTCTTTCGAGAAGCGGTCCGGGATCCTTGCCGTAGGACACCCACGGCCACGCGCCCGCGGAGCGCAGCAGTGCCGCGGCCAGTCGGCCCGCGGCCGAGGTTCGGCCCTCGCGGACCGCCGCGAGCAGACCGGCGTCGACGACGTCGAGCACCGTCTGGCCACGGCCCGCCCGCGCGAGCGCCTCGACCCGGGCCACGAGCAGATCG
This sequence comes from Rhodococcus sp. NPDC003383, assembly GCF_053589115.1. Taxonomy (NCBI): domain Bacteria; kingdom Bacillati; phylum Actinomycetota; class Actinomycetes; order Mycobacteriales; family Nocardiaceae; genus Rhodococcus; species Rhodococcus sp. NPDC003383. The sequence goes on along the minus strand of NZ_JBSFRG010000038.1, from coordinate 9,882 downwards.
TCACGGGCACCGGCCGATTGTTCGGAGGCCGGCAGCAGGTCGAATGCCTTCACCGCCGCCTCCCACCACTGCGCCGCGGTCTCCGAGTTCCATCGTTCGGTCGCTTCCCGCGCCGCGTCGGTGCACGCGTCGAGCACGGTCCGCGGATCGGCGACGGGCAACGCGGCCATCAGATGCTGCGCTCGCCTGCTCGAGCGATCGCTGTCGGACGAGTCCGCCAGCGCCTCGGCGACCTGGGCGTGGATGCGCTGGCGGCGCAGTTCCGGTATCTCGGCGAGCACTTCGTCGCGGAGCAGACCGTGAGCGAACACGTATCCGCGAACACCGGGGTCGGCGACGATGATCCGCTCGTCGGCTGCGTCGTCGAGATAGTCGGCGAGGGTGTCGAGATCCAGCCGGGTCGCGGCGGCCAGGATGTCGGTCTCGATGTTGTCACCGATCACTGCGGCGACCCGAAGCACCTGCAGCACAGCCGGTTCCACGGCCGCCAAGCGACGGCCGAGGACCGAACGGACGGCCAGCGGGATCTCCCCGCCGAGTCGCTCGTCCCGCGGAAGTCGCGCGTACTCGGAGACGAACAGCGGATTGCCGCCGGTGCGTTCGGCGAGCATCCGCGCCTCGGTCGCATCGAGTTCCTCGCCGGTCACGTGACGGGCAAGTGCCGCCACTTCCGACTCGGCGAGCGCCGGTACCACGATGTGCCGGTTGCCGTCGCGACGCAGGACTGTGTCGACGAATTCGCGTACGCCGGAACGCATCTCCGAATCACGCAGCGTGAGGACGAACCAGACCCGCTGCCGGTGCAGCGCGCCGACCAGGTATCTCAGGCAGCGGAGGGACGTCGGGTCGGCCCACTGGATGTCGTCGACGACGACGGTCAGCGCGGCCTTCTCCGCGGCCACCGTCTCGATCGCGTTCAGAACGCGTTCGTAGACGGCGAAACGCGCTTCGTCCGGTTCCACCCCGGTCGGCGGGATGAGAGCGGCGTCGGCGTCGACACCGAGTTCCCTCAGCATCCGCCGGATCGGCCACCACGCGGGCGCACCTTCGTCCTCGAGGCACCGCGCCCACACCGCGGTGCCGCCCGCCGCGACCGTGCGGGCGTCGCATTCCTCCGCCAGCCGAGTCTTTCCGATTCCCGCGGGGCCGGTCAGCACCACCCAGCGGGGTGCACCGGCCAGGACCTCGTCGAACATCCCGTCGATCACGCCGGTCTCCGTCTCGCGTCCGACGAACACGCGCCCGGATTCTGCCTCTGCGACCGGGACCGTGACGGACGGCGGGGCGGGTGCCGGAACCGTCTCGGCACCCGTCCATTCCGGTGTCCTCGGCCAGGCCGCGAGTTCGGGTTCGTGCCTCAGAATCGCGCCCTGCAGTGCGGTCAGCTCGGCGCCCGGCCGCAGACCCAGCTCGGCATCCAGGCGAGCGACGTGAACACCGAACTGCTCCAACGCTTCCGGTGAGCGGCCCGCCCGGTGCAGAGCCAGCATCCGCAGCCAGCACGTCCGGTCCCGGAACGGGTACTCGTCGTACAACCGGGTCGCCTCGGCAAGGGCCGGGGCCGGCCGTCCCATCGCGAGCAGCGCCGTGACCAGGGTTTCCCGGCACTCGGTGCGGACCTCCTCGAAGCCGGCGGCGGCCACCTCCACCCACTCCTCGTCGCGGAGATCCTCGAGGAGCGGTCCCCGGACGGACGCGAGAGCACGACCGGCCGTGTCCAGCGCGGATTCCCATTCGCCGTTGTCGGCGTGCCGGCGCGCCGCCTCCGCGTCGTCGAGGAACACGGACAGGTCCACGTCCTCGCGGGGGATGTCGAGGACGTATCCGGGTGGCTGGCGCACGATCGGTGATGCGGCACCCGATTCGCTGCGCAGCGCCCGGCGCAGGTTGGAGATGTACGCCTGGATGCTCGAGACGGCGCTCGCGGGCGCGTCACCGGACCACAGCGCGTCGATGAGCCGATCGGTGGAGACGACCTTTCCGCGGCTCAGGAGCAGGACCGCAAGCACCGCACGTTGCTTGCGCGGCCCGAGATCGACGAGATCCGTCCCGGAACCCGGGTCGTGTGGACTGCCCGGCTTCCGCGCGACCTCGAGGGGTCCGAGCAGTCGGTAGATCATGCGGGCTCCTCGTACCGGCAGGGGTGGAACGGTAGAAGTGTAGGGACCTGATCCTGCCGGCGCGCGGGGACGGTCAGGCGTCGACGCTCGCGATCTCGCGGCTGTTCTCGACCGGTGTGCGGGCCGGACGCAGCATCACCACGCACACCAGCGCGCCGAGCGCGGCGATCACGCCTGCGACCAGCAGCGCGTGGTGCAGGCCGGTGACGAAGTCGTGCGGCGATCCACCGGGCAGCAGCGACTGCGCGGGCAGCAGTGCGCCGAGACCCGCGACCCCGACCGCGATGCCGGTCTGACGGAACGCGTCGTTGATCCCTGCCGCCAAACCGGAATGGTCCGATGTGCTTTCACCGAGAACCAGGCCGCTCATCACGGGATTGAACACCCCTGCCCCGGCGCAGGCGAGGATCAGGCCGGGCAACATCGCGTACCTGGACCCGGCGACGTCGACGGTGGTCATCAGGACCAGACCGACGGCAACGAGGAGCAGCGAGACGCTCAGCGAGATGTACACGGGGATCCGCCGGTCCAGTTTCGCGGTGGCACCGGCCACGACGAACATCGCCACGGTCGCGGGAATGTAGACGAGCCCGGCCTCGACGGGCGACAGATGCAGCACGTTCTGCAGGTAGATCGTGGTGTAGACGAAGACCGCGAACAGCGACGCGGAGATCGCGAACGCTGCGATCTGAGCGCCGGCGAACGCGCGGTTCGCGAGCAGGTGCGGCGGCAGCATCGGTTCGCGGGTGCGGAGTTCGTGCAGCACGAACCAGACCAGCGCGACGGCGGCGACCGCAGCGGCGGTGAGGGTCGTCGGGTCGAGCCAGCCGTGTTCGTTGCCGTGCAGCAGTCCGAAGACCAGGGCCGCCAGGCCCGTGGAGACGAGGAGTTGTCCGGGCAGGTCGGCACCGCGGGGATGCGGGTCGCGCGATTCCGGCACCCACCGGACCGTGAGCGCGAGCGTGACGAGGCCGATCGGAATGTTGACGAGGAAGATCGCACGCCAGTTCAGCAATTCGGTCAGCAGACCACCGACGAGTGGGCCGACCGCGAACGCCCCGCCGATGGTGGCACCGTAGGCGGCCAGCGCCGCCGCGCGCTGTGGGCCCTCCTCGAACACGTCCGCCAGCAGCGCGAGCGAGCACGCGAACAGGATGGCGCCCCCGATACCCTGTGCGGCGCGGGCGATGTCGAGTATCCAGATGTCGGGAGCGAGAGCGCACAGCAGCGACGCCGCGGTGAACCACACGACGCCGACGAGGAACACGTGGCGCCGGCCCCGGCGGTCCGCCCAGGATCCCGCGCTCAGGACCACCGTGGCCAATGCCAGCGTGTACGCGTCGATCACCCATTGGAGCGCGCTCACACCGGTCTCCAGGTCGACGGCGATGGACGGCAGTGCCGTGTTGACGACCGCGATGTCGAGCATGAGCATCGCGGTCGTCACGCACACCACCGCGAGGGTGGCTCGTCGGGTCGCGGGGCTTTTCGGGGTGGCCGGAACAGTCGTCGGCCCGTTCTGGTTCGTCGAGGTTGAAGTCACCTCGCAGACGTTGCTCCCCCGCGCTTGGACCGGACCGGGTCGAACGCTTGGATGCGTGAAATTCGGTGTGCCCCTGCCGAGTGTGCACAAATTGTTGCGACACGCCGGGTGGAAGAAGCCCTGTAATGTGCTTTCGGATTTGATCGCGGGTGTTGCGTTGGCCTCCTGAATCCGCCCCGCGTGAAGCCACCATTTGTGCACACTCGAACGGCGCCTACGGGCGCTGCAGTGTCACCGTGATCAGCGCAAGCACCCGGTCGTCGTCACCGGCGTCGACGAGACGGATGTCGATCACGCTGTGGTCGGGGGCGTCGCGCAGCACGGTGCCGTACGAGCGCGCCGGGCCGGACCGCACCTGGGACAGGTAGCGGACGAGCATGTCGGTGGCGACGAGTCCGGGTCGCATCGCGTGGGCGGCGGCCTCGGCGAGCAGGGCCTGTGCGCCGCCCTGGATGGTGCCGATCTGGTTGATGACGAACACGCTCCGGTCGAGTTCGAGGATGCCGGCCGCCGCGTCGACGACGCGCAGATCGAGGCGTTCGTAGATGTCGCCGTCGATTTCGCGGTCCGGGTGAGCGCGCACCTTGCCAACCCACTGTTCGGGTGTGTAGAGGTCCGCGTGGGCTGCCGCGTGCCGGGGCAGCCGCGCGAAGGTGACGAGCCCGCGCGCCACGAGGGTCGGTCCGCCGGGTTCGTCCGCCGCGCCGGCGTCGATCTCGCGTGCGAAACCGGCGATGTCCTGGCGACCGTGACCGTCGTAGACGTCCGCCGAGACGACGACCGTCTTCTTGCCGGTACGGACGAGGTTGGCGTCGACGAACAGCGGGCCGTCCTTCGGCGTGCTCACGGCGTGCAGGGACAGGTCCTGCGTTGCGGTCCAGTCGCCGGCCCCGGCGACGAGCGCGGGGTCGGAGGTCACGATGTCGACGGCGGTGACCAGGAAGCCCAGAGCCGCCCCGCCGGCCGGGGAGCGCACCTTGTCGGTGAGGTTCGCGCGGATCACCGAGCGGCGCTCGTCGAGCAGGAGGGTGTTCAGTCCGAAGTCCGCGGTGAACGTGCGCGCCCCCGACAGGATGAGCTCGGACAGATCCTCCGAGAAGTCGACGGAAATGGCGTTCTCTTTCATATCGGCATCATGACAGAGGTTCTGCCTGCCGTGTTGGCGTCCCTTCGCGGCGGATCGAAATCTGGATTCTCAGTTCTGAAAGTAATATTCTCACAGGAGCGAGTGCCGCCGGACAGCTCTGTTCCGCACGAGAGGATTCCGATGAACATTGACGACATGGTGATGATCAGCATCGACGACCACGTGGTCGAACCGCCCGATCTCTTCGAGAAATACTTCCCCAAGAGCCTCAAGGACCAGGCACCGAAGCTGACCGCCAACCCGCGAAATCCCGACGTGCAGGCGTGGATGTTCCAGGGCGTCGTGGTCGGGAGCTCGGGACTCAACGCGGTCGCGTCGTGGCCCAAGGAGGAATGGGGCATGGACCCCACCGGCTACGCCGAGATGCGGCCGGGCATCTACGACATGAGTCTGCGCGTGCGCGACATGGACGCCAACGGCACCCTCGCTGCGACCCTGTTCGCCACGTTCCCCGGATTCGCGGGCACGCACCTGGCGAGTCTGCCGGACAAGAAGCTGTCGCTCGCGGCGTGCAAGGCGTTCAACGACTGGGTGGTCGGCGAGGTCCCGAGCACCTACCCCGGCCGCTTCATCCCGCTCGGAATCATTCCGTTCTTCGACGTCGACGAATCGGTCAAGGAGATCGAGCGCCTCGACGCGATGGGTGTCCGTTCGATCAGCATTCCCGAGACCCCGTACGGCGTCGGCGAAGGCTATCCGCCGTTCAAGTCGGGCTACTGGGATCCGATCTTCAAGGCGTGCGCCGACCGCAACATCGTGCTGAGTCTGCACATCGGTGGCGGCATCAACCTCGTCAAGCGCGCCGAGGGCTTCGACCTCGACGACATGATGATCCTGACGCCGCTCATCTCGACGATCGCCGCGACCGACGTCATGCTCAGCGGTGCGCTCAAGAAGTTCCCCGACCTGAAGTTCGCGATGAGCGAGGGCGGTGTCGGCTGGGTTCCGCCGTGGCTCGACCGGCTCGAGCGGCACGTCACCAACCAGGAATGGACCGGGCGGACCTTCCTGCCCAAGGGCGTGACCCCGACCGACGCGTGGCGCAAGAACTTCCTGGCCTGCTACATCACCGAGCCGAGTGCGCTGAGCAACCGCGACCGTCTCGGCATCGACACGATCGCCTGGGAATGCGACTACCCGCACTCGGATTCGACGTGGCCGCGCTCGCCCGAGATGCTGATGGAGGAGCTGAAGGCGTCGAACTGCACCGACGAGGAGATCAACAAGATCACGCACGAGAACGTCGCGCGCTTCTTCGGCTGGGATCCGTTCAAGCACATCCCGCGTGAGGAGGCCACCGTCGGCGCGCTGCGCGCCAAGGCGACCGACGTCGACGTCAGCGAGACCTCCAAGCACGAGTACCGCCGTCGCTACGAGCTCGCGAACTCGTAGGCTGCCGCTGGTGTGCCTTTGTGGCGGCCAGGGGCGCCACAAAGGCACACCGGCAGCGAAGCTGCACTACACGGTCACGGCGCTTCGCCAGCGCTCGAGGATCGCACGGTCCCCGAACACCTCGAGCCCGGCGGGATCCACCCGGTTCCACAGCAGAAGCAACAGATCCGACGCGGAACCACGCACCGCGACATCACCTTTCGCGTGCGTATGTTCGACGGTCACGGCGTCGGCACCCAGCACGATCAACCACTCGCCGAGTCCCTCGCCGAGATCCGGGTCGGTCGCGTGCAGGTGGACCGTCTCCCCACCACGACGCAGTTCGCCGGTGCCGCGGTGCGGGATGATCACCTCGAACAACTCGTCGACACCGTCGACGGCCAGGGCCGCATCGATCGGCGTGGGCGCACCGACCGCCGACTCGCCGTCGACACGGTGCAGTGCGGTTTCGACCGCCATGCGCCGGACCCAGAACGCGGAATGCCGCGGCCCGTCCCAGGTCTCGACCGTCTGCTCGGGGTCGGCGGCATCCTGCGCCGCGAGCAGCTCGTCGAGGCCGCGCCGCACCCAGTCCACGAGACTCTCGGAGCCCGGCGGCTGTTCGATCTCGGTGACATTCCCCGTCGCTCCGCTCGCCCCGACTTCACCACCAGCGGTCGTCAGCCACGCCGCCGCGCGACGGTGCACCCGGCCGACGTGCCCCACCAGCCGTTCGACGGTCCAGCCCGGGCAGGTCGGAACCGGCCGATCGAAGTGTCCGTCGGCGACGTGGAGCAGCCGGTCGGTGTCGGCGCGCAGCAACGCCGCGTATTCGGGACGAGTCATTGCCCGATCATGCCTCAGAGAACGAATTCGACTCAGGGAAACAGCCGGTCGAGGAATTCGTTGCCGAAGACGCGGTGCGGATCGTGCCGGTCGAACACCTCGAGGGCGCCGTCCCATCCGGCCTTCGACGACAGTCCGGTGCGGTACATGGCCGGGATGGTCTCACCGAGGAACTCCGCATGGCGGTAGCCGCCCTCGTCGTCGAACGCCCAGCCCTTGGACCATTCGGAACGGAAGGTCGCGTAGTCACCGGAATAGTGGTCCGCCATCCACTGCTCCATCTCCCGGAAGAACGCCGGCATCCCGGCCGTGCCAGGAAGCGAGACCACGTTCATCCAGATCGCGGTGTCCCAGTCCGGCCGGTCGGGCCGCGGCCGCACCGGCGACAGGTTCGGGGCGCCCGCCGAGTCGACGAGAACCTCGGACTGGTCGTCGACGGTGCACAGCCGCACCTCGAACGGGCCGTTGACCGGGTACTGGCCGAGCGAGGCGAAGTGGGTCATGCGTTCGTGCAGCCACGTGGTGAACTCGTTGATGACGCGCGCGATGTTCTCGCGACGGGTCACCACGACACCACCACCGGCGACGACCCGCAGCGTGGTGTGCCGCAGGTAGAACAACAGGTCCTTCGACCAGCCCCACAGGTCGTTGGTGCCGGTCGCGACGAGTCCTGCCGCGACAGCCCCGAACTGGCCTGCCCCGAACGCCGGGGTGGCGGACTGGAGACCGCTCGCGACCTGACCGAGCGGGGTGGTCACGGCCTCCGGGATCGTATCGGTGAAGAAGTAGTTGTAGGGACCGGACACCTCGCGGGACCCGGCCGGCTTCTCCGGGCTGACGGACCAGATCTTCAGCCACGGCGTTTCGGTGAACGGGAACCAGATCGCCTCGACGCGTCCGCTCTCCTCGACGAACCGCTCGAACGTGCGGCCGGGCGAACCGGCCGGGGCGAACAGTTCCTGCCACGGCACGTCGGTGAAGCTCTGGCAACGCAACCGGTAGTTCGCGCCGGCCTGCAGGGTCACCGACGTGACGAAGCTGCGGCCGACGTGGGCGAGCAACGCGGTGATGTCGGCGTCGGACCGCTGGAAGGTGCGCACCTCGTAGGCGCCGGATGCGGAGTTCCACACGACGGCGTCGAGCGCGACCACGAGGTTCGACAGGGAGCCGAACGACTGCCCCGGGATCGCCTTCTCCCCCGCCGCCGGGTAGGTCGCACCGTGGGCACCGATGGACAGGGCGCCGGCGATGGTGATGTCACCGATGGCAGGCGAATTCGCCCATCCCAGTCCCTCGTGCTCGAGGGCGGTCAGGATCGACTCGATGCTCGCCCCGGCACCGGCGGTGACGGTCGCGGGGGTGCCGGAGGGGTCGACGGTCACGGAGTTCAGGTGCGCCATCGTGTCGATGAGCACGATCTTCTCGACGCTGCCTCCCGGTACCACGGTCAGGGGGCTCCAGCTGTGCATGGTGCCCCGCGGGCGGACGCGGTAGCCGTGGGCGTGCGCCCAGTTCGCGATGCGCACGACGTCCTGGGGATCGCGGGCCGTCGCGGTCCACACGGCGTCGAAGCGGATGGTCTTGGCCCAGTTCTCGAAGCGCTGCTGGGCGAGCGGGATGTCGGCCGGGAAGTCGGGCGGTGCGGGGATGGTCGCCCGCGGGTCGCCGAGGGGCACGGCACCGGCGGGGCTCCAGCCGAGGCCGGTCAGCGCTGCTGCTCCTGCGGCGGCGCCGAGGAATCCACGTCGGCTGAGGCTGATGGCCGGTGCGCTGTCGCTCACGTCGTCGAGCTCCGATCTGAGGTGGGAGTAGAAAGATCAGAGCCAAAATAGAACAAGTTCAGTTCCGATACCAGCGGCCCCGAAAATGTCCCTCAGAACGCGAGCCCGGAAGCTTCCAGCGCCCCCTGGATGTATTCGGGCGCACCGTCGATCGACCAGATCGCGAATCCCACCGCCGCCAGTGTCAGGCCGGGCCCGAGAATCCCCACCTCGAACGGACCACCGGCGCGGATCGCGACGACCCGCGGCATCTTGAACTCCCACCAGCGCTCACCGCGCCACGGCAGGAACGGTGCCAGGAACGGGATGCCCTCCTTCGTGATGGCGTCGCCGAGGCAGTGCGTCGCACAGCCCAGCGTCACCGCCACCCCGAGACCGACGGAACCGACCTCCCCGGGAAACCACGTCCACGTCAGCACCGACAGGATGGCAGCGGTCGCAGTGACCGCGAGCCAGCCGTTCCGCTTCGCCCATCCCCCGAACAGTCCCCGCAGCGCCAGTCCGAGGGTGACGAACAGGACCGCGACGATCGCCTCGCGCCCGAACCGCGCGACGAGCGCGGACACCCCGACCCCGAGCAGTCCGGCGAACAGCGCGGTGTGGGTCAGGGTGCGGTGCCCGCCGCGGCGCTTGCGGTCCCGGCGACCCTTGGTGAGGTTGTAGTAGCCGACCGAGACCCGGTCGATGCCACCGGCGACGGCCTGGCTCACCGGGCCGAACGACCGGGCGACCGTCGACTGTGCGGTGTCGAGGTCGGGCAGCAGCGCCGCGCCGGCGCACACCCCCGCGAACGCGAACGTCTCGGCGGTGGACGTCGGCCCACCCCAGTCCTGCGGCAGCACGTCGGCGACGAGCAACCCGACGAGCGCGCCGGAAACCGCGTGGGTGGGACCCATCACCATGACAGAGAACACCTTTCGAGAGCGCAGGCAGAAGAACCCGGCCCGACGCCGTGGCATCGGTCCGGGTTCCAACCTAGTGCCGCATCAGGCTACGTTCGCCCTGTCGACGATCTCGCGTAGCCGTTGATCTCTGGCGTGCTGGTTCCGCCAAATGATGTAGCGACGAATCATC
>NZ_JBSFRG010000037.1:0-57629 GCF_053589115.1 Rhodococcus sp. NPDC003383 | reverse complement strand
ACCCTCCCCAACCCACACCACCCCTTCGCGGGGCCCCCCCCCGGCTGGGGGGGGGCCCCCCTTCTCTGTGTTCGGAAGCTCTGCGTTCGAAAGCCTGAGGTTCGGAGAATCAGCGGTTGATGACGGTCTGCGGGTGCGTGTACGGGAGGGACTCGACCGGAAGCGGGAACTCGGTCTCCTCACCGTACGGAGAGAGCGGACCCGAACGCGTGGAGGACAACTCGGTGACGGCGAGATCGCCATCGACAAGTTCCGGCCACCCGCGATCAACGTACGTGTTCTTCGAATTGTTCGCCATGCGCTCATTTTGGCAGGTGAGTTCGCAGTGGGCCACCTCAGGTCTCTAATCTGGGACGAATGACCCCGACCACCTCGTCCGGGCCCGACTCCGGGCCCCCCACCCTCGCCCGGTGGCTGACCGGACGTCGCGACTCCGACCTCGCCGCGCTGCTGCGCGCCCGGCCGGATCTGGTGGTGCCGCCCCCGGCCACGATGACCGTGCTGGCGAACCGCGCCCAGCAGCGGGCGTCGGTGTTCCGGGCCGCCGACGAACTGACCACCGGCGACTTCGGGGTCATCGAGGCGCTCGCCCGGCTCGGGGCCGCAGAGAAGCCCGTCACGCGCCGCGCGCTGCTCGACCGGCTCGCCGGTCGCACCACCGCGAAGAACGTCGATCGCACCCTGGACCGTCTGCGCACCCTGCTGCTCGTGTGGGGTTCCGCCGACGAACTGTCGCTGGTTCCGGCGGCCGCCGACACCGTGCCCTGGCGCATCGCCCGCAGCACTGCCTCCGATCTTCCGGACGACGCCGAGCTCGCGGCGATGATCGACGACCTCGACGCCGCCCGCCGCGGCATCCTCGACACCCTGGCCCGCACCTCCCCCGTCGGCCGGACCAAGGACGCCGCCGCGGACACGCCCGCCGACCGGCCGGTGCAGCAGCTGATCGCGTCCGGGCTGCTGATCCGCCTCGACGACGAGACCGTCGAACTCCCCCACCGGGTGGGCCAGTATCTCCGGGGCGAGGCACCGTTCGATCCGGCCGCGCTCGCGCCGCCGCCCGCGGCGCCGGCCACGCACACCGTCGCCGACATCAACTCGACCGCCGCGGGTGCCGCCCTCGAACTGCTGCGGCACGCCGAGGAACTGATCGACGCACTCGGTACCACCCCAGCCCCCGCGCTCAAATCCGGGGGACTCGGCGTCCGCGAGGTGCGCAGGCTCGCGAAGACCGTCGGCATCGACGAAACCCACGCGGCGCTGCTCGTCGAGGTGCTCGCCGCGGCCGGACTGATCGCGCGGGGCCTGCCGGACCCGCCGCCACCCACCGACGTCGACGACTACTGGGCTCCGACGACCTCCGCCGACGGCTGGATGAAGGCTCCCGCCGGACACCGGTGGGCGGTGCTCGCCGGCGCGTGGCTCGACTCGCCGCGGCGGCCGTGGCTCGTCGGCCGCCGCGACCAGAACGACAAGCCGATCGCCGCGCTGTCCGACGAGGTGCAGTCCCCGCCCGCAGTTCGCGACCGGCGGCTCCTGCTCGAATACCTCGCGGAGACCCCCGGATCGGCGCCCGACGTCGGGCAGATCCGCGCGGCACTGGCCTGGCGTCGGCCGCGGTGGGCGGGGCGGCTCGGGGGTGACGCGGTCGCCGAAACGCTGCGGGAGGCCACCGCGCTCGCCGTCGTCGCGCACGGGTCGATCGCATCCCCGGGCAAGGCACTGCTGCACGGCGGCGACGCCGAAGCCGAGATGGAAGCCGCGCTACCGGAGCCGGTGGACTACGTCCTCGTGCAGGCGGACCTGACCGTGGTCGCACCCGGGCCGCTGGTGCCCGATCTCGCCGCGCGCATCGCGCTCGTCGCCGACGTGGAATCGGCCGGCGCGGCCACGGTGTACCGCATCAGCGAGGGCAGCGTGCGGCGGGCGCTGGATGCCGGCACCGGGGCCGGAGACCTGCACGCGCTGTTCGCGACGCATTCGCGGACCCCGGTGCCGCAGTCCCTGACCTATCTCATCGACGACGTCGCGCGGCGGCACGGACGGCTGCGCACCGGCATCGCGTCGTCGTTCGTGCGGTCCGACGATCCGGCGCTGCTCGCCGAGGTCCTCGCCGCGCCGGTCGCCGCCACCCTGGCGCTGCGCGCGCTGGCACCGACCGTCGCGATCTCCCAGGCTCCGCTGGCCGAGGTGCTGCAGGAACTGCGGGCGGCGGGTTTCGCTCCCGCCGGGGAGGATTCGTCGGGCGCGGTCCTCGATCTGCGCCCGCCCGGTGCCCGGCTGGCGGTGCCGCGCACGCGCACCCGCTACACCGGCCCGGTCCCCCCGACCGCAGAGCAGCTCGACACGCTGGTCCGTACCCTGCGCGCCGGTGACCGTGCCGCGACCGCGTCGGCGTCGAAGTCGGTACAGGCGGACGGAAGCCGGTCCGGCGGCGCCGCCACGATGGCGCTGCTGCAGCTCGCGGTGCACAGCAAGCGCAGCGTCAACCTGGGGTACGTCGACGCGCAGGGCGTCGCGACCCGGCGCATCGTCGACCCGGTCGCGGTGAGCGGCGGCACGCTCGAAGCGTTCGATCCGGCCGCCGGCACGGTGCGCAGTTTCGTGCTGCACCGGGTCACCTCGGTCGCGCTCGTCGACTGACGGGCACCGACTACCCGGCACCGGCCCCCGGCACCGGCACTCTGCGGAGCCGCCCTGCCGGGTCCGCCGCCTTGCCCCTTCCGTCCACCCTCCCCTTGTCCGAGCGAACGGTACATTCGATCGATTGAAGGAGACGAGCGATACATTCGCTCGGAAAGGACGGGGGCGGGCGGGCAGGGATCGTGGACTCAGGACCGGGAGTCGTCCCGGACGAGCACGAACGGCGACGCCGCCACCCGGGACCACGGTGCCACGGCGAACGTCAGCCCGAGCATCGTCCGCTCGTCGAGGGCACGGAATTCGTCGCGCACCCACCGCCACGGAATCGGGCCGTCGGAGCCGTAGGAGACCACCACCGCGGGCCGGCCGTCGAGCCAGGACGGCTCGGTCGCAACCCGGATGGGCAGGTCCTCACGGAGCGTCCCGTCGTCGGTGACGAGCAGATTGGCCGCGGTGCCGTCGGCGGCGACGCGCTTGCCGTACCAACGCGGCATGCCGCCGAGAGCGATCGCGCGCGGTGCCGCAAAGCGCAGCAGGGCCGGTCCGACGAAGACGGCGCGGTAGGTTCCCGGCGCCATCGTCACGTCCGACGGCAGCGACCGGAACCGTTCGCGCAGTCCGCGAATCGACCCGGGCAGACTCCGGATTGCGTCGGTCTCCCCTGTGTTCACGCCGTCTCCTCGATCTTCTTGCGGGCCGCGTACCGCTCGGCGAACCGTTCGGCCATCGCGGCGATCGTCAGGCTCGGATTCACGCCGACGTTCGCGGGGATCGCCGAGCCGTCCACCACGTACAGGCCCGGATGCGAACAGGGTTAATGGCCAGAATGTGTGTACAGAACCCCCGATTTCTGAGCCCTGACCTCGGATGATAGCGACCCGAACATGCTCTGAAAGCATGTTCGGTGTCAGCTACCCGGAATTCCCCGCTCTGTGGTGTATGCGGAGCCAAGTTGGTCAAGAACGGCACCACCACAGCCGGCCGCACCCGCTGGCGCTGCAAAACCTGCGGCGCATCGACGACCCAGTCACGTCCGGACATCACCCGCAAAGCACAACTGAACGCATTCCGGGCATGGCTTCTCGACGGCCACACACCCACCCAGGTGGCCTCCAGCGCCCGCACCTTCCGCCGCGACACCTCCTGGTGCTGGAACATCGAAATCCCACCACCGACCCCGGCCCCGACACCGGCCGATCTGGTGATCCTCGACGGCACCTACTTCCAATCCTGGTGCCTGCTCATCGCCACCGACGGCCACCATGTCATCGACTGGCAATGGTGCGACCGCGAGAAGAAGATCGCCTGGCTGCAGATCCTCGAGCGCCACCGCGCCCCGACCGTCGCCGTCATCGACGGCGGCACCGGCCTGCACGCCGCGATCGCCGAGCAGTGGCCCACCACCCGCATCCAACGCTGCTACTTCCACATCTTCCAGGTCGTGCGCCGCCATCACACCCTCAAACCCCGACTCGAAGCCGCCCGCGAAATCCTCACTCTCACGCGAGCTTTGATGAATGTCCAGGGCATCGACCAGGCCGTGCTGTGGTTGCAGGCGTACGCGGCGTGGGAGGCCCGCTGGGACGGTTTCCTGCGTCACCGCACATACGCGAAAGCACATGTGGCCCGCCCGAGCGGGGTCTCGGACGACCAGCAGTGGTGGTACACCCACCGGGACCTGCGCAAGACCCGTGGCCTGTTCCGCCGCTTGATCGCCGGCAACCACCTGTTCACCTGGATCGACCCGGAGCTGACCGACGACGAACACCCACTGCAGCGGACCACCTCACCGCTCGAAGGTGGCCCGAACAAGGCGATCAAGGACCTGTTCCGCACACACCGTGGGCTGCCGGTCGAGCACGCTCGCCGGGCCGCGGAATGGAAACTCAACAGTCTGACCGCCGAGCCCCGCGATCAGTGGACTCTGGTCCGGCCCGAGCACCACACGCCGTCCCGGACGACGCGACGCGACACCACCGAGGACGAACCGATCGGCCCGACCATGGGCACCGACTTCAGCTGGGAGGACGGAAACGGTCGTCAACAGGGTTGGGCGGGCAGATCACGCCGGTGAACCGAGCCGACACACCGGTAGCCGTACACACATTTTGGCCTATAACCCCCCGAACACCTCGTGATCGGTGTCGACGACGCCCTGCGACGCGTCGGCGCCGATCGCCGCGCCGCCGAGGATGTGCGCGGTGATGGATTTGCCGCCGATGCTTTCGAGCAGGAGGTTCAGGGGACGACCGCCGATCGAGTCGGCGAATGCGCGCGCAACGGCATTGGCCTGCGGCAGGTAACTCGGTGCCTGCCGGCCCTCGACACCGCGGGAGCGAAGCACCTTCCGCCACGGCCGGATCGGCGACCGAGCGTAGTCGAGCCGGATCTCGCTCTCCACGTCCTGCATCACCGTGAACACACTGAGTCGTTCGATGAAGTTGCGCGCGAACATGGTTCGCAGCTGCCGCAGGGGATGGCGCAGCAGGATCGCTGCGGCGTCCCGTCGGCGGCGGCGTGGATCGGCGCCGTCGACGAGCGGCCCGACCTGGAACCGCATGTGCCAGCCGCCGACGTATCGGTTCTGCGTCACGTGAGTGCGTTCGTCGGGGTAGAACTCGCTCGAAATGGTCGGTCCGCGAGTGAGATCGGCATCGACGTCGTCGGCGAGGACCGCGGTGATCGCCTCCGAGTTGGTGCGCACACGCTCACCGAGCCGCGCGGAGACGTTCGGGAGGCCACCGTTCTCGCGGGAGCGGAACAGCAGTTCCACGGTGCCGAGCACTCCGGCGGCGAGCACCACCTCGGGTGCGCGCAGTCGTTCACCGCTCGCCAGGTGCACCTCGTACCCCTCGTCGAGCGCGGTCACCGACGTGACCTGCTGCTCGGGACGGATTTCGACGCCGCGCCGCTCGGCGAGCCACAGATAGTTCAGGTCCAGGGTGTTCTTGCTGCCGTACGGGCATCCGATCAGGCACCCACCGCACAGCCGGCAGCCGGTGCGGTCGGGCCCGTCGCCGCCGAAGAACGGATCGGGCACCGTGACGCCTTCCTCGCCGAACCAGATGGCCATCGGGGTGGGCCCGTAGGTGTCCTCGGCACCGAGCTTTCCCGCGACGACCCGCAGATGCTCGTCCATCGGGCCGCTGAACGGCGCACGGGTGCGCCCCAGCATCCGAGCGGCGGTCGCGTAGTGATCGGACAGCTCTGCGCGCCAGCCCTTTTCGGAAGTCGGCCAGGACGGATCGTTGAAGAACGCCTGCTCCGGTTCGAGGAGCACACCGGCCCAGACGATGCTGCCGCCGCCGACGCCGGCGCCCCCGATGATGCCGACGTGCGCGAACACCCGCTGCCAGAAGAACCCGCGCAGTCCGAGTTCGGGCAGCCACAGGTATCGGCGCGGGTCACGGCGCGCGGCCGCGAAGTCTGCCCGCGAATGCCGCCTGCCCTGCTCGAGCACCAGCACACGACGTCCCTGCTCCGCCAGCCGCAGAGCGGTGACCGAACCGCCGAATCCGCTGCCGACCACGATCACATCGGCAGCGAATTCCGGATTGTCCTCGGCTTCCACGGGCACAGCATAGATCCCGGTACGTGACGAACCGGACAAACGCCCGGTGAGCGGATCGGTCGGGGCCACCCCGTCCGAACAGGGCGTCGACGTCCGCGATTCCCGGAACACCGCTCTCCGAAGCCGATTTTCGTCGCACGCGAATTTCACGGCGACTGGCTTTTTTCTGCAAATGGGCTATGGTCGGGTCCTGTCGGGTTGTTCAACCCCTTTTTCGAGAGGAGAAAAATGGCCGACAAGGGTAAGGCACTCAAGAAACCGGCGCTGTCCATCAAGGAGCGTCGCGCGGAAAAACGTCGCAAGCAGGCGAACGAGGGCGAATTCGTGACGAGGCGCAAGTCGAACTGAACCGCCGGGAGACGCCGTGACCACCTCAGCTCAGGAACTCCTCGACAGCCTGTACGAGCAGTTCACAACCATGTCCGATCAGACGGCCGGCGGCCCGCAGTCCGCGTTCCTCCACAGCCGCCGGGCCGCCCTGGCTCGCGCCCGCCTGTTCGTCCTCGATCAGCAGGCCGCCGAATGCACCGTGACGGTGTGATCCGGAAAAATCCATCGAATCGGTGAACGACGAAAAACAGGAAACACACGTGAAAAGAGCACTGTCGGCCCTGGACAAAATTCAGGACAGACTCGAAAACGAATTGGATTCCCGACCCCCGGTGTCGGAAAAAGATGCGGGCTATCGGTCCGGAATTTCCGAAGCGCTGGTGTGCGTGATGGAGATGCGCCGCTCGCTCACGAACTGACGAGACCGCAGGGGGATTGCAGGGGGATCGCAGGGGGACCGAGCCGGAGGCGGCGCGCGGGTAGCGCGCCGCCTCCGGTGTCTGGAGAATGGGAGAGTTCCGCTGTTCCCGCGCTAGGAGGCGTCCGTGCCCGACGGACCGTTGATCGTCCAGTCCGACAAGACCTTGCTCCTCGAGGTCGATCACGAGCTTGCCGACGCGGCACGTCAGGCGATCGCGCCCTTCGCCGAACTCGAACGCGCCCCCGAACACGTCCACACCTACCGGGTGACGCCGCTGGCGCTGTGGAACGCCCGCGCCGCCGGGCACGACGCCGAGCAGGTCGTCGACGCACTCGTCACCTATTCACGGTTCGCTGTGCCGCAGCCGCTGCTGGTCGACGTCGTCGACACGATGGCTCGCTACGGGCGCCTGCAGCTGACGAAGAACCCCGCCCACGGGCTGACGCTGGTGAGCCTGGACCGCGCGGTGCTCGAGGAGGTGCTGCGCAACAAGAAGATCGCCCCGATGCTCGGTGCACGCATCGACGACGACACGGTGGTGGTGCATCCGAGCGAGCGCGGCCGGCTCAAGCAGATGCTGCTCAAGATCGGCTGGCCGGCGGAGGACCTCGCCGGCTACGTCGACGGCGAGGCGCACCCGATCACCCTCGACTTCGAGTCCGACCCCTGGCACCTGCGCGACTACCAGGAGATGGCCGCCGAGTCCTTCTGGGCGGGCGGCTCGGGCGTGGTGGTGCTGCCGTGCGGCGCGGGCAAGACGATGGTCGGTGCCGCCGCGATGGCGAAGGCCGGCGCGACCACGCTGATCCTGGTGACCAACACTGTCGCCGGCCGCCAGTGGAAGCGCGAGCTGATCGCCCGCACCTCGCTGACCGAGGACGAGATCGGCGAGTACTCGGGCGAGAAGAAGGAGATCCGGCCGGTCACCATCGCGACCTACCAGGTGATCACCCGCAAGTCGAAGGGCGAGTACCGCAACCTCGAGCTGTTCGACTCCCGCGACTGGGGTCTGATGATCTACGACGAGGTGCACCTGCTGCCGGCACCGGTGTTCCGCATGACCGCCGATCTGCAGTCGCGGCGCCGGCTCGGCCTCACCGCGACCCTCGTCCGTGAGGACGGCCGGGAAGGCGACGTGTTCTCGCTGATCGGCCCGAAGCGGTACGACGCGCCGTGGAAGGACATCGAGGCGCAGGGCTGGATCGCCCCGGCCGACTGCATCGAGGTGCGGGTCACGCTCACCGACGCCGAACGGATGGCGTACGCGGTCGCCGAGCCGGAGGAACGGTACAAGCTGTGCTCGACCGCGCGCACCAAGATTCCGGTGGTCGAGTCGATCCTCGCCAAGCACGGCGACGCCCCCACGCTGATCATCGGCGCCTACATCGATCAGCTCGACGAGCTCGGGGAAGCGCTCGATGCCCCGGTGATCAAGGGCTCGACGCGCACGAAGGAACGCGAGGCGCTGTTCGACCGGTTCCGCAACGGGGAGCTGAAGGTTCTGGTGGTCTCGAAGGTCGCCAACTTCTCCATCGATCTGCCGGAGGCGTCGGTGGCGGTGCAGGTGTCCGGCACGTTCGGGTCCCGCCAGGAGGAGGCGCAGCGCCTCGGCCGGCTGCTGCGGCCCAAGCAGGACGGCGGGCAGGCGCACTTCTACTCGGTGGTCTCCCGCGACACCCTCGACGCCGAGTACGCCGCCCACCGGCAGCGGTTCCTCGCCGAACAGGGTTACGCGTACCGCATCACCGACGCCGACGACCTGCTCGGGCCGCAGATCGGCTGACGCGAATCCCGGTCACACGGGACGGTATTCCTGCTCGGGACGGCCGGTGGTGCCGTACCGCAACTGCATTCGCAGGTGGCCCTTGGCGACGAGGGCCGCGAGATAACGCTGGGCGGTCGCGCGTGACACCCCGATGGTCACCGCGACCTCCCCGGCGGACAACGGCTCTCCCGATTCCCGAAGTGCTTGCAGTACAAGTTCTTTGGTGACCGAACGTGGGGGCGCTTCGCGGGCGGCCGGCAACACCGGCCGCAACGCCGCCAGCGCCGTGTCGATCTCGGCCTGGGTGAGCTCCTCCCCCGCGACGACCCGGCGGTACTGCGCGTAGGCCGCCAGACGCCGGGCCAGTTCGGTGCTCGCGAACGGCTTGACCAGATACACCAGCGCACCCGCGGCGAGCGCCGCACGCACCGTGGCACCCTCACCGGCGGCACCGAGCACGAAACTGTCGCACTCGAGACTCCGGATCAGGTCGACCCCGGACCCGTCCGGCAGGTACACGTCCACGAGCGCGAGGTCGACGGGACCGGCCCGGACCGCGTCCCGGGCCGCCGCGACGCTCCCCGCGACCGCCGCGACCTCGAACCCCGGCACACCCGACACCACGGACGCGTGCAGATCCGCGACCCGGAAGTCGTCGTCGACGACGAGCACCCTCAGATCCGTTCCGCCCATCCCGCATCTCCCTCGTCGAGCACCCCGGTCAGCGTCGCCAGGAACACCGCGCCCCCGGTCGGATTGTCCGGGGTGCGCCGGCCGCCGCGGTCCGCGAGCACGACGTCGCCGCCGTGCATCCGCGCCACGCGTCGTGCCAGCGCCAGCCCCATCCCCCGGCCGCCCGGCACGGACGAGTCGACGCGGGTCGTCGCGCCCTCGGCGAAGACGTCGGGCAGCTCGGCATCGACGCCGTCACCCGTGTCCGCGACACTCACGTGCAGGTCGGTGCCGTCCTCCACCAGCTCGACCTCGACTTCGGCGGGACTGCGCCCGCTCACGCGGGCCGCCTCGATCGCGTTGTCGAGCAGGTTGCCGAGCACGGTGGTGACGTCGACGGGCACCTTCACGGTGGCGTGCACCCACGTGTTCTCACCGAGCACGAGGGTCACGCCCTGCTCACGCGCGTGCGCCGCCTTCGCGGCGAGGAAGGCGTGCAGATACGGGTCGGCGAGCGCGTCGGCGCCCTCGAGCTCACCGAGCGGACCCGAGCCGAGGACCTGCTCGATGTATTCGACGGCCTGCTCCGCCCGCCCTTGGCGGAGCAGGCCGTCGATCAGGTGCAGCCGGTTGGCGAATTCGTGCCGCTGCGCCCGCAGCGCGGTGCTCATCGACTTGACGGCGCCGAGTTCGCGCGTGAGCGTCTCGATGTCGGTGCGGTCGCGCACCGACATCACCGTGCCGAGGTCGCGGCCGTCGCGCACGACCCGTCGCGAGACGGCGACAACGACCCGATCGCCCGTGGTGGCGGCGACCGGCGTGCCGTCCGCGCTGCGCAGCACGTCGAGCAGGCGCGGGGTCATCCCGAGCGTGTCGACGCTGCGGCCGATCCCGTCGTCGAGATCGAGCAGGCGACGCGCCTCGGCGTTGACGACGGTGACGATGCCGCGGGTGTCGGTACCGACGACCCCCTCGGAGATCCCGTGCAGCACGACCTCCTGCTCCCGGACCAGTTCGGTGAGCTGCTCGGGTTCGAGCCCCAAGGTGAGCCGCTTCCATCGGTTGGCGAGCAGCAGCGACCCGACGGCACCGCACACGAGCGCTGCGAGTGCGATCAGGACGGCGTCGGCGAGGTCGCTGCGCAGATCGGCGCGCACCCTGTCGGTGGAGATGCCCACGCTCACCTCCCCCACGACCCTGCCCGACGACGGGTCCGTCACCGGAACCTTGGCCCGCACCGAATCACCGAGCGTGCCCCGCTCGCTGGTCACGACCTCGCGTCCGGCGAGGGCCTCGGCCGGATCGGTGCTCACCCTGCGCCCGAGCTGTTCCGGATCGGGGTGGGCGAGCCGGAGCCCCTGATCGTCGGTGACCACGACGAACAACGCCCCGGTAGCGGTGCGGACGGCCTCTGCGGCCTCCTGCACCGCACCGGACGCGAGTGCGGGGTTGTCCGGCGAGACCACCCCGTCGTCGGCGGCCGCGTAGCGTGCGACCTCGTCGCGGACGGTCACGTCCGCGGACACGGCCCGGGCGATCGCGAGCGCCCGCTGACCGTGTTCGTCGGTGACGCGGTCCTCGGTGGTGGTGGCGAACACCGTGAATCCGATGCCGAGCGCCACCGCCACCACCGCGGACTGGAACAGCAGTACCTGGGTGCGAAGTTTCACCGCGTCGTCCCCGTTCGTCCCACCTGCCCAGTGTGGCCCGGGCGGATCTCAGCCGAGCGGAATCTGCCCGAGGAGCACGCCGACCACCAGCATCGCGATCGACACCACCCCGGCGCGCCACAGCACCTTGCGGTGGTGGTCGGCCAGTGGCACCCCGGCGAGGGTCACCAGCAGCAGGATCGCCGGGACCAGCGGGCTCTGCATGTGCACCGGCTGTCCGGTGATCGACGCACGCGCCATCTCGACCGGTTCGATGCCGTACTGCGCCGCCGTCTCCGCCAGGACGGGCAACACCCCGAAGTAGAAGGCGTCGTTGGTCATGAAGAACGTGAACGGGATGCTGAGCACGCCCGTGATGACCGCGAGGAACGGGCCGAGCGAATCGGGGACCACCCCGGTCAGCCACAGTGCCATGGACTCGACCATCCCGGTGCCCTGGAACACGCCGGTCAGGACCGCCGCGGCGAACACCATCGCGACGACCGACACGATGCTCGACGAGTGCCGTGCGATCGCGGCGGACTGGTCGACGACCCGCGGGAAGTTCACGGCCAGTGCGAGTCCCGCGGCGATCATGAACAGCACGGGGATCGGCAGGATGTCGAGGACGAGGACGACGAGCAGCGCCACCGTGAGGAGCGCGTTGAAGGGCAGCAGTCGCGGGCGCAGGGTCGGGCGGTCGGGGTCGAGACCCGCGGCGAACTGCCCGACCTCCGCGTCGGTCGTGTCCGAGTCACCGGTCGTCGTACCCACTCCCGAGGGACCGGCGCCGAGCGGCATCATCTCGGGCTTCCACACGAGCCGACCGATGCGGCGACGTTCGAAGATGCCCAGGTGCACGGCGAAGCCGAGGACGATCAGGAGTCCGACGACGAGCGACGGGATCATCGGGACGAACACCTCGGACGGCGACAGCCCGAGCGCGCTGGCCGCACGCACAGTCGGCCCACCCCACGGGATGATGTTCATCGTGGCGTTCGCCAGACCCGCGACGACGGTGAGGACGACCGGGCTGACCTTCAGTTTCAGGTAGAGCGGCAACAGCGCGGACGTGGTGATGATGAACGTCGTGGACCCGTCACCGTCGAGGGACACCACCATCGCCAGCACCGCGGTGCCCACCACGAGCCGGGCCGGGTCGTCGCGCACGAGCCGCAGGATGAGCCGCACCAGCGGGTCGAACAGGCCGACGTCGATCATGATCCCGAAGAAGATGATCGCGAAGAACAACAGTGCCGCAGTGGGGGCGAGACTTTCGACGCCGTCGACGATCATGTCGCCGATGCCGGTGCCGGCCCCGGCGATCAGTCCGAACGCGACGGGGACCAGGATCAGGCCGACGACCGGGGTGGCACGTTTCGACATGATCAGATACATGAACGTGGCGACCATCAGGAAGCCGAGGATGACGAGCATGGCGCTGCCCACTTTCTGACTGGGTCGGGCCGGACCGGGCACACGTCGGCCACGGCCGCTGCCGCGACCTGGGGTCGGTGTGGGAATCCGGCACCGAAAGCCGTCCGGGGTGTGATCTCTGCTGCCGCCGAAGCGGTGTGATCTCTGCTACATCAGAGTGTGTGTCCGCGCCCCGCGCGGAGTCACCGTTGAGCGCGATAGTGCCGTTCTGCGCATTCTGCTCGAGCCCATCGCGATCGGACCGCCGGAACGGTTCCCATATGCTGGACGACGTGCGCCGATTCGAATTCCCCGTCGACCTTCCCCACGCCAAGTCCGTGAACCAGACCCTCGCGGAAGTGCGCAGCCTGCGGATCTCCGGCATCGTCGTCGCGCTGTTGTGCGCGGCCGGAGCGGCGTGGCTGTTCACCCTCGGCAAGCCCTGGGCCTACATCGTCGGTGCGGTGCTGGTCGTCGCGGCCGTCACGTCGGCGTGGGTGGCGTTGTGGGCGCCGCGGAAGGTGGGTTCGGTGCAGGACCTGTACCACGAGAGCCCGCTGGTGCCCGCCGTGGTCTCCGAGATCCGGCCGCGTGGTCTGACGTTGCTGGCGCTGGTCGACATCGCAAAGCCCGGCACCGCCGACCGCCGATTCGCGCTGGTCACCCGCAACGTGCAGGCGGTCCCGGGGCATCAGAAGCGCGTCGGCGAACAGGTGCCGTGCGTGGCGGTGCTGTCCGATCGCACGACCCGCAACACGACCGGGTCGTGGCAGATGGTCAGCCCGATGCCGATCGCGTGGGGAACCCGGGACGCAAAGGTGCTGCGCGAGGCGACCGACGCGATCGACGACGCCGAATGGAAACTGCTGAAGAGCAAGGTCGATCTGTCCGAGAAGGTCAGCTTGACCGAGGACCACCGGCTGGTGCTCGATCGCGACGATCTCCCCGGCGAATTGCGCTGACATGCAGGTGACGTCGCTGTCGGACGGACGGGTTCATCTGACCGTCCCCGTCCCACACGACGTCGACACGATCACCACAGCGTGCCAGGACCGGGAGATCGCGGACTGGACGACGGTGCCCGATCCGTACACCCGCGCCGACGCGGTGCGTTTCGTCGGCGACATCGTGCCCCGGGGCTGGGCCGCGAGCGCCCCGAACTGGGCGATCCGCACCTCGCCGGACGGTGTGTTGCTCGGCGTCGTCGGGTTCCTGCATCACGAACGCACCGCCCCGGAGATCGGCTACTGGATCGCGGCGGATGCTCGCGGTCGCGGTTTGGCCACCGCCGCAGTGAATCTGGCGTGCGATTTCGCGTTCGACCCGGACGGGCTCGCGACCACTCGGATCGAGTGGCGGGCATTCGCCGGCAATCTGGCCTCGGCGGCGGTCGCGCGGCACGTCGGCTTCCGGTTCGAGGGGACGCTGCGCCGCGGCACCCTGCATCGCGGGGTCCCGCGCGACACGTGGATCGCCGGTCTGCTGTCCGACGATCCACGTGTACCCGCGGACGGCTGGCCGATCTGACGCTGCCGCCAGGCGCATACCGTCAAGCCAGGTGCGGCAGCACCTCGTTCTCGAGCAGTTCGATCCCCGACGTGTCGTAGGCCGCTTCCGGGAAGTAGAAGATCGCGTAGCCGAGGCCCTTCTTCTTCAGGGCCGTGAGGTTCTCGACGATCTGCTCCGGGGTGCCGACCGCGGGCATCCCGCGGAACGCGTTGAGGGAGGCGTCGGCGGCGGCGGCTCCGACCAGCGGTTCGAGCCGGGCGCGGAGGTTCTCGAGGCGGTCCTGCACCTCCGCTTCGGTGCGGCCGATGGCGACGTTGTAGTTCGCGGAGCGGACGATCGCATCGAAGTCGGTGCCGACGGCCGCACAATGCTCGCGCAGCACGTTCGACTTGTGCGCGAATCCCTCGGGGGTGCCGTCGAAGTTGGTGTACTGCGCGTACTTCGCGGCGATCTTCAGCGTGACCTTCTCGCCACCGCCGGCGATCCACAGCGGAATACCGCCCTCCTGCAACGGAAGCGGACGGACGATCGCACCGTCGACCTGGTAGTGCTTGCCCTGCAGGGTCGCCGACCCCGTGGTCCACGCCTGCCGGAAGATCTGTACCCCCTCGTCGAGGCGGGCAAGTCGCTCACCGGCGGAAGGGAATCCGTATCCGTAGGCGCGCCACTCGTGTTCGTACCAGCCGCCGCCGATACCCATCTCGATGCGCCCGCCGGAGATGATGTCGGCGGTCGCGGCGACCTTCGCCAGGTAGGCGGGATTGCGATAGCTCATCGCGGTGCACATCTGGCCGATGCGTACCCGCTCGGTGACGGCCGCGAACGCGGAGACGAGCGACCACGCCTCGTGGGTCGCCTCGTCCGTGGCCGCGGGGACAGTGTGGAAGTGGTCGTACACCCAGATCGATTCCCACGGGCCGCTGTCGGCGCGGACGGCGAGGTCACGCATCACCCGCCACTGGTCGGCGGGATCGATGCCCACGAGGTCGAGCCGCCAGCCCTGGGGAACGAAGAGTCCGAATCGCATTGATGTCCTATCTCGATCGGTTGGTGACCGTATCGACGAGATCCGCCCCCGGGTCCGGGGCCGGTTCGGTCGTCGCGGCCGACGGTACCGGCTGGAGCGTCCGGCGTGGCCACGGTGAGTATCGCGGAACGTAGCGGAACATGCAGGCCGCACCGGCCACCGCGAGACCGCCGATCGTGACGGCACCGGCCGCGAGCGACACGGCCGCGACCGCCCCCACCAGGAACGGGCCGACGAACATGCCGCTGTCGTGCGTGAGGCGCCACGCGGCGAGGAACTCGGCCCGGGTATCCGGTGGGGCGGTGTCCGCCCCGAGGGTCATGATCACGCCGTTGCCGAGCCCGTTCCCGATACCGAGGACCACCGCGACGACGGTGAGCGAGACGACGTCGTCGGCGAACGGCAACATCAGGAACGCGACAGCGATGATCACCAGCGACGGCACCGCGACGACCCGGCGACCGTACCGGTCCATCAGGATCCCGGCCGGATACGAGAACAGCAGGTCGACGGCGCCGCCGATACCGAACACGATCGACACGGTCACCGCGTCGAGCCCGATGTGGGTGGCCCACAGCGGAAGTACCGCTTCCCGGGACGCGCGCGCCGCGCCCATGAGCAGCGATCCGGTTCCGAGAGTGCACAGCAGCACCCGGTGCCGGCTCAGGATCGTTCCCAGCCCGACGGCAGCGACCGGGCCGGTCGACGACGACGAACGCGGGGTCTCCGGTGCCCGTGCCATGAGGATGCCCGCGAGCACGACACCGGTCACCTGGACGACGAGGCCACCGCGCACCCCCATGAGATGGATCGCACCGGCGCCGATGAACGGCCCGAGGAAATTGCCGAGCCGCCACATCGTGGCGAACATCGCCATGGCCCGCGCCCGGGCTTCGATGGGCACCGCCTCGGCGAGATAGCTCTGCCGCGCCAGCCCCCACACCGCGTTCGCGAATCCGGTGAGCAGGGCACCGACGGCGAGCACCACCGGAGTCCAGGCGGCGATCGAGACCCCGATGCCGAGGGCGCCGAGCACGCTGCCGCCGATGATCGCGCGTCTCTCCCCCAGGCGCGCGACGATGCTCCCGGCGGGCAGGTCACCGAGGACCGCGCCGAACGCCACGAGCGCGACGATCAGCCCGGCCACCGGCAACGGGGCCCCGAGTTCCCGCGCGAGCAGCGCGAGCACCGGGGCCCCGGCGCCCTGCCCGATCCCGAAGATGGCGGAGGGCAGAAAGACCGTGGTGACGAGAGGTTTCAGGTCGAAGGCCGGTCTCATGCAGTGGCGGCGTCCGACTCGGCGACCGCGGCGTAGCGGCTCACCGGCCGGTCCAGCCCGTAGTGCCCGCGCAGGGTGGTGGCGGTGTACTCGGTGCGGAACAGCCCGCGCTCCTGCAGGATCGGCACCACCTCGGCGGTGAAGTCCTCGAGCCCGCCCGGCAGGTAGGGCGGCATGACGTTGAAGCCGTCGGCGGCTTCCTGCTCGAACCACAGCTGCAGTTCGTCGGCGATCTGCTCGGGGGTGCCCGCGAAGGTGCGGTGCCCGCGACCGCCGCCGAGTTTGCCGATGAGCTGACGCACCGTCAGGCCCTCGTTCTCGGCGAGGTCCTTGACGAGCTGGTAGCGGCTCTTGTTGCCCTGGATCTGCTCGATCGGGGGCAGCGGCGGCAGCGGTGCGTCGAGGGCGTGCTCGGTCAGGTCGACGCCGAGCATGTTCGAGAGCTGCCGCAGCGAGTAGGCCGGCGAGATCAGGTCGGTGAACTCCTGTTCGAGCGCCTTGGCCTCCTCCTCGGTCTCCCCGATGAACGGCACGATGCCCGGCAGCACCTTCAGCGACTGCGGGTCGCGTCCGGCCTTGACGACGCGGGCCTTCAGATCGCGGTAGAAGGCCTGTCCCTCGGCGAGGGTGCGCTGCGCGGTGAACACGGCCTCGGCGTAGCGTGCCGCGAAATTCTTTCCGCTCTCGGACGACCCGGCCTGGACGAGCACGGGGCGGCCCTGGGGGCTGCGCGGCGAGTTCAGCGGGCCGCGCACCTTCAACCGTGCGCCGTCGTGGTCGACGGTGTGCACCTTGGCCGGATCGGCGAACCGCCCGGACTCCTCGTCCAATTCGATCGCGTCGTCTTCCCAGCTGTCCCACAGCGACACCGCGACGTCGACGAACTCGGCCGCGCGGTCGTAGCGGCCGGCGTGGTCCGGGGTGTCGTCGTAGCCGAAGTTGCGGGCCTCGTCGGCGCCGCCGGAGGTGACGATGTTCCAGCCGGCGCGGCCGCCGCTGATGTGGTCGAGCGAGGCGAACTTGCGGGCCAGGTTGAACGGCTCGTTGTAGCCGGTCGACGCGGTCGCGATGAGACCGACGTGCTCGGTCACCACGGCCATCGCGGACAGCAGGGTGACCGGTTCGAAGATCGCCTGCGTGTTGTGCTCGACGCGGGGGCCGACCGCGAGTCCGTCGGCGAAGAACACCGAATCGAGCTTGCCGCGTTCGGCGATCTGCGCGAGTTCCTGGAAGTGCTTCACATCGAGGACGCGGTGTGCTTCGGTGCGGGGGTGACGCCAGGCCGCCTCGTGGTGGCCGACACCCATGAGGAAGGCGTTGAGATGAAACTGCTTGCGTGACTGTGACATTCTTCTGATCCTGTGTGCTTCGGGTGGGGTCAGTGTTCGGGGCGCCAGCGGGAGAGTCGACGTTCGATCGTGACGAGGATGCCGTTGAACGTGAGCCCGACGAGCGAGATCGCGATGATGCCGGCGTACATGGCGGGGATCTGGAAGTTGAGCTGCGAGGCGGTGATCAGGTAGCCGAGTCCTGCCTTCGCACCGACCATTTCGGCGGCGATGAGCACGAGCACCGACGACGCCGCGGCCATGCGGATGCCGGTGAAGATCGTGGGAACCGCGGCCGGGAGGATCACCTTCTGGAACAGCCGGTAGGACGGCAGCCCCAGCGACCGGGCGGACTTGACCAGCAGCGGATCCACCGTGCGCACACCGGAAATGGTGTTGAGCAGGATCGGGAAGGTGCTCGCGTAGATCACCAGGGCGATCTTGGAGGTCTCCCCGATACCGAGGACGAGCACGAACACCGGCAGCAGCGCGAGAGCCGCGGTGTTGCGGAACAGCTCGAGGATCGGGTTGAGCAACTCGGCGACGGGCCGGTACCAGCCGATCGCGACGCCGAGCGGAACGGCGACGAGCAACGCGATCGAGAACCCGATGAGAGCCCGGGAGAGGCTGGCGCCCAGATGGTCTGCCAACTGTCCGCTCGTGATCAGATCGGCCAGCGATCCGAGCACGGTCGACAGCGGCGGCAGGAACACTTCGTCGACGAGACCGAGCCGCGGCGCGGTCTCCCACACCGCGAGGAACACGACGATCGCGACCGCCGGCTTGATCCCCTTCCACGCCAGCGCACCGGCCCGACGGCCTGCGCGTCGTAACTTCGTCGGATCCGTTGCGACGACGGTTTGTTCGACGACGGCCGGTTCGGTGTCGACGGGCCGGGTCAGGGTTGCGGTCGGACTAGACATGCTCCACCTCTTCCGTTGCGGTGCCGAGTTCGAGGTCGCGGGCACGCTCGACCTCGGAGTGCAGCAGTGACCAGATCTCGTGCCGGTAGTGCCGGAACGCCTCGCCGGAGCGCACGTCGTCGACGTTCCGGTCGATGTCGATGTCGACGATCGTCTTGATCCGCCCGGGGCGGGAGGTGAGCACGGCGACGCGCTGCCCCAGGTAGATCGCCTCGTCGATGCCGTGGGTGATGAACAGGATGGTCTTGCCGGTTTCCTTCCAGATCCGCAGCAGTTCGTCCTGCAGGGATTCGCGGGTCTGGGCGTCGAGCGCGGCGAACGGCTCGTCCATGAGCAGAACCTCGGGATCGAACGCGAGGCTGCGGGCGATCGCGACACGCTGCTTCATGCCGCCGGACAATTCGTGCGGGTAGCGGTCGCCGAAGCCGGCCAGACCGACGAGGTCGAGGTAGTCGTCGGCGAGTGCGCGGCGCTGCTTCTTCGGCAGTCCCTTGGCTTCCAGGCCGAACTCGATGTTGGCCCGTGCCGTGCGCCAGGGCAGCAGTGCGTACTGCTGGAACACGATGCCGCGGTCCAGGCCGGGCCCGGAGATCGGGCGGCCGTCCAGCAGGATCCGGCCCGAGGTCGGTTCGCTCAGACCGCCGAGCAGATCGAGCAGTGTGGACTTGCCGCAGCCGCTGGGGCCGACCAGGACCAGGAATTCCCCGGCGGCGAGATCGATGCTGACGTCGTCGAGTGCGGTGAACGTGTCGTTGCTGCCGCGCACCGCGAACTGCTTGGTCACATGCTCCAGGCGGAGCTTCGGGGTGGTGCTCACTTCGCCGCCTCCTCGACGGGTTCACCGTTGGGCCCGGCGCTCGGGTCGTAGGTGCCGTTGGCGTAGGGGTTGAATTCGTTGGTGTAGATGTCCGAGGTGGTGAACTTGCCGTCCTCGAGCTCACCGTTGCGGGTCAGCCAGTCCAGCCAGGTCTGGATCTCCTGATCGGTGATGACACCGCCGGGGCCTGCGACACCGGGGCTCTTCCAGTACTCGACGAGATCGGTGTTCTCGTTGCGGCCGCGGGCGTTGATGATCTCCTTGAACTTGGCGACCACTTCGTCGCGCGGGGTGGTCTGCGCCCACCGGATCGCCCGCGCGGTGCCCTGCACGAAATCGGCTACCGCATCACGGTTCTCGGCGATGAACTCGTCGCGGAAAACGTACGTTCCGTAGGTGAAGGCGCCGAACAACGATTCGTCGGTGAACAGCGGCCGGATGCCGCCCCGTTCGACGGCGGTCTCCCGGAACACGCTGCCGAGCGTGCCGACATCGATCTGTCCTTCGCGCAGCGCCTGCTCGGTGTTCACCGGAGGCACCACGATCAGCTCGACCTGCTTGATCTCGTCCGGCGTGAGTCCTTGCTGCGCAAGCCATTCCCGCACCAGGAACTCGTGATGTGCACCGAGGGTGTTCATCCCGACCTTCTTGCCGATCAGGTCCCGCGCGGTGCGGATCGGGCTGTCCTCGAGAACGTAGTAGCCGTTGAACGACTGCTTGTCGGAACCGTAGTAGCCGATCACCGACGTGATCGGCGAGTTCGCGGCCTGGAGCTTGATGACCGCGCCGTTGAACGCGCCACCGAAATCGGTCTGGCCGGTCGCGGCGTTCTGGATGGACTGCGGACCGCTGGTGTTGTCCCCGATCCAGTCGAGCTTCACCTTCTCGTAGAACCCGAACGCTTCGGCGAGTTCGGGATAGGTGACCTGTGAGGCCGTCCCCTCGTACCGAAGCACGGTCTTGCCGTCCTCGGTGGTGGTGACATCCGAACCGGACGAGCACGCGGCCGCGACGGACGTGACGGTGAGCAGTGCTGCGACGACGGCGACCGACCGGGTGAGTCGGGCGCGCAGCGTGGAATGCGACATCGTGAAAGCTGTTCCTTGCGTTGGAAGAAGGCCCTACGGACTCGGGCCGGGCGGGTGGCGTTACCGCGGGCAGCAATCGTCGATACGCATGCGACGGAGCGCAGATAACGAGTGCGGTGCGATACAGCCGGAAGATCTCTGCGACGCGCGGTCGTCAAACCTGCACGTCGGCGGTCGCTGGGTCAGCGACAACACTCCGAACACTCGTACACGGCAATCCCCCTGTGCGGCGATGTGACTTCAGCAAGAGTGCCGTCCGGGGGCGACGCGCTCAACGGTTCTGCGCAGCCTGATCGGAACTCGCGGCTCCAACCCCTAAGCTCTGTCGACGATCGACGAGACGGGAGCGCAGGTGGGCGGAGACGACGACCCGGTGTGGACTCGGCGGCGGTTCCTGGCCGGCATGGCCGGGACCGCGGCGGCCCTGATGGGGATCACCGCTCTGTTCTCGGCCGAGGCGATCGCACGCCCGGCCGCCGCTGCCCCACCGGTCCGCGACACGATCTGCGGCATCCTCGCGTTCGTCGTCCCCGGCAACGACCCCTATTCGCGGCACCAGGGTGTGTCCACCGATCGGGTCGGTGGCGCCACCGAGGGCGCCGCGGCCTCGCTCGAGCACACCTTCGACCACGCGTCGCCGGTACCGCTGCTGGGCCGCGCCGCCGGGAACCTGCCCGGAGCAGCCGCCGTCGCCGCGCTGGTCAACATGTATACGGTCACCGTCGATACCGGGTCGCTCGTCGGTCCGTTCGCGGCGCCGTTCGCGAATCTGAACCACGCCGCGAAGGCCCGTGTCTTCGAATTGCTGGACACCGAACCGCAGTTCGACGGGACGATGCTCACCTACGTGGTCAACGCGATTCCCACACTCGCCGCGTTCGCCGCGTATTCGGAGGTGTCCGCGTTCGACCCCGACCGCCGCGTCCTGACCGGCCGGCCCGTCGGGTGGGAACTGGCCCGCTACGACGGTGTCTCCGACGGGTGGGACGAGTTCGCGGGCTACTACCGCGGTGTCGACCGGATCGAGGAGTGACGTGCGGGACGTGATCGTGATCGGGTCCGGCGGTGGCGGGCCGGTCGTCGCGAAGGAACTCGCGGCACGCGGACTGGACGTCCTCGTCGTCGAGGCCGGGCCGCGCTTCGCGGATCCGGAGAACGAGTGGACGCATTTCGAGGACGACGCGAACAATCCCCTCACCGGCTTCTTCCGGCAGGGTCCCGGCGACCGGTCGCGCACCCCGTGGCTGCGCGACCTTCCGCAGAATTCGTACGTGTGGCAGGTCGCGGGGGTCGGCGGAACCACGCTGCACTACTTCGGCAACTCGCCGCGCGCGGTGCCGGGCGTGTTCGTCGGCTACGACGGCGCGGACCGGAACATGTACGACACGGACCACCTGTTCCCGTTCGGATACGACGAATTGCGCCGTTACTACGAATGGGTCGAGGCAACCCTGCCGGTGCAGACCGCCCCCATGGGCACGAAGGAACGGATCTTCCTGCGCGGTGCGGCCGCACTCGGCCTGCCGCACCAGACGACGCACGACACGAGCGTGGCCTCGCACCGCGCGCAGCAGAACGCGATCCTGCAGCCGGGCGGGACCGCCGGGCGCACCCGCGACCCGCAGCGGTTGCGCCACCCCGAGGCGCGGGGCTGCACGATGTGCGGCCACTGCTACCAGGGCTGCTACCTGCCGGCGGGTGCGCCCCGCAACCTGAAGGCGAAACGGTCGACGGACAACTCGTACGTGCCGATGATGCTCACCGCGGAGGCGTGGTCGCCGCACGGGCGGGCCGCGACGCTGGTGACCGACGCGACGGTCACGCAGGTACTGACCGAGGACGTACACGGAGAGACGACCGCGCGCGGGGTGCGGTTCCGCACCCTCGACGGCGAGGAACACGAGGAGCATGCACAGGTCGTGGTGCTCGCGGCGGGCGCGATCGAATCACCGCGCTTGTGGCTGGCGTCGGACCTGCCGAACCCGAACGACTGGGTGGGCCGCGGCCTGACGGACCACCACATGGATGCGGTGTTCGGGGTGTTCGACGAGGACACCGGCCAGACCCGGGGCGCCGGCTCGAATGCGCGCGTCGACCTGCCCGGATACGGCGGTATCGAACAGGTCGGGATGCCGCCGGCGCTGCAGGCGTATTCGCTGGCGTTCAGCGACTCCGGCATCCACGGCTACGGCCGGGCGGGCGGCGTCGTCGACGATGCCGGCGCCGACAGTCTCGGCCGGCTGGTGGGCCGGGACCTGCTCGGCACCCTCGACGACGCCAACCGGACGTTGGCGGCGCTGGTGATCACCGACGACGATGTCGAACCGGGCAACCGCGTGACCCGGTCGGCGATGTTGCTGCCGGACGAAGGTGGTCTCGCGCCGAAAGTGACGATGCGGCATCGGCAGCGGTCCGAACGCACGCGGCGAAACCGGGAGTACTGCACCCGCAAGGCCGTCGAGCTGATGCGGGCCGCGGGCGCGAAATCCGTGCACCGCTGCGACTGGCCCCCGCTGATCCTGCACGCGCAGTCGAGCATGCGGATGGGGACGAGCGAGGACGACTCGGTGCTCGACTCCACCGGTGAGGCGCGGTGGGTGAAACGGCTTTTCGTCGCGGACAATTCGGCGCTCGCGAACTCGCTGGGCGGGCCGAATCCGACGTTGACGACGCAGGCGCTGGCGACCCGCACGTCCGAGGCGATCTTCCGCGCCTACTTCGGCGGCAACGCGTGGGTGGGGAGCGAGGATCCGGTGTCCTCCATCGACGACCGCGTCACCGCGGCGGTGGTCGCGCGGGGGCTGTGACCTCGGCAGGGCATACACGCTGATTGTGAGGCGTACACCCCTTTCCGGTAGCGAAAGGGGGTGTACGCCCACACGACAGGGTGTACGCCTACTTCTCCGTGATGATCTGGATGAGGTTTCCGCACGTGTCGTCGAAGACGGCGACGACTGCGGTCCCGATGTCCGTCGGGGCCATCGTGAACACCACACCTTGTCCGGCAAGTCGCGCGTATTCGGCTTCCACGTCGTCGACGGCGAACTGCGCGAGCGGAATTCCGTCTTCCCTCAACGCATCCCGATACGGCTTGACCGCCGGGTGACCTGCCGGCTCGAGCAGGAGCTGCGGGCAGTCCGGCGCGTCGGGCGAGACGACGGTGAGCCAGGAGGCATCGCCGATCGGAATGTCGTGGTGTTTCACGAATCCGAGCACGTCGGTGTAGAAGGCGAGGGCGGCGCGCTGGTCGTCGACGAACACACTCGTCAGGTTGATCCTCATCGGTCTTTCCTTTCGTGGGCGGGCCACCGCTCGGTGATCTCGGCGAGCGGACCGGGGTCGAAGTAGTGGAATTTGGATCGTCCACGTCGCTCCGTGACGACCAACCCGGAGGCCTCGAGCACCCCGAGATGCTGCGAGATCGCCTGGCGGGTGAGACCGAGACCGTGACGCATCGTGAGCACGGAACAGATCTCGAACAGCGTGCGCCCGTCGCCGGCCGCGAGTTCGTCGAGGATGAGGCGTCGTGTCCGGTCGTCGAGCGCGTGAAAAACGTCGGCCACAGCGCCCACTATAGGCAAGTAGCCACTTGCCTATCAAGGGTGGTCGAGTCACCCACCACGCGGGCGCGCGTCGTACCATCGGACCCATGCGCGCTGCGTCGCTCGTCGATTCGTTCGAGGAACACAGGCCCCACCTGCTGTCGGTCGCGTACCGGCTCACCGGCAGCGTCGCCGACGCCGAGGACGCCGTGCAGGACGCCTGGTTGCGCCTGGACGGCGCCGACGCCGACCGCATCGACGACCTGCGTGCCTGGCTGACCACCGTGGTCGGGCGCCTGTGCCTGGACCGGCTGAAATCGGCGGCGGCGCGACGAGAACAATACGTCGGCCAGTGGCTGCCCGAACCGATCGTCACGCCGCTGTCGGGTTCCGTTCCCCCGGATCCGCTCGAGCAGGTGGTTCGGTTCGAGGACAATCGCCTCGCCGCGCTCGTCGTGCTCGACAACCTCACCCCGCCGCAACGCGTCGCATTCGTACTGCACGACGCATTCGCGGTGCCGTTCGACGAGATCGCCACGATCCTCGGAGTGGAGACACCCGCGGCACGGCAGCTCGCGTCCCGCGCGCGACGCATCGCGGGTGGCGCTCCCCCGCGCGCCGGCGACGACGAGCACAACGCCGCGGTGCAGCGGCTCCTGGAAGCCATCGCCGCCGGTGACCTCGACGCGGTCGTCGCGTCGCTGCACCCCGACGCCCGGATGATCGGGGACGCGAACGGGAGCACCCGCACGGCCGTCAACATCATCGTCGGCCCCGACAAGACGGCCCGGTTCTTTCTGGGCCTGGTCCAGATGTACGGCCCCGAGTCGCTGCGCACCTACACACCGGTACTGGTCAACGGGCAACTCGGCTTCGTCACGCCGGGCTCCCCCGGCGACGGCACCCACCGGGCCTACGCGGGCCGGGTCCTCGGGTGCACCGTCGTCGACGGTTACGTGTGGGCGGCGTACGACATGGCCAATCCCGAGAAGCTCCGGCGGGTGAAGGTGCCGTCGCCGTGGACGACCGACTCCGAGAGCGAGTAGTGAGCCGACGATGGAACAACGCCTGAGCTTCGTGACGCTGGCCGTCGGCGACGTGGCCCGCAGCCGCACGTTCTACGTCGACGGGCTCGGCTGGACACCGACCGTCGACATCGAAGGCGACGTGCTGATGTTCCAGGTCGGCGCGCACATCGTGCTGTCGCTGTGGGACCGCACCGCATTCGAGGCGGAAGTCGGCGGACCGATCGCGCGCGGCGGCATCGCACCGGTGACCCTCGCCCACAACGTCGCGACCCGCGACGACGTCGACCGGGTCCTCTCCGCCGCCCGCGCCGCCGGCGCCGAACGGATCACCGGCGGCACCGACCGCGAATGGGGCGGCTACACAGGCTATTTCGCAGATCCCGACGGCTTCTTCTGGGAGGTCGCCTGGAACCCGGGACCGATCGGGGAAGTGGTACTCCCGTAGAGGGCTGATTTCGGGGCGGTGCCCGAGGCTAGCCGGTCATCCCTTCGTCCCGCGCCGCCTGCGCGACGGCCGCCGCGACGGCCGGCGCCACCCGAGGGTCGAGCGGGCTCGGCACGATCTTGTCGGCCGCGAGCTCGTCGCCGAGTACCGACAGGATCGCCTCCGCTGCAGCCAACTTCATCCCCTCGGTGATCCGGCGGGCACCCGCATCCAGCGCACCTTTGAACACGCCCGGGAACGCCAGCACATTGTTGATCTGATTCGGGAAATCACTGCGTCCGGTCGCCACGATCGACGCGTACTCGGCCGCGATGTCCGGATGAACCTCCGGGTCCGGATTCGACATCGCGAAAATGATCGCCTCGGGCGCCATCGTCGCGATGATCTCCTCTGGCACCGTGCCCGCCGACACCCCCAGAAACACATCCGCACCATTCAGCGCCTCGACTATTCCACCCGTGCGGCCCGCCGGGTTGGTGCGTGCGGCGAGATCGGCCTTGATCTCACCCAGATCACCCCGGTCGGTAGAGACGATGCCCCTCGAATCCAGCACGGTCACGTCCGCGACACCGGCGGCCAGCAACATG
Source organism: Rhodococcus sp. NPDC003383 (assembly GCF_053589115.1). Classification (NCBI taxonomy): domain Bacteria; kingdom Bacillati; phylum Actinomycetota; class Actinomycetes; order Mycobacteriales; family Nocardiaceae; genus Rhodococcus; species Rhodococcus sp. NPDC003383. Next base: position 31,589 of record NZ_JBSFRG010000037.1, on the reverse strand, counting down.
TTGGCGCACGCCACACCGGCCGCACCCGATCCCGAGATCACCACCCGCAGGTTCGCGATCTCCCGGCCCTGCACCCGGGCGGCGCCACGCAGTGCGGCCAGCGCGACGATCGCGGTGCCGTGCTGGTCGTCGTGCATCACCGGGCAGTCCAGCGCCTCGATCACCCGGCGCTCGATCTCGAAGCAGCGAGGCGCGGAGATGTCCTCGAGGTTGACCGCACCGAAGCTCGGGCGCAGGCGGACCAGGGTCTCGACGATCTCGTCGGGGTCCTTGGTGGCGAGCACGAGCGGGATCGAGTTCAGACCGGCGAAGTTCTTGAACAGCGCCGACTTGCCCTCCATGACCGGCAGTGACGCGCGGGCGCCGATGTCGCCGAGACCGAGCACCGCGGACCCGTCGGAGACGACAACCACAAGGCGGCTGGTCCAGGTGTAGCGGTCGGCAAGAGTCTCGTCGGCATGGATTGCGCGGCTCACCTGGGCAACGCCCGGGGTGTACGCGATCGACAGCGCACGCTGGGTGTCGAGGGGAGCTGTCGTCTCGACCGAGAGCTTGCCGCCACTGTGGCCTGCGAAGATGTCATCGGACGTGATTTCTGTGGAAAGCTGTTGCGCCAAAACGTGTTCAGGATAGACGGTCATGTGAATTCCTTGGAGACAGAGCGGTGAATTGAGAATCTGCGCACAAGGAGCAGATGTACGAGTGGACGGAGCGCGCACCGGCGCGCGCGGGCCGGACGCAACGGCTTGCGGGCGGTGTAGTTCTACGACCGGATGCGACCACCAGGCCTGGCGATCCCGCGGATCGCCAGGCCGCTGTCGGCGGCCACGAGGGTGCCGGTCATCGCGGCAGAGTCATGTCGTGAGGCCAACATTGTAAAGATTCCGTCGTACGCGTCGATCGGAGCTATCGCCTGCAACGGAAGCGCCTTGTCGGTGCCGTCGAGGACAGAGTCGGCGGAATCCTGTCCCAATGCTCCGGTTCCGCGAAGCCGGGTGGGTGCGACACCGGGCGCGACACCATTGACCCGGACGTCGGGGGCGAGTTCGTAGGCCAACTGGCGGATCAGTCCGTGCACCGCGTGTTTGGACGACGTGTACAGCGACCCTCCGCCCGCCGCGTTGGTACTGGCGAAGGATCCCGTCAGGATGACGCCGCCTCGAGAGGCGATCAGTGCGTCAAGACACGCGCGCACGCCGAGCAGCGGCGCGAGGACGTTGACGCCGAACAGCTCACCGAAGGCAGCCGGAAGGCTCTGGCCAGGAATTTCCTCGAGTGGGCGGGCGCCGTCGGTGATCCCGGCGTTTCCGACGAAGACATCGATCCGGCCCCATCGTTCGAGTGCGATGCGGGCCGCTGTCTCGTTGCCCTCCCAGGTCGCCACGTCCGCGACGACCGGTACCACCGCCGAGCCGAGCTCGTCGACAAGCTCGGTCACGCGATCCGAGATATCCACGGCGACAACGGCTGCCCCTTCGGATACGTATCGGGCAACCACCGAACGGCCGATCCCAGCACCGGCCCCGGTGAATACCACGACCTGTCCATCCAACGCACCCATGTGTATTTCCTCCAGAGTGTCTTGTCCATCGAAGGTTTCCGATGGACGGCTCGTGCCGGAGTCCTGATCCCGGAGTGCCGGGTCCAGGACGGTGTGTGTTTCAGTAGGGCAATCTCGCGCGTGCATCCTCACGGACCCGCCTCTCGTCCTCCGGCAGGGCGAAGAGGGTGAGCTGGCGGTTTCCTCCGCCACTCATCCGCAGACAGTCCTGGTCCCAGGGGGTGTGGACGATCTCACCGACGCGGGCGACGCCGGAAGCCTCGAGACGCTCTGCAAGAGCTGTGATTCCGGCGCGATCGCGTACCTCGACCCGCACTGCGTGGTCGGTGCCGGTGAGCTGCCCCGCCTCCGAGCCGTCGACAAGGTCCCATTGCGGACCGTCGAACAGTTCGATGGCGGAGGGCGCGACCCCGAACAGTACGCCGCGTTGTCCGCCGGGGTGGATCCACTCGTCGACGATGGGCATGCCCAACCCGTCCCGGTAGGCGCGGACGGCCTCGTCGAGGTCATCGACCCTCGAGCAGATCCGCAGTTCGTCGAATGCCCGCACGGCCGCCGCCGGGTGCCTGCTCGGACGGCTGATCAAGACGTAGATCTGCCCGTCCGGGGCCCGGAAGTGCGACCAGGACGTCCCCCACGAGTCGGCGAGGCCGTCGTGCACGTCGCCGAGGAACTCCACTCCGCTGGATTCGAGTTCGGCGCGCACCTCCCGGACATCGTCGACAAGGATCCCGGGGCACCGGGTGCTGGAAGAAGGCGTGGTCGTCGTCGGTGGGCTTGAAGATCTCGAAGGCACTGCCGTCCGGGAAGGAGAAGACAACCGCGTTTTCCTGGTCGAGCGTCATCGTCAGACCTAGCTTGTCTGCGACGAACTCACGCATGGCAGCGAAGTCGGCGGTGCGGGAGCCGACCCAGCCGAGCCCATGAACCTTCATGTGTGAAGCAACCTTTCGCGAGTGCTGGTCAGGAGACGATCGACGGTTCGGCCTCGCCCCGGCTCGCAGCGACGTCCGGCCGCGCCGGTCCGGACAGCCGGTAGGTGAGCGCGTAGAGCACGACCGACAGCACCAGCACGACCAACTGCGCCGACTGGGTCAGCACCGTCGGTACGCCCGGGATCTCCAGGAGAAGGATGCCGATCAAGGAGGGCATGATCCAGGCGACGAGGCCACGTCCGATGCGGGGTAGCCGGGCGTCGTCGTGGACGGGCCCCCGGCGTCGGTCGCGGAAGTCGAGAGCGAAGTGGGTGAGCACCACACCCACCCAGCCCACGGCGAGGACGCCCTGCCAGTTCAGTGCCGTCTGGAGGTAGCTGAAGACGTCGGTGAGCATCATCAGGAAGACGACCGTTGCCACACCCGAGACCCACACGGCACGGGGCAGCCGGACCGAGGTGAACCCACTGAGAATGCGTTCGAAGTTGGTGGTCGACAGGTAGTAGTTCATGCTGTTGACCCGGGTCTGCGAGACCACGATGAACAGCAGCCCGACGAACCCGAGACTGGCCAGGATCGCCTGTACTACACCGATTTCCGAGGCAGGCTCGTTCGGCAGAACGGTCTGCACCAGATAGATTCCCGCAATGCCGTTGACGACGAACAACACGAGATAGAAGACCCATCCGAAGGTGACGACCTCGTGGAAGCGTTCGTCCTCCTTCCTTGCGAAGCGGGCGAAGTCGACCGTGGCCGGCATGTTGATGAAAATGCCCGTGTACAGGATCGCCGACAGCACCCAGCCGGGGAAGGACCGCCCCTCCGAAGGAACGATGCCGCCGAAATCCAGCCAGGACGAGTCGGTTCCGAACTTGACGTGGGCGGCGATCACGGTGGCGATCAGGCCCACGAAGTAGAACGGCAGCAGGACGCCGTTGAGTTTGGCCATCCAGGACTGCACACTGCCGAGCATCAGAGGAAGCATCGCGATGACCACGGCGGCGTACCAGATTCGGATGTCGCCGGCGCCGAAGTAGGACTGGAATGCCACCGCGAGGGTGCTGGACTCGAATACCGCGTAGTACAGCACGGTGGCGGCGATGAGCAGCGCGGTGAGGAAGGCGCCCCACCGACCGAAGATGGTCTTGGTCAACAGGGTGGAGTTGAGTCCGTGGCGCACGCCGAGCCGAGTGGTGACGATGTTCACCAGGGAGAAGACGACGGTGGACAGCACGATCGCGATGATCGCGTCGCGGGTGCCGTAAAGGCTGGCGGCGAGCGCACCGTAGAAGAGCCACACCATTGCGCTGAGCATCGACCAGAACGACATGGTGACCTGCCAGCGGCCGAGTCGGAGGGTCGTCGGCACGGCGACAGTGCTGAAGTTCTCGTCGGACTCGATCTCGCGGGAGTCCGAGTTGGGGGGCGGGGGCAGAGCAGGCAATGCACACCTCCAAAAGTGTGTACAGAACTGGATACAGTTTTATCGAGTGTAAGGAGAATCACGTAAAATGGAAGACCTGCGGGTAACGGTTCTGTTTCCGGCTCCGCGGGGAGTGCGTGCCGCCGCGATCCGCCGGTTGCCCGCCCTGGTCGAGACGACGGTGCACCGCTTCGGCACTGTGGGGTGCAAACTGTATGCAGATTGCGTACCGACACCGACCCGAGGACGACCCATGACTGCGAGCAATGCGCTCACCCGCGCCGGAACCACCGTGGACGACCTGTGCGGGGCCCTGCGGGAACGCATCATTTCCGGGACGTACCCGCCCGGCCAACGGATGTCCCAGGAGCAACTGGCCGCCGAGTTCAACGTCAGCCGAACCCCGCTGCGCGAGGCACTACAGCGTCTCGAGGCCGATGGGCTGCTTGTCGCACACGCCAACCGCGGCATGCACGTCGCGCCGATCGTCAACTCCGACACCGAGCAGCACTACGCGCTGCGCCTGCTGGTCGAACCGCCGACGGTGGCGGCGGTCATCGACAGCCTCACCGAGGACGACATCACCGCTATGCGTACCGCGCTGGACGAGATGCGCGAACACCGCGGGCACAATCGGCGTTTCCAGGAAGCGCACCAACGTTTCCACGATGTCGCCCTGGTGCGCTACCCGCCGTCGTTCAGCCAACTGATCCGGTCTCTGCACACGATGATCCACCGGCACCAGAGCGTCTACCTCTCGCACCAGCGCACCCCGGACGATTTCATCGATCTCGACCAGGACTTGGTGGACGCGATCGTGGCCGGCAACGCCGGTTCGGCGCGGCGGATCATGGAGTTCCACCTCACCGATGCGGCGCTGGGGCTGGTGCTGGATGCCGACCCGGACCACGAGTTCGATGCCCTGCTGGTGGCGCTTCGGGGACGCGGCATCACCCTCGAGCACGACGCATCCGGGCGGGTCATCCGCCCTGCCCGGATCTACTGGGTCGACGCCGATCCGGTACTCCCGGACCGCCGCACCTCGAACCTTGTCCTCGTCCCGCCACCGTCCCGGACCTCAGATCAAGCGTGAGGTGAAGAACGCGGTGTGAATCGCGTCGAACACCCGGCCAGGCTCGCGGGCCGAACCGACAACGTGAACGTCGAGTCCGGACGCGCGCAGCGCGATGGCCAAATCGTCGTCGGATGCGACTCGGCCGAGCGCGAGCACTACGGTATCGGCCGTGATCACCTCTTCGGCGCCCCCGGCGGTCACCTTCACCCCGTCGGCGTCGATCGCGGTTACCCGGGTACCGAGACGCACGTCGACGGCGGCGCCGTCCAGAAACAACGGCAGCCGTTCGACATCCGTGAACACCTCGTTGCCCTGCAACAACGACTCGCTGCGCTCGAGCAGGATCACCTTGACGTCACCGGCTTCGGCCACTCGCAGCGCGGCCTCACATCCCTGCAGCCCACCACCGATGACCACGACCTGCCCGGTGGACGGGGTGTCGGCGCGGACATCGACCGCGGTGATCACCGGCAACGGGCCGGTGATCGGGAAGTCCGGCTCGCGCATCGGTGCACCGGTCGCGAGAACGACGGTGTCGTAACCGGATCCGACGAGGTCGGATGCACCGGCCGTGGCGCGGCGCACCGTCACGCCTCGACGCTCGACTTCGTGCACCAGGTGCGCGACGAGCGAGGCCAAGTCCTGCTTGACCGTCGAACCCAGTGCGTGCGTGAGCATTCCGCCGAGTTCACCCGACTCGTAGAGGGTCACCTCATGACCGCGGTCGTGAAGGATGGCGGCGCTGCGCAGGCCGGCGGGCCCGCCCCCGACCACGGCGACCCGCTTCGGGGTGGCGGACGGCTCGACCGGGAATCTTCCTTCCTCGGCCATGTTCGGGTTGACGCTGCAACCGGCGCTGCGGCCCCTGTTCAGTCCACGGTCCAGGCAACCGTCGTTGCAGCGGATACAAGGGGTGATCTCGAGAACACGGCCTTCCCGGGTCTTACGGGCCCAGTCCGGATCGGCGAGCATCGCACGCCCGAGTGAGACGAAGTCCGCGGACCCGGATTCGATGATGTCCGCGGCGATGTCGGGGCCGACCAGCGAGCCGGAGGCGATCACGGGAATGGTGACGGCCGGCTTGATCCTCTCCCAGCCCCAGCGGTGCGGGGCGCGGATCTGGTACCAGGGACTCACCTCCCACTCCATACCGGCGTGGTGGCCACCGGAGGCGTGGATCACGTCGACTCCGTGCGCCTCGAGCAGCCGGCACAGCCGGATGGTCTCCTCGATCGGGATGCCGTCCTCTTCGTAGTCGGTGACCGAGAGGCGAATACTCAGCGGGAATTCTCGTGGTACCGCTGCCCGGATCGAGTCGACGATGCGCAGCAGTAGCCGGGAGCGGTTCTCGAAGCTTCCGCCGTACTCGTCTGTGCGGAAGTTGGTGTGCGGTGAGAGGAAGTTCGTGATGAGGTAGCCGTGCCCGGCGTGCACCTCGACCAGGTCGAAGCGGGCGGCATGGGCTCGCGCCGCGGACTCCCCGAAGGCGACGACGATGCCATCGATCTCGTCGAGGGTCATCGGGGTCGGCACGATGCCGTACTGCACCTCGACGTCCCACCACGAGGAGTGCGACGCCGACTTGATCGGCGCGGTTCCGAGGAACTTCTGCCGGCCGCCGTGGGCGATCTGCAACCCGACCCGGGCTCCGGTGGAGTGCACCTCGTCGGCGAGCCAACCCAGGCCCGCAACATGCTCGCGACGGCTGACGCCGATCTGATTGTGGATGGCCTTGCTGGCGTCGTCGTCGACGTAGCTGTACTCGACCATGACCAGGCCGATACCGCCTTCGCCGAGCCGGCGGTAGTGGTTGACCGTGCGCTGGCTGACGGTGCCGTCCGGGTTCGACGTCGCCGTACTCTGCGGGGACTTGACGATCCGGTTCGGAATCTCGAGGGTTCCGATCCGGCCCGGGGTGAAGAGCGATTCGAATTTCACTGGTACTCCCGTTGATTCGACCCGGTGCGCTGTATACGTGTCCGAGCATGAACGGAGTTGGAGGGCCGGACGTCCGGAACTGCCGCCCGGTGGCTCGGCCACACCGAAAGGTGGAAGGAAAGCGCTGCGGCCCTGCGCTCGATCGGTAGGGCCACGGCGGGAGCGGATCACCGGAATGAGGGGCTCCGGCGATCCACTCCGTGTGCGGTGGGTCAGGGTGCGAGCAGGGCGCCTGCCCGCGGGACGACCTGTTCGAGGCCCAGACGCCCGAGCAGATGCCAGGTGGTGGCCGCCGCCGCGGACAGCACCGGGATGTCGAACCGCCGTTGGAGGGTGTCGAGCACGGGCAACGACGGCATCTGGACGCAGGCGCTGATGACCAGGGCATCGGCGCCGCTGGTGTCCACTCGCTTCGCGTGCTCGAGCAGGTTCTGTGGGTCGAGTCGGCCGACAGCCAGGTTGTCCGGGACCTCGAGACTCAGCGAGTCGACGACCTCGAAGCCCTCGTGCTCGATGTAGTCGCACACCGTCGCGGTGAGCGGCTTCATGTACGGGGTCACCACCGCGATCTTCTCGGCGCCGAGATGGGCGAGAGCCTCGGTGAGCGCGCCCGCAGACGAGAGCACCGGGATGTTTTCGCCGCTCTCCTCCTTCGCGATTCGGGCCAGCTTCGGCTCGGACTCCGAGTGGTACCCCCGGCCCTGCGACATGATCGCGACCAGGCAGGCATAAGCCATCGCGTCGACGCGGGCGTCCGCCAGTTCCGCGGCACACCGCAGCGAGTCCGCGTCCATCGCGGCCAACTGCTCCGGGGTCACGTGCTGCATCCGCATCCTGGACGAGTGGAAGGTGAACCGCTCCGGCCGGATCTCCTCCCGGGCGCGCAGCATCGCCGGAATCTCGGTTTCCATCGTCGTATTCGAACTCGGAACGATCATCCCGATCCGAAAGTTGTTCTTCATGTCTGTCCTACCTGTTCTCGATGGAGGAGCGCAGCGGTCGACTCGGACGTCGAGCCGCGCCGGTCCTGTCCTGCGGATGTCAGATGTGCCGTACACAGGTCGGGTGAGAAGCCGAAGCCGTTGTCCGGCCAACTTATTCGTGCACGCCCACCGGACCTGAGGTCGTCGAGTCCGGCGAGTGAGAGGGGGGTGGCGTCGAGTGCGATCGAGAGCGCCGAGAAGCCATGGCCGGGATCAGCGGCCGTGATCATGCCCAGTGCGGCATCGAGGAGGTGGAACTCGAGCAGCTTCCGCGCAGGGCCGCCCGCCCGGACACGGACCGCCTCGAGAAACATCGCGTCGGTCGCCACCATGTCCCGTACCGCCTCGGCATCCGCAAAATAGAGCCGCTGGTGGCGGTCGATCACGGTCAGATGCTCTTCCACGACCCGGCTGATGGAATTCGGATACCGGCCCAGCATGATCCGGTGGAAATCCCAGTGGGCATACTGGAACTCGCGCGCAGAAATGCCGGGTTCCCGCATTTCGGTCAGCGCGTCTTCCATTGCCGCGAGGTCTCCGGGGGTAACCCGGTTCACCATCGACGGAACCAGTGCCGGTTCGATCAGTAACCGGAGGGCGTAGGAGGCTTCGACGTCCGACAACTCCAGAGGGGCAACGACCACTCCCCTGTTGACGCGGCTGACCACCAGGTTCTCCGATTCGAGACGGCGCAGCGCCTCGCGCAGCGGAGTGCGGGACACCCGCAGGTCCGCCGCCAATCCGACCTGGGAGAGCGCGGCCCCGGGCCGGTAGATCCCCGCGATGATCCGGTCCCGTAAGGTCGCGTGGATCTCGTCGACGACCAAGCCGCTCCGCGGCCGCCTCGGGTTCACGAAGTCTCGTCGGATCCGAGCCCTGCAGCGATCATCTTCGTGAAGAAGTCGGGGTCCTGCCCGGCGACGGTCTCGAGTACCATCGCGTCGAGCAGGATCCGTTTGTCCGTGCGCGGAACGTACAGTTCCAGCCGTTCTCCGTGGCGGGTCCAAACCTTGCGGTACTGCACCCCGGCGAACTCGTTGGCCACCCCGTTCCACTCGTCGGCACGGACCACGCCCAGGGGGAGGTCCGACGCCCGACGGTCCGCAGCTGCCGTATCGCTCATGACCGCTCCCTCTTCGTGTCACTCTTGATCGCGACGATCGTGGGCTCCGCCCCGTATACCTCGTGCCCGCGTCGACCGGACAACACCGACAGCCTGGCCCGTGCCGCCGCCACCGCGTCGAGGTTCAGATCGACGACGGTGACCACAGCGGGGTCCTCGCCGAGGTCGACGAGAACCTCACCCCAGGGCGAGACCACCAAGGCGTGCCCGTAGGTCTCGAACGCATCCACATGATCGGGCGTCGGCGAGTGCACGGTGGCCGGGGCCACCACGTAAGCGAGGTTCTCGATCGCCCTGGCGCGGAGCAGAGTGTGCCAGTGTGCCTCGCCGGTGGACCGGACGAACGCCGCGGGCACGAGCAGGATCTCTGCTCCGGCAGCGGCGAGTTCGCGGGACAGTTCGGGGAACCGGACGTCGTAACAGATGGTCAGTCCGATCCGGACCCCGTCGACGTCGATGAGCACCGGGCCGTCGCCCGGGCGCTCGACCGAGGACGCCTCGAAGGACTGCCCACCGATGTTGGCGTCGAACAGATGCAGCTTGTCGTACCGGCCGGCGATGGTACCGTCGCGGTCGATCACCAGCGCCGAGTTGTACACACCGTCGACGGTGCGGTTCTTCATGCCACCCAGCACGATCACCACAGAATGCCGGCGCGCGGCAGCGCACAGTTCCTTCACCGGGACCGCATCGACGTCGAAGGCGGCCTCACGCATCTGTGCGTTGGTGCCGAGCATCAGCCCATTTTCCGGGAGGGCGACCAGCGCCGCTCCCCCATCGGCCGCTTCCTCGATGAGCCGGAGCGCGGTGGCCAGGTTGGTGTCCGGGTCTGCGGTGGCGTGCCATTGGGTCAGGCCGACGGCCAGGCGCCGCGACGCGGTCACTGCTTCACCCCGACAAGGTCCATGTTGACCACTGTCCAGCCACCGCCGGATGCCTCCAGCGGCTCGTAGGCGTAGACCTCACCGCGCACGCCCGGACCGACCAGCCCGAGCATGATCATCCAGTTCATGAGTTCGTACTGGCCGTGTTCGAGCAGCGGGAACGGTTCCAGCGAGCACATGTCGAGACCGCGACCGGTTTCGATCAGCGTGAGCAGGTACGTGTCGAATTCGACGTCGACACCGCCGAAGTGGCCGGGGTCCAGCCAGTGTGAGAGCCCTCCGGTCGCGAGGAAGGCGACCTTGAGTCCGGACTGCTCGACGACCGGGCGCAACGCCTCACCGAAGCGGCGCGCATTGAACGGTGAGAAGGACCGAGCGGGCTGGGTGATCACCGGGATCACGGGCAGGTCGGGTCGCGGCAGGATCAGCCGCAGCGGCACGATCAGGCCGTGGTCGAGTTCGACCTGCGGTGCCTCCTCCACTTCCTGACCGGCCGCGCGCACCGCGCCGGCGAGCGCCGTCGCGAAGTCGGGCTGCCCGGCCAGTTCGAGGTCGAGGTCGGGGCGCTTGAAGAACTCCATCGAACCCTGGTGCCGGTCCCCGACGCCGATCACGAAGTGCCCGGTCTCGAAGCTCTGGAAGTGGCAGTCTGCGGACACCAGCAGCACGTCCGGATCGGCGGCAACGAGGTCCTGCCGGAGCTTCTCGTACCCGGCCAGCAGTCGGTCGACCGCGACTTCGGGGTCGATCTCGGGCCGGGCCAGCAGATCCGGGACGTGGGAGCATCCGCCGGCGAAAACAAGATTGTCCGGCAGTGCCGGGGCCGGCACCGGGATGGACTCGTCGACGATGAACCGGCCCCGACTGGAGGAATCGCCGAAGTCGTCCTTGAACCACCGGCTGACCAGGATCGTCAGACCGTCGTTGAGACCGATGGCGCGCAGTCGGTCGCGGTTGCCGGTGATGATGGTCTCGGCCCACTCCTGTTCGATACCGAGCAATTCGCGGGCCTGCCCCGGCTGCGCCTTGACCGCGGCGAGCAACTCCGCGTCACGGGCCATCGCCAGGATCGCCTGTTCGATCGCGTTCTTATCCATGGCGCTCACTCCTGTACGAGCGCGCCGTTGCGCACGACGGCGACGCCGTCGATCTCGACGGTGCATCCGCGCATCGGCACGTCGAGGTGGGCAGGGGTCTCGCGGTCCGCGAAGCGGTTCGATCCGGTGGACCACATGAAGTTTCCTGCGGTCGAACGCAGTTCCTGACCGTAGAGCGTGCGCGGGTCGTATACGTCGAACGCCGACCAGCGGGCCCGATCCAGCAGGCCCCAGCCCATGTGGCTGAGGGCCCAGACTTCGCTGTCGTCCCACGCCTCGAAGTAGTCGTTGAGCACGTGCGCGTCGGTGCCGTTGCCGGAAACCTCGGTGATGAAGCCCTTTTCCACCTCGATTGTCACGGTGTCCTGGACGTAGCGTTGCCACGGGATGAGGGCATCACCGGGCTGAAGCACGATCCGCCCCTCGGCGGTGCGATCGTTCGGGAAGCAGGCCACGAAGCCGGACGGCCAGTGGTCCCAGCGGCCCGGCTCGTCGACGTATCCCCACTGGTGGGTGATCGGCAGGTCCTCGCCGGAGATGTCGGCGGTGAGATCCGTTCCGGCAGCACTGGTCACGTGCAGGGTGGAGCCGGAACGCAGTGCGTTGCCCCCGGTTTCGACGCGCCCGCGCAGGTCCGAGTCTCCGATCAACCGCTCGAGGACGTCGGTCGGCTCGGCCACGAACAGCATCCGCTTGCCGTTGCCGGTGATCCGGGTACGGACGTCCGAGTGGATGAGTCCGCCCACGGTGACGTCGATGACAATGTCGCACTCGCCGGCTGCGGCAAGGAGCGGCGCGACCTCGCGGCCGTCGGCGGTGTACGGCGGCAACATCGGGTTGGACAGGCTCGACGCGTGCAGGACCAGGGCGCCCGCGCCGAGCTGGCGCGCTGCAGCAACCGCTGCGGTGACGTACTCATCCTTCTGGCCCAGCTCGGCGATGATGCCTACTGTCTCGTCGGAGGTGACCTTGCAGAGCTTCAATTGCTCGACGAAGTTTTCGGTCAGAGTCTTCGGCATGAACTTCTCCTTCGTGAAAATACTGCGTATATCGTTGATTTGAGGTGAGAGGTCAGTGGCCCGCGCGAATGGCACCGCCGTCGACCGGCAATGACGCTCCGGTAATGAACGAAGCTCGCTGTGACACGAGGAAAGCGACCGCATCAGCGATCTCGCCCGCTTCACCCCATCTACCGGCCGGGATGTCCTGGACCACCTTGGCGATTTCGTCGTCGGCCGACGTACCGTTGTTCGCCGACTTCATTTCGAGGATGCCCTGCATCCGGTCGGTACCGGTGGCCCCGGGCATCACCTGGTTGACGCGAACCCCGGTGCCACCGAGCTCGAGTGCCAGCGTCTTGACAAAGGCCGACGCGGCCGAGCGGTACGACGAGGAGAGGACGCCACCGAGGGCAGGCTGGCGCACCCAGGTGGACGAGAGCAGAACAATGGCGCCACTTCCTTGCTCGCACATCACCTTGCCGGCAGCTGTTCCCAGCTGCACGACCGGCCGCAACAGCAGATCGTGCGCTGCTTGCCAGTCCACCCAGTCCACATCGAGAGCAGGCCCGATTCGCGGACCCGGGGTGTTCAGCACCGCAACATCGAGACGCCCGAACCGCTCGACTACACGACCCACCAGTGCGGCTGTCGCGTCTGCGTCGCCGAGATCGTGGACCAAGGGAACGATGCGACCCTGGCCATGTTCCTCGGTGTCCGTTCCAGCCGAACGAGAGGCAGCGACCACGGTCATACCTTCGCTCGCAAGACGTTCGGCTGTCGCCCTGCCGATCCCGCGCGATGCCGCGGTCACCAGCGCGATGCCGTTCTCGAGTCCCAGGTACACATCTACTCCTTCAATTCGTTCCACTTGGGCTGCTTTCGATCACGAGATCTCACGGATCGCGTGCTCGGCACACAGTGCAATCACACGACGTGCCATTTCCTCGTCTTCCAGCGGAACGGTGCCGTCGCCCTCGGTCGACGCATATCCCCAGTCATCGGATCGGAATACCGAGGGGCACATGGCGAAACAGGTGCCGTATCCATCACACTTGGTGGGATCGACTGTCACACGCATCGTCAGGACTCCTTACGTTCACTACGGCGGGCCAGTTCAGCGCCGGCGGTCCGGGCCAGTGCTGCAGCACCGTCGATGAATCCGCAGGCGCCGCGACCCGTGAGTGTGTCTCCCCAGCGAATCAAGTTCTCCTGGTGCACCGTCGAGGTGTCTCCGCGCTGCATCTGACGGAAGGCGCGGGCTATCGCGTTGGTACCGCTCACGCAGACACCGCACTGCATTGCCGACTCGGACTGGAACCAGGTACTGAGCTCCCCCGCGACCTCGACGAGGTCGTCGTTCCGGCCGAGGACTGTCACCGCTGCGCAGCCCAGACCGCTGCCGGCCTCGCGCACGGCGTCGTAGCAGCAGACGAGCGAGGACCGGTCACCGGCGAGCAGGCCACCGAACCATCCGCCGACCATCAGGCCACCGATGCCGGCGGTGGCCCCGCCGGCCGACTCGATCAGATGGTCGATCGTCTTGCCGAGCGACATCTCGTAGACTCCGGGGCGCTCCACCGCTCCGGTCAGCGTGAACAGTGCTGTTCCGCTGGAGGTTCCGGATCCGACCTCGGCGAAGGCCGCCGCGCCGTGTCGACGGATCCAGGCCACGTGAGCCAGTGTCTCGACGTTACTGATCAGCGTCGGCAGGCCACGAACACCCGATTCGTACGGCCGCGGCGGCTTCGAAGTCGGTTTGGCGGGGAAACCGTTGATCGACCGGCACACCGCGGATTCTTCACCGGCCACGTAGGTGTGCTCAGCGCGGTGGGTGCGCAACGCCAGCCCGTCCGGTACGAGCCCCGCGGCCGCAAGTTCCGCGATGGCACCTTCGACCGAGGCGAGAGCGTCTGCGTCGGAGACGTACACGATCGCCTCGGACGCTCCGGTGACCACTGCGGCGAGGAGGAGGCCGTCGAGCACGAGGTGCGGGCGGTGGGTCAGCAGCCAGCGGTCCTTCGCCGAGGCCGGTTCGCCCTCGTGTCCGTTGGCGACGACCACGGTCTCGCCGTGGGCACCGGCCACCGCTGCGAACTTCCGGTGCGCCGGGTAACCGGCACCGCCGCGGCCCCGCAGGCCGGAGCGCTCGAGTTCGGCGAGGAAGGCGGCCGGATCGACCGGGGAGCCGAAGAATCCGAGTGCCCGTTCCTGTTCCAGCCCGAAGGCACCGGCGGCGGTGTCGGGAAGCACCAGGCGGGGCGGGGTGTCACCGACGACTCCGGACGGCCCGCCGGCGCTGGAAGCGCGGTACAGGACCGATTCGACTGCGACTGTCATGACAACCCCTTGATCTTGTTGTCGCTGAACGATTCTGTGACGATGTGCAGTGCCGTCCGCAGGGAAACGACGTCGCCGTACTTGGCGTCGATGTCCAGGAGAGCGGCGTCGTGCGGGCCACGCTCGCGGTCGCCGACGCACTCGCGGACGACGAAGGCCGGCAGGTTCGCGGCACAGGCGTCGACGACGGTAGCGCGGACGCAGCCGGAAGTGGTCGCCCCGGCCACGATCACCGTGTCCACCCCGTCCGCGACCAGACGGTCGGCGAGGTCGGTGTGAGCGAAGGCTGAGGCGGTCTGCTTCACCACGAGTTCGTCGCCGACCTGCATGCCCAGTCGAGCGTCGATCTCGACGCTGCGATCGCCGGCCCGCAGCACCGTCATCGCCGGCATCTTCTGCAGCCAGGTGGTCCCGATACCACCATCCGAGGGGAATGCGATGGTGGTGAAGTAGACCGGTACACCGTGCTCCCGCGCGGTGTCCACCAGCGTCAGCGTCGCGGCCACCACCTCGTCGAGATCGAATCCGGGCCCGTACTGCGGTTCGGTGAAGCCGTATTGCAGGTCCACTACGATCACGGCGGGAGAGGTTCCGGGTGTGAGCGTGCCGAGTAGGCCACCGCGTCGGTACCGCTCGCGCAGTTCCGCTTCGGCGGTCGAATGCGCGCTCAAAACTGAAACTCCGGCCACTGACCGGGCTCGGCGCGCATCATGTCCGCATAGAACTGGTACATGTTGCGCTGGACGCCTTCCTCATAGCGGGTCCAGAAGACCCGGCCCGGTCCTGGCCAGTCGGACACCGGTGTTGCCATGCCGATTCCGGGAAGGCCCATCTCGTAGTTCAGTTCGAAGTCGAGGAGTTCGGCCGCTACCGAGCCGCCGTTCTTCGTGACGCTGAGCCAGGGCTCGGTGTCGTCCATTTCGAACGATCCACCGAGCGAGAATGTCCCCAGGCCGGCTCGGTAGGTCCGCTCCTTCTCCTCCGGTGTCATGTTCTTGTAGCCGACGAACCAGTTCCAGATCTCGATCTGGCCAGGGCCCTTGGGCTGCCAGGTTCGGATGGTGAGAATGCCGGTCGGCGGGTGCTGGGCCCCATCCTCGGTCATAGGCAAAGCCAGAATCGAGAAGTTGGGGAAGACGTTGCCCACGAAAACGCGTGAGCGGCGGGCCACCTCGAGCTGTTCGGATGAGATGTTGACGCTGTCGAAGTGCTCGGCCAGGGATTCCGGAAAGCCGAAGAAGTTGGGTCCGGGCTCGTCGGCGTACTCGGCCATGGAGAAGGACAACGAATGTCCGGGTGAGGCCTGAATGTGGTAGCCCATCATGTTCTCGCTGAAGGGAACCGGGAAAGCACCGATGCTCCATACCGACTTGTGCAAGGTGCCGAGATGGTAGTCGTCGCCGGAGAAGTTGTCCGCCCCGGATTTCCAGTTCGCGTCGACGATGAAACGCTGTGGTTTGCCGAGGATCTCGACGCCATCCTTATCGAGGCCGAAGATCAGATCCAGGTACCAGGCCATGCCGCCCAGGTACTCACGCAGCGTTGGGGCGGTGGGATCCAGGGTCGCGAAGATCAAGCCGTGGAAGGCCTCCACCTTGGCCGCGCGTGCCAGGCCGTTGTTCTCCTTGCTCATGTTGCTCAGGGCGTTCTTCCACAACGGGGCGCCGACGAGGGAACCGTCCGAGGAGTAGGTCCACCCGTGGTAGGGACACCGGAAGTGGGAGGAGTTCCCGGAGTCGGAGCGGCAGATCTGCACGCCGCGGTGTCTGCACGCGTCGAACAGGACGTTGATGTTGCCGCGTTCGTCTCGGGTGACCACGAACGAGTCTTCGCCGATCTTGCGGACGACATAGTCGCCGTTCGACTCGATCTCGGATTCGTGGGCCAGGTAGACCCAGGCTCGCCCGAAGATCTTGCGCAACTCGGCCTGGTAGACCTCCGGGTTGCCCATGATGGCGGATGGGATCCTGCCCTCCGGCAGGCCGCTGTCGATGCGGTCCATCAGCTCCTGGACTCGGGGCGAGAGCGAATCCTGTTTGGGCACAGGCTTCATGTGTGGACTCCTGGTAGTGGAATGCGAGGTGAGGATACAAGTTGGGCCGACCGTGAAGGTCGTCAGAAGAAGAGCGAGAGGTTGTGCGTGCCGATCACACTCAGGTCCAGGTAGACGACCCGGCGCAACAGCTTGAGCGCGCCGTTCTCGCGCCGGAGGACGTCGTCGCGTTCCCCGGAGAGCATTTGAGGGGTGGTCTGGGACTGCCTGGTCCGGTAGATCAGGATGTTGCTCTTGGCCCGGAGCAGGTCCTCGTCACCGTCCTCGTGGGGACGGACCCGAATGTTGGTGACGAAGTGACGCACCCGCGACGGCGGGTCCTCCGCCCATGCGTACTTCGTCTCTCCACGGGTGACCCGCGATTCGAGTGAACCCAGCGTTTCGTTGAGATGGAACGTGTTGGTAGAGAATCCCTTACCGCGTGCGCGCTCGACCGTCTCTCGGACGGGAACCTGGTACTCGATGTCCGCACTGACCAGCTGGGTGAGCCATAAACGTTCCTCGAGGTCGTCGAGCAGTTCGGTCTCGTAGTGCATGAAGTCGACCACTTCGACATGGCGCGGATCGGCTGTCGACAGTGGTCGCGGAGTAGCAGTGACTTGCTGCATCGGCGAGATACCTCCTTCAAAGTGCATACACTTTTGGATGCACTTCAGTGTGAGCTACCGGAGGCGTTAGCGCAAGACCCCTTCGAAACTCGTAACGCAGAGGACACTAAACGGTCGGTTCGCCTACGCTCCGGTCGGCGCACACGCCTGCCGCTGCGATAGTGGGCATCCCAAAGACCCAGCGCCCCAGAACAAGCGGACCAGCTATATGGTTCCGTGTAACTATCTGTCGAATGTTCGAAGGGAATGCCACCCTCATGTTGCCCGCCGACGCACCGAGCCCGTCCCGTACGCGGATTGATCCCCGCGCGATCCGACCTTCGCAGGCCTACCGGCTGCTGACGGCGTCGATCGTGCCCAGACCGATCGCGTGGGTGTCGACTCGTTCGGTCGAGGGGACCCACAACCTCGCGCCGTACAGCTTCTTCACGGTCGCGTCGAGCGAGCCGCCCATTCTTCAGATCACGTCCATCGGCCACAAGGACACCTGGCGCAACATTGTCGATACCGGCCAGTTCGTCGTCAATATCGGCACCGAGACCCTCATCGACCAGATGAACACGACGTCTGCGCCGTTCGACAGCTCGGTCGACGAGTTCGAAGCGGCCGGCTTGACACCGATCGACAGCGAGGTCGTTGCAGCACCCCAAGTCGCCGAGGCACCAATCGCCTTCGAATGCGAGAAGCAACTGATTCTCGAGGTGGGCAACGGGACCATCATCCTCGGCCTTGTCGTCGGTATCTCGATGAGCAACGACGTACTGGCCGACGACGGCCTGCCTGATTTCGGGAGGCTTGCACCGCCCTCGCGGCTCGGGCGGACGGAATGGGGTCTCGCCCCGCAGACGACGATCAGGGACCGCCCTCGAGCGACCGGATAAACCCGCGGATGCCTCTCCCGGAAGCTACCGACGCGAACTCGGCGAAGCGCGCGTCATCCCGACACGCCTCCGCTGCAGAGTTCAACCGCTGTGTGCGGTCCTCTTCGTTCACCGAGCGTTACCGGGACGTGCGCCGGCGCTCCGTTGTTCACAGCGGCGGCGAAGGCACACAGAGGATAGACGGGTCGGGGCGGGCCTGAGGCGGGACTCCTGCTGCTCGACGTACTGCCGCAGCAACGGCATCACGGGCACCGCCGACCGACCTGCATCCGGGCTGCGGTACTAGACCGTGCCGGTGTCCTCGGCAACCGCCCACGGAACACGGCACGCGTCGGTGCTGAAACCCTGGTCGTGGATGCCCAGCGCCGAGTTCATGCGGGCCCGCATATTCTCCAGCGCGATCTGATAGGTCAGTTCCACGACCCCGGCCGGCCCGAAACGGCGTTCGAGGTCGGCGACCTGTTCGTCGGTCACGTCGTCGCGGACGTTGCCGGTCATCGCGTCCGCGTACTCGATCGCGGCGCGCTCGTCGTCGCTGTACAGATCCGAGGTCTTGTACTCGGCGATGTGCTCGAGCCGCTCGGTGTCGAGTCCGTCGAGGCGCTGCAGCATCGTCCCGAAGTCGACGCACCACGAGCATCCGACGTTCCAGGCCGTGCGGTACACCGCGATCTCCCGCACGTTCTTCGGCAACACCTTCGACGCCCGCTGCGCGAGCATTTCGTGCACGGCGTTGCTGCGCATCAGGCCCGGGTGGTGGGCGAGCACCGTGAACGGCTCGGGCACCTCCCCGAACATCCGCGCGGCCATCTTGTACGCGACCTTGGTCGCAGGGCCGGCCTGGTCGGGGGTCACCACGGGAATGCGAGCCATGATCGTCTCCGTTCGTCACCGGCCCCGTATGGGCCGTTCATCTTCTTGGACGAGGTAGCCTTCCCGAATGTGACACTACTGCCCGATCGAACCCACCGCACCCCCGCTACGCTGGCGAAATGGCTGAGATGACGTCACCGCGACCGGTCCGCACGGTCAACCGGCTCCGACCGTTCGCGTCCACGATCTTCGCCGAGATGACCTCCCTGGCCATCCAGCACGACGCGGTGAACCTGGGGCAGGGTTTCCCCGACACGGACGGTCCTGCGGCGATGCTCGAGGTGGCCCGTCAGGCGATCTCGGACGGCGTCAACCAGTACCCGCCCGGTCCGGGCACGCCGGAGTTGCGCCGCGCGATCACCGACGACCGCGCCGCCCGGTACGGACTCGAATACGACCCCGACGGCGAGGTGCTGGTCACCGTCGGCGCGACCGAGGCGATCAGCGCCGCGATCCTCGGGCTCGTCGAACCCGGTGACGAGGTGCTGCTCACCGAGCCGTACTACGACTCGTACGCCGCGTCGGTGGCGCTGGCCGGGGCCTCCCGGCGCGCGGTCCCCCTGGAACGCTCCGGATCCGGTTTCGTGCTCGACGTCGACGCGCTGCGCGCCGCGGTCACCGACCGCACCACCATGCTGGTCGTCAACACCCCGCACAATCCGACGGGCACCGTGTACGACGACGCGACGCTGACCGCGGTCGCCGAACTCGCGTGCGAACGAGATCTGCTGGTGCTGTCGGACGAGGTGTACGAGCATCTGGTGTTCGACGGTCGCCGGCACACCCCGCTCGCGTCGTTGCCCGGCATGGCCGAACGCACCGTCACCGTGTCGAGCGCGGCGAAGATGTTCAACGTGACCGGCTGGAAGATCGGCTGGGCGCTCGGGCCGCGCGAGCTGATCGACGGCGTGCGCGCCGCCAAGCAGTTCATGTCGTTCGTCGCCGGGGCACCGTTCCAGCCGGCGGTCGCGTACGCGCTGAAGCACGAGCAGGCCTGGGTCGCCGCACAGCGCGACGACCTGCAACGCCGGCGCGATCTGCTGTCCACGGCATTGGCCGACGCGGGATTCGGTGTACTCGATTCGGCGGGAACATATTTCGTGTGCGCGGACGTCACCCCGATCGGCGTCACCGACGCTGTCGAGTTCTGTCGCAGCCTGCCCCGGCGGATCGGTGTCGCCGCGGTGCCGGTGAGTGCGTTCGTCGATCATCCCGAACGGTGGAATCATCTGGTGCGGTTCGCGTTCTGCAAACGCGACGAGATTCTCGCCGAAGGTGTGCGACGGCTGCGGACCCTGCGGGAGGCGCACTGACGTGTCGGCTCCCACCATTCCGTCCGATTTCGTGAGCCGGGCGGTCCAGCTCGCTGCCGCCGAAGGAGTCGATCTGGCGCCGGCGCTGGATGCGGCGCGGATCAGCCGGGCGGTGCTGGCGCAGCCGCACGCGCGCCTCACACCCGAGCAGGTCAGCCGGTTCACCCAGGTGACGTGGCAGATCACCGACGACGAACTGTTCGGACTCGGCTCGGGACCGGTTCCGCGCGGATCCTTCCGGGTGATGTGCCTGACCCTCATCCACTGTCCCGACCTGTCGCATGCCCTGACCCGCATGATCGAGGTCAACCGGGTCATGCGGACGCTGCCGACCCTGACGCTGACGCCGGGCCCGGAAACGACCTTCCTGGATGTGGGACTCCCCGACGTGGTGACCGAAAAGACCCGGGTCACCGTCGATTTCCTGTTGATGCTGCTGCACCGCTTCGCGGCGTGGCTGGTCGGCGGGCGGGTGCGCCTGGAATCGGTGGAAATGCCCTATCCGCAACCGGATCCGGTGCTCGCCCGCAGTTACGACGCAATCTTCGGTGTCCCCGTCACGTTCGGCGCCGACCGCGCGGCCCTGGAAATCGACAATGCCGCGCTGCGGTCCCCGCTCGTGCAGACCGAGAGCGGCCTCGAAGAATATCTGCGCGAGTCACCGAATCTCATGCTGTCGGAACGTGATTACGAATCGACGGCGTCGGCGCAGGTGCGCCGCATCTTCGAGTCGGGCATCAAGGGACGCACCGCCAGCGCGGAGGACATCGCCGACATGCTGTCGGTGAGCGCCCCGCACCTGCGTCGCCTGCTGCGGCAGGAGGGCACGTCGCTCGGCCACCTCCGTGAGGAAGTACTGCGGGACGCGGCCATCGCCGGCCTGCGCCGCGGTGAATCGGTGGACGACCTGTCGGCACGGCTCGGCTTCTCGGAACCGAGCGCGTTCCGGCGCGCGTTCAAGCGCTGGACCGGATCCACACCGCGCAGCTTCCGCTGACCTGCGGGCGGGCCCCGACCTCGGTCAGGCCACGCAGAATTCGTTTCCTTCCGGATCGGTCATGGTGACCCACTCGTACGGGCCCTGGCTTCCTCGGTACAGGACAGTCGCACCGGCCGCGACGAGCTTGTCGACGAGCGCGTCGCGGTCGTCGCCGGCGCGGATGTCGAAGTGCAGCCGGTTCTTCACCGTCTTGCCTTCCGGCACGAGCTGGAACAAAACGCGCGGCCGGGCCGGGGTTTCCGGATCGGAGATCGCGGCACCGATCTTCCACACCAGTTTGCCTTCGAAGATCTCGGTATCGTCCTCCCGGGCCTGTCCGGCGGCGATGAGACCGCGGATGAAGTTCTCGTCGCTCGGCTCGACCCGCCATCCCAGCGCTTCTGCCCACCATTTCGCCTGCGTATGCGGGCTGTTCGAATCGACCGTCACCTGAAATTCGTATCCCATGTGCCGACGATACGACCGGCCTCCGACAGATCAGGGACGGACGAGGATCCTGATCGGGTTGCCGACGTGGTTGTGCAGCTTCTCGATTCCCTCCGCGACGTTCTCGAGCGGCACGATCTCGCTGATCGAGCGGGACAGATCGAGCCGGCCGCGGGAGACGAGCTCGGCGAGGACTTCGATGTCGACGTTCTTGTAGCCCAGGTGGCCGAGCACCTGCTTCTGCGACAACCCGAAGTTCGCGGTCGGGCCGAGCGACGCCTCCTGACCGCTCAATCCGACGACGACCACCCGCCCGCCGCGGCGCGCCGCCCCCAGCGCCTGATCGAATGTGATCTTCAGACCCGCGGAATCGAACGCGACGTCGAGACCCTTGCCGTTCGTCGCCTCGGTGATCTTGGCGGGCAGGTCGAGGTCGCGGGTGTCGAAGGCGTAGTCGGCGCCGAGCTCGAGCGCCCGGTCGAGGACGACGGGATCGATGTCGAGGGCGATGACCGGGACGGCGCCGACGAGCCGCGCCAGCTGCACGATGTGCGTACCGACCCCGCCGACGCCCCACACGCCCACGGCCTCACCGACCCGGACCTGCCCGGTCCGCACCACGGCGCCGTAGGGGGTCGAGACGGCATCGGCGAGAATCGCCGCCTGCTCGAACGAGACGTTGTCGGGGATGCGGGTCAGGCCGCCGGCCTGCGCGACCGTGTACTCCGCCCACGCGCCGTCGTAGGCGAAGGCCATCAGCTGGATGTTCTCGCAGTTGGTCAGGTCGCCGCGGCGGCAGCTGCGGCACTGGAAGCACGGGCGCCCGGCGGACGGAATCACCCGATCACCGACCTGCCAGCCGGTGACCCCGGCGCCCAGGGCGGCGATGGTGCCGGATGCTTCGTGCCCCTGCGTGACGACCTGCAGCAGCGGCGGGAAGGTGCCGTCGAGCAGGCTCAGATCGGAATGGCAGATCCCGCAGAACTCGACCTTCACCAGTACTTCCCCGGGCCCGGGCGAGGGAATCGGAACATCTTCCAGGACATTGGTTTTCGAATCGGCATAGAATCTCGCTGCCCGCATGGTGTCGGCCATCGTCCCTCGTTCGTGTCGGCAACCCTCGTCGCTCGCGACCCTACTACCGCGACGGCCCGCGCGGTCGCCATGTGTGTTTTCCGGTTCCGGGTGGACCGAGCAGGCGCCGAATCCGGCGGCGCGGAGGCGCAGTTCGGCGCCGGAGGTGTTGCGGCACCGGCAAAGGGTCCGGGACGCTCAGCCCCGTGCGGACGGGTCCATCCAGAAGATCTGCCAGGAGTGGCCGTCCGGGTCGTCGTAGCTGCGACCGTACATGAAGCCGTGATCCTCGCTGTCCCCTGCAGCACCGCCCGCGGCGACAGCACGATCCACCAGCGCGTCCACATCCTCACGGCTGTCGGCACCCAAGCAGATGACACATTCCTTCACCTCGGAGGCGTCCGCGGTCCGCGCCGGATGGAGAGAGTCGAAACAGTCGCGCAGCATCAACATCGCGAACCGGTTCTCACCCAGTACGAGCACCAGCGCGCGGCCGTCGCTGAACTTCTCGTCGAAGGTGTAACCGAGGTCTGTGAAGAACTGCCGCGAGCGATCGATGTCGGCGACAGGCAGGTTCACGAAGATCGTCGAGTGCATGGAAAGGCTCCTCCGGTCCGCGGCATCCGAAACCGGACGCCGTCACAGGGCTGGACTCCCCGCGCCCCCGAAACTCATCGGTCCGCGGCGAACGGCATCGCGTTGTGTCCCGGGAGTGTCGCCGACGCCTACGGCTGATCTGGGACGCCTCCCGACTAGGCTCGACGCCGTGAGCGTGCGTGCAGGAATAGTCGTGACCGGGACCGAGGTACTGACCGGGAGGATCGCCGACCAGAACGGACCGTGGTTGTCCCAGCAGCTCCTGACACTCGGCGTCGACGTCGCCCACATCACGATCTGCGGCGACCGGCCCGCCGACCTGATCGCACAACTGCGCTTCCTCGCCGATCAGGGCGTCGACCTCATCGTCACCAGCGGAGGGCTCGGCCCGACCGCCGACGACCTCACCGTCGCGACCGTCGCCGATTTCTGTAACCGTGAGCTGCTGCTCGACCCCGAACTCGAAGAACACATCGCGGGTGTCATCGGCCGCTTCCGTCCGAACACCCCGGACCTGGACGCAGGGCCGACGCGTATCGGGATCCGCAAGCAGGCGCAGGTTCCCGCCGGTGCCACCGCCTTGCCGCCGACCGGCACAGCGCCGGGCGTGGTAATCCCAGCAGTGGGCGGTGACCGGCCGATCCCGACGTTCGTGATCCTGCCCGGGCCGCCCGGAGAGTTGCAGGCGATGTGGCCGAGCGCGGTCACCTCACCTGCGGTCGCCGAGGTACTGTCCCGAGCCGACGACCTGCAGCAGGAAACCGTGCGCGCCTACGGATTGCACGAGGCACAACTCGCCGAGACACTGCGCCGGGCCGAAGCAGAGATCGCCGACTTCGACCGGCTCGAGATCACCACATGTCTTCGAGGCGGCGAACTCGACATGGTGACCCGATTCGCCTCCGGCGACGCGGACGTCTACCGCCGTCTTCTCGGTGTTCTCACCGAATACCATGGGCGCCAGATCTTCTCCACCGACGGCTCCACCATCGACGACCAGCTGATCGACGTCCTCGACGGCCGGTCGATCGCGACCGCGGAGTCGTGCACCGGCGGACTCGTCGCTGCACGTCTCACCGCCCGACCCGGGTCGTCGGGCTATGTCATGGGCGGCGTCGTCTCGTACTCCAACGACGCCAAGTCCGAGCTGATCGACGTACCGGCCGAGATGATCGCCGCGCACGGCGCGGTCAGCGAACAGGTCGCCGCAGCGATGGCCGAGGGCGCCCGACGCCGTCTCGAAGCCGACGTCGCGGTCTCCACCACCGGGATCGCCGGCCCCGACGGCGGCACCGACACCAAACCGGTGGGCACCGTCTGCTTCGGCGTCGCGATCGACGGACGACCGACGTACACCGTCACCCGCCGTTTCCCCGGGGACCGCGAGCGGGTCCGAACCCTCACCACCACGGCCGCACTGCATCTCGTTGTCGCACAACTGAAACGATATTGAGTCTGCACCCGAGCCACCTCCCCACCGCTCTCGCCAACTTCCTCGACGTCGGGACCGCGACTCGTCGGCTTCAGCCCGTCGAGGTGATCCCGGTTTCGCTCCGCAGTGCGGCGAATGCAGCGCGGAGGTCTTCGGGGTCGTCGACCTGCAACGCCACGCGCCCGACCTGAGTGGTGGTGCGCCGGCGTTCGAGCAGATAGGGCAATTTCACCTCGATCGGTTCGCGCAGCAGCACGTCGACGTTGGTGCCGTCCGGCCCGGGCAGATACAGCACGTCGTCCTCCACGATCGGCGAGGTGTGCTGGAATCTCCTGTGTATCAACGCTTTCTCGACGGTGCCGACAGGAAGGGTCGCGACCACCTGATGCCCGGACCGGACGACGAACCGGGCGTCGTCGAGCAGGTGCGGATGCACCACGCGGGAGGCGAGGATACCTAACAGCGGCACGAAGCCGTACACCGAGACGACCAGCAGGGTGGTGCGCAGCCACGGCCAAGGCACGAGCAGGTGGATGGCGACGGTTTCGACCACACACGCGATCAGGAAAGCGATGGGCATGCCCATCGTGCCCCTGGTGTAGCCGATCGCGACCATCCCGTCGCGCAGGCCGTCGCGGCGTCGCCGGGCGAACAGCCACAGCGATCGGTAGGCGCGCAGTTCCGCGCGGATCAGGCCGGCAGCGGGGCCGGCGAGCTCGTCGAGCACGGCGTTCCAGGAGGCACCGGATCGACGCAGCGCCCGGATCCGCACGACGGTGACGGTGACGACGAGGGCGAACAACGGGAGTTCGACCGCGAGCCACAACACGAACGCGGTTCCGGGGGCGAGGATGCCGACGGCGGCGAGCACCGCGTTCGTCAGCGCCGTCAGGATCGCCACCACCAGTGCGCCGCGGTGGATCCGCTGCGCGGTCACGACTCCACCGCCCGCGCTGCGATCGTCTCGATGACCCGGACCGCGACGGCGCGTTGCGCGGGATCGGGCAGGACCTCGGCCATGTGGGGACTGTCGGCGACGTCGGCCGCGGTCGTCGCCCATTGCGCGAACATCCCGTCCGGGTCGTCGAGGTCGTCGAAGAAGGCGGCCAGGGCGTCGGCGGTCTCTTCGATGTGCTCGGTCACATCGGCGGGGTCGCGGCCGGCGAGCGCGCCGAACCGGCGATACAGGGCGACCAATTCGTGCCGGCGTTCCGGGTCGGTCAGTGCTGCGGTTGCGGCGTCGACGAACGGTTGCGGGGTCTGTCCGGACAGCGCGAGGATCTCCCAGCTGTCGCGTTCCCGGACGAACAACTCGCGCACGCGCGGATCGGTCTCGCCGTCGACGAGTTCGGTGAACGCCTGCGCGAGCGGCGCGGCCAGCGGCGAGAGCGGTTCGCCGCGCCGGTGCAGGTCCAGCATCGCCGCGAGCGAATCGCGTTTGACCTGCAGGGAGCGCAGCTGTTCGTCGATGTCGGCGAGCAGCGCTTCGAGGTCGGCTCCGAGGTCGTCGGTGTCGTCGGCGGCACCGAGGACCGTGGCGACGGATCCGAGCGGCACCCCGGAGCGGGCGAGCCAGCGGATCCGCATGAGCCGGACCAGGTCCCCCAACGAATACACGCGGTATCCGTTGGAGGACCTCGGCGGTTCCGGCAGCAACCCGAGCCGGTGGTAGTGCCGAACCGTCCGGACGGTGGTCTCGGCAGCCTGCGCGAGCTCGCTGATTCTCATGCCCCCAGCATCAACCCTGACGTTGCGTCAGGGTCAAGTCTCCCGGTGGGCATGGGAGTGGGGTGGAGCGAGCCCGTCAGGCGCGACGTGCGCGCACGGCGGCGGCGAGACGGTCGAGCTGGTCGGCGGTGGTCGCCCAGTCGATGCACGCGTCGGTGATGGACTTGCCGTACTCGAGCTCGTCGGCCTTGCCGAGGGTCAGGTCCTGACGACCCGCCTCGATGAAGCTCTCGAGCATGAGGCCGACGATGCCCTTCTCCCCCGCGACGATCCGCTCGGCGATGTCGGTGACGACGTCGACCTGCTTCTCGTGGTTCTTGCTGCTGTTGCCGTGGCTGGCGTCGACGACGACCCGCTCCGGCAGACCCGCCTTGCGCAGCCGGGCGAGGGTGTCGGCGACCGTCTCGACGTCGTAGTTCGGTCCGCTGCTCCCGCCGCGCAGGATGACGTGGCAGTCGGGGTTGCCGACGGTCTGGATCAGCGCGGCCTGGCCGTCGAGGTCGGTGCCGGGGAATACGTGGCTGGCGGCAGCGGCGCGCGTGCCGTCGACCGCGACCTGGACGTCGCCCTCGGTGGAGTTCTTGATGCCGACGGGCATGGACAGCGCCGAGCACAGCTGGCGGTGCACCTGGCTGGCGGCGGTGCGGGCACCGATCGCGCCGTAGGTGACCAGGTCCGCGTAGTACTGCGGGAGGATCGGGTCGAGGAACTCGCAGCCGACGGGCAGACCCAGGCTCGACACATCCAGCAGCAGCTTGCGGCCGATCCGCAGACCGGTGTTGATGTCGTACGTGCCGTCGAGGTGCGGGTCGTTGAGCAGGCCCTTCCAGCCCAGCGTGGTGCGCGGCTTCTCGAAGTAGACGCGCATGACGATGTGCAGGTCGTCGCGCAGTTCGTCGGCCTTCGCGGCGAGACGGCGGGCGTAGTCCATCGCGGCGGCCGGATCGTGCACGGAGCACGGTCCGACGACGACGAGCAGGCGGTCGTCGGTGCCGTCGAGGATGCCGACGGTGTCGGCGCGACCCGACCGCACGGTCGCGGCGGCGACCTCGTCGGGGGCGTGCTCGGTGCGCACGACGGACGGCGCCACGAGGGGGCTGATCCGCACGGTGCGCTGCTCGTCGAGATTCGAGGTCGAGATGCGGTCGATCTGGGTGCTCATGGGGTTCGGTTTCCTGTTCTCAGGCCGACCCACGAGAAGATGAGATTCCAGCGAGCCGGTCCGTTGTCCGGCTCGTAGGTGGTGAAGTCAGCGCTCGGTTACGCCGACCGACCCACCCCGGGCCGGCCTGCTAAACCAAAAATATGCGCGCTGCATGACGACGAGGGTAACAGACGCGTCCGCACCTGTCGGATCGGACCCCTGTCAACGTGGGCCCGTGGGCAGGACTACGCGCCCGAATGTCGTGCTGAGTACCCCGGCAGCGGAGCAGTACCACGCGCCGACGGCAGCGGCGAGTCCGAAGTAGCCACCGACCCTCGTCAGGCCGGTCACCTCCAGTAGCGCTCCGAGTGTCAGGAATACGAAAGCGACGAGGAGCACCGAGAAGGTGACGAAGAGGCCAATGCTGATCCGGGTGCTGGCAAACCACATGTAGAGGGTGAAGATGGTCCAGCCCAGCAGGAAGATTCCCACCCCCACGTGCCTCTCGTCGCCCATGTCCTCGGTGACGTAGGTGACCAGGTACCAGAAGCTCAACCAGAAGGCGCCGTACGAGCTGAAGGCCGTCGCCCCGAAGACGTTGCCCTTCAGGAACTCCCACATTCCGGCGGCGAGCTGGGTGAGACCGCCGTAGAACAACGCCACCCCGAAGACGGCAGCTTCCGCATCCGACGAGATGAATCCGGCGTTGGCGCAGGACAGGATGAACGTGGTGAGTGCAAATGCTGCCAGACCCAAAGGCCCGGGGTCGGCGATGTGAGCGCCTCTGTGAATGGGGACGGCGATTTCGTTGGGGTCGTCTTCGGTGTACGGCATCCGCCGGCTCCTTTCGGAGAAAGGACCCGGCACAGGCTCCCGGGGCCTCACATCGGATGATTCGAATATCTACAAGTGTGCGCCTCGGCCATCGGTGTGCGCGGGGCAATCGGATGCCACTTCCTGTCGGCAACCTCCCCGGGTGCAACCGATCGAGTCGGCTGCATATATCCGAAATGCCGGAGCATCCGCTGCCGGCGGGCAATCGAAGCGAGTGACCGGTTGTAGCGCAACAGAGTTGGACGATATCCGCAGATGCCGTAAACAGATCCGGGTGTGGCGGTCGCCGGTGGCAATTTCAGTGACGGTCGATCCCGGCCACTATCGAGTCGATGAGGCGATTCTCCTCGACCGGATCAGCCGGCCAGAGGAGCAGTGTCATGAACGATCTGACGGCGAATTCCGTCGAGGTGGTGTCGGATGGATCGATCCCGATGAGATCGGCCGCAAGCGTGGCGACCGTACCCGAGGTGATGGCGGTGGGTGCCATCGCCATCAGGTCGCCCGAGCGTAGGAACTGTCGAATCACTCGGTCCTGTCGGAGTTCTCGTAGCGCCACCGAGATCGCGACGCTTGCTCGGTCGCGACCGTCGAGGCCTGCGGTCGCGGTGCGGACGGCGGTGACGATGTGAGCCGATGCGGTCATCAGGACGGACTCGATGACGGCCGTGCGACCGCCGACGTGCCGGTAGACGGTCGCTCGCGAACAGTGTGCGTGCCGAACGAGGTCGTTGATGTCGAACTCGGTCACTCCACGCCTGGCGATCAGTTCTGCAGCGCAAGCGATCAGGCGGTCTCGGGCGACGTCGGAGCGCTTCCCGTCGATCAACCAGTCATAACCCACAGTCTCAGTATGAGACATCAGCAGATCGTTCTCGGCGGATCGGCGCAGGTCACAGGCCCGTGTTGAGACACGTACCGCGAAGGGTGAATCCAGACGTATCGACTTGGTGCCGAGGGGTTGTCAGCAGACGTCTCCGGTACGCAGCCTCGACGTATGCATGATCTCGACGATCCGTACGGCTACCTCGCGCAACTCCGACGTCGAGACCCGGTCCACCGACTCGGTGACTCACCGTTCTTTCTGGTCACATCCTGGGACCTGATCGCCGAAGCCGTGAGTCGACACGATGAGTTCTCGTCGAACCTCACCGCGACGATGGTGTGGCACCCCGATGGCACCGTCACCGCGTTTCCGATCGCCGAACTCGGGTCGCCGCTGCACGTGCTGGCCACCGCCGACGAACCTACGCACCGCGTTCACCGGGCGCTGGTGATGCCGTCTCTGACCGCCCGGCGGATCAGCCGCCTGGAGCCGTTCATCTCCGAGACGCTGAGCGCGCTGTGGACCGCGGGCCTCCAGCAAGGACGTATCGATTGGGTTCGCGCGGTCGCACAGCGTCTACCGATCAGGGTGGTCGCCGCACTGCTGGGCTTTCCCGCCTACGACACCGACGACCTCGTGCGGTGGTCCCTTGCCAGTACCGTTCTTCTCGACGGCGTGGTCACCGCCGACCAGCTCGAAGCAGCGACACAGGCCGTCGGCGAACTCGGCGTGTATCTCTCGGAGGCATTCGGCGCAGCCATGGAAGAGCCCGGCCACAACGTGATGGGAGACCTCGCCCGCACGGTCAGCGCCGGGGACCTCGACCACGACACAGCGGTGATGATCCTCATCCAACTCGTCACCGCGGGCATCGAATCCACCGTGAGCCTGATCGGTAACGCTGCCTGGCTTCTCGGAACCCACCCCGACATCCAACGTGAGGTGCGCGCCGATATCGCTCTCCTTCCGAGGTTCGTCGAAGAAGCACTGCGACTCGAGTCACCCTTCCGTGGCCACTACCGGTACGTCGTTGCCGACACTACCCTGGGTGGGGTCGCGCTGCCCGCAGGTTCACACCTATATCTGTCGTGGGCGGCGGCGAATCGCGACGATGCGACCCTCGACGTCCCGAATGCCATCGACCTCGGCTCGACAACTCACCGCCCTCACATGGCCTTCGGGAAGGGGATTCACCATTGCGTCGGAGCCGCCTTGGCTCGGCTCGAGGGCAACATGGCGCTCGAACACCTCCTCGGCGCCACCACTGACTTCAACATCGACGACCAGGAACCCGAATGGGAACACAGCCTGCTGGTCCGACGTCTTCGAACCCTGACGCTCGGGGTGACGCAATGAAACTTCTTCCTGAAAGCGGAAACTTCTTCCTGAAAGCGAACCCGCCGAGAACGCGTGGCCGTCCGGTTGATCGCCCGAACAACACTGCGTCCACCGGGACGAGTTCTCGACCGCTGGAGCGGCACCACGGCCGAAGGTCCGAAAAGCCAGTTATGTCCTGGTACTTTCTTGCGAAACCGAAGAAACGGAGTTCCAGCGTGACCATCCGCCGCGTCCCCATGCTTCTCGTCTCGCTCGCAGCCTCCGTCGCACTCGTCGGGGCCGGATGTTCGTCGGATTCGGACGCCGGTTCGACGACCACCGCGCCGCCACCGGCCGGTTCCGTCGCCGGCGTGACCGTGCCGGATGCATTCACCGCGCTCACCCTCGACACGATCGGGAATCCGCCGCTGCCGTTCCGCGGAACGGACGGCAAGTACCACGTGGTCTACGACCTGCAGCTCACCAACGCCACCAAGGTGCCGGCGAGCCTGGACAGGATCGACGTGGTCGACGGCGAGGATCCGACGAAGGTGATCGCCAGTTTCTCCGGTTCCGCGCTGGTCGATCCGGCCTGTGTCTTCGGCGACTGCAATCGACTGCGCGACCTGCCCGCAGGCTACGTGGACAGCAACGCGATCCCGCCGCAGGAAAGCCGGGTCCTGTTCATCGACTTCACCCTGGACTCGCTCGACCAGGCTCCGAAGGCCCTGTTGCACCACCTCTACGGAACCGGCGCTGCCTCACCGGCATTCGGGATGCCGGGACCGATCGACTACCTGACGACTCCGATCGCCGTCTCCACACAGACCGTGCCGGTCCTCGCTCCCCCGGTCCGTGGCGACAACTGGATCGCACTCAACGGATGCTGCGAACCGGGTTTCCCGCACCGCAGTTCGCTGATGTCGGTCAACGGCAAGCTGAACAACAGCCAGCGCTTCGCGATCGACTGGAAGCGCACCAATGAGCAGGGCGAGTTCTACACCGGCGACAAGACCAACAACGAGAGCTACTGCCGCATCAGGCTACGTTCGCCCTGTCGACGATCTCGCGTAGCCGTTGATCTCTGGCGTGCTGGTTCCGCCAAATGATGTAGCGACGAATCATC
>NZ_JBSFRG010000036.1:0-57901 GCF_053589115.1 Rhodococcus sp. NPDC003383 | reverse complement strand
GGCTACCACTGGAACACGGCAACCGCTACAGTGAAACCGCCCGCGAGTGGGCACTTTCGTTGAGCACAAGCGAGCACATTCGCTGAGCCTCATCATCCAGGTCAGGTAGCCGCGTAGTGCTCGGCGTTCGCCGGGATCGTCGACCTCCCCGAGTTTGTCGTCGAACCAACGTTCCAGATCGCTGAGGTGGCGGTCGTAGTCGGGCAGGACGCTGTTGGCGACCAGTACTTGACGCAGGTGACGGGCGGGACCTGTCGGTTCGAGTTTGTCGAGGGTCTGGTGGGTCACGGGCCCCTCGCCGGTGGCAAGCATCGCCAGCATCGTTCTGATGGTGCTTCGGTGCAGCCAGTCCAGGAGAGTCGCAGGATTGCTGGAGGCCAGTGCCTGGCGGACCGTCATCAGTTCGGGACGGATATTGCCGTCGGGTGCGGACAAGGCAGCGTCGAGTGCACGTGGTGCCGCGCAGTTGTCGCATAGTCCGTGGTGTCGCAGGCGGTCGACTGTGGCGCATTCGGAGCAGGCTCGGAAGTAGGTGGGTTCGGTTTTGATGCAGGTCCAGCACACCGGGGCGCCGAGGACGCGTCCCTCGACTGGGCGTCGGCGCCCGCATCGGTAGCAGGGTTCGCGCCGTCTGGCGCAGTTGCCGCACAACGCGTTGCCGTCGGCGTCCCGCCCTGCAATGGGATGGATCTTCCCGCATCGGACGCACTGCGCGGACCTCGCGCGGTGGGCACAGTTAAGGCACCGCGGTGTGAGCGTGTGGGCGCTGGTGCACGGCTTGTAGAGGCCGCAGAGCGAACAGACCGCCGACGGTGTCGTGCGGCACGAGAAGCACACCGCGAGCTCCCCTTGGTGTGTGGCGACCGCAGTGAATTGCCCACAGGAAGAACAGATTTCCTTGTTGGTCTCCTCCTGGAGTGAGCACGCCCAGCACAGTGGTTCCCCTGCGTGGGTGCGCGTGGAGACGGGCTTGACCACATTGCACCGCACGCACTGCGTGGCCCGAGCAGCTTGATAGCAGGAATGGCAGCATGCTCGCCCCTCGCGGCGGGCTTTGAGCGGGCGGATCATCGTGCAGAACGGACAGCTCGGTGTGATGAGGCTGGTGACGCCGTGCGCGGTGAGCGCAGCTATGAGTCGCCGAATGGCGAGCGGTCCGTCGGCGGCCTCGCCGGTCAGTAGGGTGGGACGGTCTTGGAGGTCCCAGGCAATCCGCCGGCGCCGGGCAGCCTGCCGAACTGTTCTCGCGATGACAGTGCGGATCTGATCGCGGTCGGAATCGGAACTGACCGCCAGGATTAGGTCGCAGATGACCTCCAGGTGGTCGACGCCGGGATCGGGCGGGCACTGTCCGCACCGGGGTTGGCCGTGACGGTCGTAGAAGCGCGGCGTGACCTCGCGACCGCACACCGCACATGGACGGGGCGCGAAGCTTCCGAGTGCCTTGTTGTGGCAGGTGACGCAGATTCGAAGCCCATCGCCATTGCGGGCCCGCATGGCCCGTGCCGGTTTGCCGCAACCGGAACAGCACGGCTGAACCACGCCCGCCGCGCCGCGATCGCGGAGCGTGCGGATCAGGCGATCGACCATCGGTGGCCCCTCGGTCCGGCCCGAAGTGAGCAGCGACGGATTGCTTTCGAGCGCTTTGGCCAGCTTGCGTCGTCCCGCTCGGGTGGTCGTGACTTCCCGGACTGCCGCTGCGACGACTTCCGGGTCCATTTCGGGATCGACCCGTCCGACGACCTCGACGATCACCGCGATGGGATCGGTCATGCACTTCGCTGAGGCACCTCCGTCAGTAGTCACTGTTCGTCGCGGACAATCCTGGCACGTTTGGGTCGCATCGGCCCCAGCCCGCTGTCGGTGTTCGATTCCCCGGCGGCTTTCCGTTTTCGCGGCTGCTGTCGGGTGGCGACGGGTTCGATGAGTTCCTCCATCGTGCACCCGAGGATGTCGACGAGGGCGACAAGGGTTTTCAGGCTCAATCGCTCGGGGGTGTCGACGACGAGGCGGTAGACCTGACTGTCGGACAGGTGTATGCCACGCTCGGTCAGCTTCGGGCATAGGTGAGTGGTCAGGTACATTTCCTGGCGGGCCATCAGCTCGCGTAGGTTCCACCGGTAGTCCAGTTTGGCGGTCATCGAGCCTCCGTGTCTTCGATCTCGAACGCCTTGGTCAGCGCCCTGTTCATCATCGTGTTCATGAAGTCGCCACTGACGCCGGTGTAGATCGCAGTAGTCGACGCGAAACGGTGGCCGACCTGTTCTTGCACGAACCTGGCGTCCACACCGTCCTCGATCTGATGGGTGACGTGACTGTGGCGCAAGCAGTGCGGCACCAACGCCGAGTCCATGTTCAACGCGGTGCGGTAGTCGGCGAAACGCTGCTGGATGTGGCGAGGCGTGACCCGGCCTCCCCGCTCGGTCAGCCACAACGCCGGATGATCGCCGAGGTCGTACCGGGGGCGGACGTTGTCGAGGTAGTCCTCGACAACGTCGACGATCCACGGCATCACCGTATGCACTGTGCGCCGCTTGGGTGGGCTGCCCTTGGATGCCTTGCCCCATCGCACCTCGAGCTTGCCGAACCGGCCAAGTTCCGGAGCCTGCGGATTGCGGTACCAATCCGACACGTCCAGCTTCGAGGCCTCGCGGCACCGCAGTCCGTACGCATAGATCACCTTGAACAATGTCGCGTCACGGTAGGCGGACAGGGCGCCCTTGCGTTGTCGCCGGACCGCGACGTCGACCTGGTCGTCGGCGTAGTCGAAGAACCTCTGCAACTCATGCCGGGTCATCGGTCGCCGGTCCGGATTGCCTTCGTAGTCCACCAGATGCGCAAGTGTGTTCCACTCCTGGCAGATCTGGACCGGATGAGTCCCAAATCTCTTCTCACACTCGGCAACCCAGTGATACTCCGGCCGCGTCAGATAGTCACAGAACGCCTTCACCGCGTACTGGTAGTTGCGAATCGTGGACCTCACCCGGTGGCGTTGACTCACGAGTTCAAGCATCCACTCGTCCAGGTGCTGCGCGGTCCAGTGCCACGGGTACTCGTTCGTGTAGTCGAGAAATCGTTGAACCACCCCGCGACGATCACGCACCGTGGCCGGCCGCAAACCCCTGCCGCCAACCTGCTGTGCTTCCCATCCCTGCAACATCGCCTTCAGAACGGCGTCCTCTGCGCGTAGCAATGCCACGCCATCGACCAACTCCAACC
Organism: Rhodococcus sp. NPDC003383; assembly: GCF_053589115.1. Taxonomy (NCBI): domain Bacteria; kingdom Bacillati; phylum Actinomycetota; class Actinomycetes; order Mycobacteriales; family Nocardiaceae; genus Rhodococcus; species Rhodococcus sp. NPDC003383. Next base: position 54,682 of record NZ_JBSFRG010000036.1, on the reverse strand, counting down.
GCGCCGATCCCGGCGGCTCACCGTTCAACGAAGCCATCTGTCCCACCCTCGTTTGGTGGTCGAATCATGCAATAGATGCGTGTTTCTTGGCAAGGGCGCAGGTCACCAAGCGTCTTTATGGACGAGCGGCCATGCCCTATGATCGTCAGCTACAGGGGTTTTCGGAGCGGGGTTCGTGCATTGGATGCAATTCTTCGCGTAGGATCCAACCGACGACCACCCCCTCGGTAGTGCGGCGCAGCGGAGTCTTGATCCAGCTCGACGCGCGGGTGCCCGGCAGATACGGGCTGTCGGGGTCTTTGGCGACGATGCCTTCGAGACCGTTCTCCCGCGCCACCTCGAGCATGGTCGCGGCGTCGACGTCGCTCCAATAGGGCGACAGCTGCACCCGTGCACTGGGGGTGATCAGGTCGTCGAGCACGGCCCGCCGTTCGAGATAGGGCAGATCGATTGTGCAGTCGCTGTCGACGGCGAGCACGTCGAACAGGTACACCATGACCGGCACATCAGCGCGCAGCTGTTCGGTGGGGCGCTGGACATGCATCCGGCGTTGCAGCCGAGCGAAAGACGGCCGCCCATCGCTGTCGAGGGCGACGATCTCCCCGTCGAGGACGCAGTCCCTGCCCCCGACCGCGGTGAGCACCGGATCCGGGAGCTCGGGAAAGGTGCGACTGATGTCGTTGCCGGCGCGGCTGGTCAACCGGCACTGTCCGCCCTCGACAGTGATCAGGGCGCGTTGGCCGTCCCACTTCATCTCGAACACCCGATTGCCGCTCGGTGGTTCACCGAGGGTCGCCAACATCGGGGACAGCCGAGGGGAGACAGAGGCCATGACCCGAGTCTGCTGCACCAGGCCGAACGGCATTGCCGAACCGCGTACCGCCTCCGGTCCTCATCGCGGAGGAGTTGCCGAGTCCGTCCGATCAGCGGGGAGGCTCGACGTTCCACTTCGACGCCTGCGCGCCGAAGGCCACGCGGTGGAACGCGTCGAGCGCTCCATCGATGGGATGCGGTGTGGGCCTGCCGGAGGCGTCGAGTTCGTTCCAGCGCTGCCGGTTGATCGCCACCGTCATCTGTCTCCTCCCATCGGCCCGCGTCATCGTGATCGCGCCGCCACCCCATACGGAACCGTCGTGACCCTAGAACGTCCCCTGACCGGGAACCTCCTTGCGGTGCAGGCCGAGCCCGTAGTCGACGATCGTGCCTTCGAACGAGACGACAGGCACGGTCTGCTGCATCTGCGTCAGCATGTCCGGGCCGAGGATGTCGCCGGCCAGCAGGGCGGCGAAGAACCGGTTGAGATCGGCAGTGGTGGAGATCAACGATGCGGCCGGCCCGACCCAGGACATGTCGAAGACGCTGTAGTCGCTCAGCGGCTGGTTCATGCCGAACCACGACTCGTACAACCGCGAATGCGGGCCGTCGACCTCGGGACCGGACGGGAATCCGGTGTCCGCCAAGCCCGCCCGGGCGATGAGGGCGTCGTCGATGTGCTGTTCGGCGGATACACCGGTGATCAACTCGATGAGTTGGCACAACAGAAGGTAGTTGGTGTTGGAATATCGGCCTGGTGACGTACCGGGAGCGGCGGCCGTCGACGCGCGGACGCCCATCTCGATCAGGTCCAGCGGGTCGAATCGTGTGAATCGATTGTCGTCGAGGCTGCGCGGTGAGGTGTCGGCCACCACCGGGAACGCGGCCAGCGACGGATAGGCCGTCGGCAGGTAGTCGGCGAGACCGCTGGTGTGGTTCAGCAGCATCCGCACGGTGATGGCATCACCGCGGCCGCCGGGGACGAGGTTCGGCAGATACCTGCGGATCGGTGCGTCGAGATCGACGGCACGCCGCTCCACGAGTTGCAGAACGGCGGCCGCGACGAAGGTCTTGGAGATGCTGCCCACGCGGTGACGCATCCCGGGGGTCACGGGTGCGCGCGTGACGAGATCGGCGACGCCTGCGGCGCCGCGCCACACATCGTCACGCACACGGACTTCGGCGAAGATCCCCGGGATGCCTGCAGCGTGGACGTCGCCGGCCGCGGCTTCCAGAACAGTGGTTTCCAGGGCGCCGGTTCGGACGAGGTCGGTCATCGGAGTGTCTCCTTCCGTTCGGAGGTGCGGCGCCACAGCAGGACGACCGCGACGAGTCCGGCCACGCACGGCGCCAGTCCCGTCCACCCGACGATGGCGGGCAGCGCGGTGTCGCCGGAGGTGTCCCGGACGGTCAGGTCCAACAGGGCGATACCGGTGGCGACGATCCACAGGCCGGTGGCGAGCAGTCGCGCCCACGATGCGTTCCGGCGTGCCACCCAGAGGGTGGTGAGCCAGCCCAGGGTGCCGAGGACACCCAGAACGATCAGGTAGGTCAGGTAGATGTCGGTGGCCGCATCGATGCGGTCCTGGGTGAAGGACGGGTAGCCCGCGCGGACGTGTGCGGTGAGGATGCCGGAGTTCGTCTGGCCGCCGTAGACGGCGATCGCGGAGACGACCGTGAGGACGCACCCGACGAGCAGGGCCACTGTCGAGGAGCGGGAAATGCGTGTCGTGTTCATGACCGTGGGCTCTCTGGATGCAAAGTCTTACGCCGTAAGTCTTACTGCTTCCACGGTAGACTTACGCCGTAAAACATGTCAACGGATCGAGGAGCCGCAATGCCCGGTCACCGCCCCCACGGACAGCATGCGGGCCTGAATCCACAGGTCATCCTGGACGCCGCCATCGACTTGGCCGACTCGCAGGGACTCGCGGCACTGTCGATGCGACGCCTCGGCGCCACACTCGAGGTCGAGGCGATGACGCTGTACCACTACTTCCCGAACAAGGCTGCACTGCTGGACGGCATCGTCGAACGGCTCGTGTCCGCGGCGGAGCTGCCGATCGGGACCGATACGGACTGGAAGGACGGACTGCGTCGCTATGCCCGGTCCGGGTTGGACACTCTCGCAGCCCACCCGAACCTGGTCCCGCTCATGCTGTCTCGGCCCGGCACCACGGCCGGAAACCATCGGGTGATGGAGACGCTGCTGCAGGTTCTGACCCGGGCGGGATTCGATCCGTGCACCGCGCTGGACCTGCTGTACGCACTCAATTCCCTGATCGTGGTCCACGGTGCCGTCCGCGCTGGGTCCGATTCCCCGCAGCCGCACGGTGAGGAAGGCCAGACCAGCCGCCTCGCCGAACTGTCGCCCGAGGACTATCCGCTCCTGACCGCCGCCGCCAGGGACAGTGCCGGACGTGGGCCGACAGCTCGATTCGACGCCGCCGTCGACGCATTGATCACCGGGTTCGCCGCCGCGCGGCCGACTCCGCACCCGAAATCAGCAGTGCAATAAGTTATCTGATTTGGAGCCCGAAAATGCTCCGAATCAGTCGGCTCGCTGCTACGGTCGGCCAGGTGAACGACGATGTCCCGAGCCCGGGCGAGATCACCGCCGACACCCCCTTCACGCCCGACGACGACATGTATCACCAGCCGCCGAACGACGATCCGTACTGGGTCGAAACCAACTGGTGGTCCTTCAACATCCCCGAACGCCACATCGGCGGGTGGCTGCACGCGCGGTTCGACGTCAACCGCGGAGTGGTCACCTGGCGCGTGTTCGTGTGGGACCCCAGCGGCGCCGACCTCGGTCGCCTCGCCTACTACCGCACCGGCGTCGATCAGCCCATGCCGGAGCATCCCGACCTGCGGGACATCACGTTCCCGGGCGGGGGTTTCTCGGTGAAGATGGTCGAACCGCTGAAGCGCTACGAGCTCGGGTATTCCGATCCGGACAACGGTTTCGCCGTCGCGTTCGAGCACCGGGCCGTCCACCCGCCCCGCCGGTTCACCCCGGGCGAGCCACCCGCGATGTACAGCCCGCACCTGGACCAACTGGGGCACCAGGTCGGCGAGCTGGTGCTGCGCGGCGAGTCGATCACCATCGACTCCTACTCGATCAGGGACCGCACGTGGGGTCCCCGCGGTGGTCACCACATGCGGAGCCCTAAACCGGCCTACCAGCGCGGAGAGCACCGGGTGCTGCATCCGGGTGGTCCCCGATGGCGGGAGATCGAACGCGAACGCGGACGCGGCCGGATCCAGTACATCTTCGGGCACTCCGGACCGAACACCGGGTTCCTCGGCTTCGTCCGCCCCCAGGACGGGGACGCGGCGGGCTGGTCACCCCTCAACCACGGATGGCTGTTGCGGGACGGCCGGTTCGAGCGTCTCGACAAGACGGCGTCGCGGATGCGCAACTTCCGTGATCCTCGCACCGGCTGGAGCGCGCACATGGAGGTCGACCTGACGGATCTCACCGGACGCACCATGACCGCCGAAGGCTTCTCCGTGGCCCACATGTGCGAGGGCGGACGAGGCAGCAACGCGCTCATGCGATGGGAGTTCGACGGCGAGATCGGCTGGGGTGAAGACCAGGACGGCTGGACTCGGTCCCACTGGACGAAGTTGATGAACGCCCTGCGCGCGATCCGAAGCCAGGAGGCGTGAGCGAGGAGTTCGCGTCCCGGCGTCGGGACGATCACACCGACGATACGAAAGCCGCACTCCTACACGAAGTTCCGTGTACGGCCGGACTCGGACGTCAGTTGAAGAGGTCGACGACCGACTCCGAAGCGAACCGGCCCCAGAGCATCTTCTTGGCGGACGTGGCCATATGTCGCTGCCAATGCTGTTCCGCCGCATCGGCATCGCCCGCCTCGACGAGTTTGACAGTCTTGCGGAACGCCCGGATGGTGCGCTTGAACTGAACCTCGACCTCGGTCGTGTCGGTCGTGCGGGACACCACCCGTGACATGTGGGTCGAGACCACGTCACCGATGATCCGACCCAGCAGCCCGAGCGTCCGGTTGCCGGCACGCTCGAGGATGAGGTCGTGGAAGCGGAACGCCGTCGCGGACCACTCGTCGAAGTCGGCCCCTTCCGTGCCCGCGTCGACCAGGATCGCGAGCTTGTCGATGACCGCGGTGAGGTCCTTGATGTCCTCCTCGCTGCGCCGGGTCGCCAGCATTCGCACAGCAGCGGGCTCGAGCACGGTGCGCGCCTCGTAGAGGTCGGCCAGCGTCGTGCTCTCGATCTGCAACAGCAACCCGACGTACCGCGCGGCCACCGCGACGTCCGGGGACATGACCTGCACGCCACCGCGCGAACCGCGCCGCACCACGATCAGCGACTCGTTCTCCAGGATCCGGAACGCCTCGCGCAAGGTGGGACGGGAGACGTCGAACCGCTGCCCCAACACGGTTTCGGGCGGAAGCGTGTCCCCCGGCTTGAGGATGCCGCGCACGATCTGGCTACGAAGCTGCTGGGCGATCACCTCTGCGGTCTTCGGCACCTGGATCCGGTGGGGAAGTTCGTTCTCATCGACGGAGCGGTTCGACAATTTCTCTACGCCTTCCGAATTCCCTGACCAGCAAGCCGGATCAGCCTAACACCGACGGACGTCACTTCACTTCGCCGTTTCGGCACTCGATTCAACTGCACCATTGTACGGTTGAATCAGATAACTCAATTGCAAGATTGCGGGGGTGCGCGCATGGCGAGTGAGCGAGCAGGGCAGCTCTACATCGGGGGCAAATGGGTCGACGGCCGGGGCACGGAAACGCTCACGGTCGTCAATCCCGCGACCGAGGCAGTGATCGGCACCGTGCCCCAGGCCACGGCCGCCGACGTCGACGACGCGGTCCGCGCGGCGCGGACCGCCTTCGACGAGGGACCGTGGCCGCAGATGAGCCCGCGTGAACGGGCCACGGTCCTCCGGCGGATGGTCGACGAGCTCCAGCGCCGACGCGCCGAACTCGTCGACCTCAGCATCGCCGAAGCGGGATCGACCCGCACGCTCGCCGAGTTCATCCAGGTCGGCACACCGATCGACCACTTCGCCGACCTCGTCGACCGCGTGATCGGCGCCTTCCCGTTCGAGACTCCGATGCCGCCGATAGTCGGCAACGGCATCGGGCAGGGCACGGTGGTCCGGGAACCGTACGGCGTCGCCGCCCTGATCACGCCCTTCAACTTCCCGTTCTTCCTCAACGTCTTCAAGGTGGCCCCGGCACTCGCAGCCGGATGCACCGCAGTGCTCAAGTGCTCGCCGTACACCCCCTTCGAAGCACTCGTCTTCGGAGAGGTCGCCGAGGCCGCGGGTCTTCCCGACGGCGTGCTGAACATCATCACCGGCGACGTCGAGGCGGGCGCGGCACTGACCACAAATCCCGGTGTCGACATCGTCAGCTTCACCGGCAGCGACACCGTGGGCACCAAGGTCTACGGGCAGAGCGCCCAGAGCTTGAAGAAGGTCGTCCTCGAACTCGGTGGCAAGTCCGCGAACATCCTCCTCGACGACGCCGACCTCGACGACGTGATGCAGAGCGTGCTCGGCGGCTTCATCACGCATGCAGGACAGGGCTGCGCCCTGCTGACACGGATCCTGGTCCACGAGTCCCTCCACGACGAACTCGTCGCCAGGGTCAAGATGGCACTCGACTACGTCACGGTCGGCGACCCGGCCGATCCTGCGGTGACGATGGGCCCGCTGATCCGGGAGACACAGCGCCGGCGTGTGGAGGAGTTGATCCGGGTCGGCCAGGACGAGGGTGCGGAAATCGCCTACGGCGGTGGCCGTCCGGCGGGATTGGACAAGGGCTTCTTCGTCGAGCCCACCCTGTTCGTCGGCGTCGACAACTCGATGCGCATCGCGCAGACCGAGGTCTTCGGTCCTGTGGGTGTGGTCATCCCCATCCGGGACGACGAGGACGCGGTCCGAATCGCCAACGACAGCCCCTTCGGTTTGGCGGGCGGCGTGTGGTCGTCCGACCCGCTCCGCGCCCACGGCATCGCGCGCCGGCTGCGCACCGGCATGGTCGTCGTCAACGGCGGTGGTGGCGGACTGAGTCCCGACGGCCCGTTCGGCGGGTACAAGCGCAGCGGCATCGGCCGCGAGTTCGGCGCGGCGGGACTCTCGGAATTCTTGCAACACAAAACAATCCAGTGGCCGGCCGCGCGATGACCATCACCGTCGAGCGCGGCGACGCCACGGCGCCCCCTCACCCCACTCGTACAGGAGGGAAACCAGCACGATGGTGAATTCGACAGGCAAGACGACGAGCGAGGACACGGTCGAGGCACCCGCCGCGACGACCGCGCTCGAGAGCAGCCCCGTGGGGCGCGATTCTCCCCCGATCGTCTGGCTGGCCCGGGTGGGCGCACTGATCGTCGCGCTCCAAGCCGTCATCTACATCCGGTGGATACTCTCCGACGGGTTCACGCCGACGCCGCCGGGTGCCGATCCGGTGCCGACGCACACCATCTGGATCATCAAGATCGCCGAGGGGATCTGCGTCGTCGGCACCATCGCGTCGATCATCTGGCTGGTCCGCAAGACCCGCCGGGAAGGCCGGTTCCCCACCATCGGGGTGTTCCTGGTCGCGTGGCTGCTGGCCGCCTGGCAGGACGTCGGCGTCAACGCGGTCCGCCCGGTGTTCGGCTACAACACGGAGTTCTTCCAGATGGGTACCTGGGCCGAGTTCGTACCCGGCTGGGTGAGCAAGGGCCCGGAGACCCCGGCACCGATCCTGTACACACTCGGGGACTACTTCCTGTTCTTCCCGCTGGCCGTCCTCGGGATCAACGCACTGGTCGAGCGTGCCCGCAAACGGTGGCCCCGGCTGAACAAGGCCGGCATCGTCGCCGGGTTGCTGCTGCTGTTCCTCGTCCTGGACACCGTCGGCGAACAACTGCTGCAGCGCCAAGGGTTGTGGACGTACTTCCGGGTCAACGAGACGTGGTCGCTCTTCACCGGCACCATCAACCAGTTCCCCCTCTACGAGAACGTCGTGTTCGGCTCGATCGTGATGGTGCTCTCGATCTGCATCTACATCTTCCGGCGCAAGGACGGCGGACTCATCTCCGACGCCGGGATCGAGCGGCTCCGGACCAAGCGGGGCGTGAGCATCATCCGCATCCTCGCGCTGACCGCGGTGATCAACGCGATCATGCTGGTGTTCAACCTCGGCTACAACCTGGTCAACCAGCACGCCGACATCACTCCGCCGTCGGTACCGAGCTATCTCCACGTGGAGATGTGTGGCGTTCCCGGCAACCCGCCCTGCCCGCCTCCCAGGTGAGCACGCACGCAACAGGGATGGACGGCACGACGGCCGGGGTGCAGTGCACCCCGGCCGTCGCCGCCTCCGACGAATCCCTACCCGGTCGCGTTCCGTCGCGTGCCGTACCGCGCCCCGGCAAGTCTTCCGACGTCGGCGGCAACGGTGTTGACGACGCCCGTGCACAGCACGTCACCGTCGAGCAGCAACCGCGCCGTGGAGTCGATGCCGCGCTCCCCCACCGTTCGGTCGATGGTGAATTGCAGTTCCGTCGCCAGCGGCGTGGGCCGCCGGTAGGTCACCGTCAACGATCGCGTCTTGCCCGAAACACCGACCGCGCAACTCTGGTGCTGGGTGACGGAGTCGAAGAACACCCCGAGAAATCCCCCGTGGACCAGGCCGGGCGGACCCTCGAAAGCCAGCGGGAAGGTGACACGGCCCTCGGCACGGTCCGTGTCGAGCCGGTCGAAGACGTACTCGGGAAAGCACGGGTTGAATGCACCGATGTCGTACGCGTGGTCGACGTAGACGCGGCGGGCATCGTCGGCGTCCGGACCGATTCGCGGCCGCTGGTCCGGGGGCGCCACGGATGCGAGGTCGCGCTCCCAGTCGGCGAGTCGCGCGGCCATCTCGTCCAGGACCGGGTGCGGATCCTCGAGCGACATCACGAGCCCGACGAGACGGCGCAGCGCGGGCGCGACCGCGAGCTGCTGCGGCAGGGGTTGCGCCCCATAGGAGATCCGTCCGGCCTCCACGACCCGACCCTGGTGCTCGCCCATGAATTTCCTTCCCTCCGACCCCGCCCCCCTGTTATCTTCGAACGGAGTAACGGTATCAATTACCGTAATACAAACAATATCAATCCGGGAGCGGATGTGACCACAGCGAACCGAGATGCCCGGCCCGGCATCGGCGGTGCCGTGACCGCGCACCGCGAGGATGCCGTCCTGCACCTCACGCTGGATCGCACCGACCGTCGAAATTCGCTGAGCCAGAACATGATCGATTCCCTCGTCGATCAGCTCACGCACGCCGCCTCGGACGATACGTTGCGCGCGATCCACCTCCGCGGGGCCGGCGACGACTTCTGCGCCGGCGTCGACTGGGTTTCCCGCAACACTGACGGAACGCGCCCGCGCGCAGGCGATTTGGTTCGACGCATCCCCCACGCCGCGCACCGCGTGATCGAACTCGTGCACACCGTCCACCTCCCGGTCGTGTGCAGCGTCCGGGGCTGGGCCGCCGGCCTGGGCTGCAACCTGGCGCTCGCCGCCGATTTCACCGTCGCGGCCGACGATGCCGTGTTCTGGGAGCCGTTCGTCGCACGCGGCTTCAGCCCGGACTCCGGGTCGACCTGGCTGCTGCCCCGGCTCGTCGGGATCGCCCGAGCCCGTCGCATGCTGCTGCTCGGCGAGAAGGTCCCGGGCGGTACCGCCGCCGACTGGGGCCTGATTCACGACGCGGTTCCGGCGGGCGATCTCGACAGCGCGGCGGGCGAATTGCTGGACCGCCTCGCCTCCGGACCGACCGTCGCACTGGGCCTGACGAAACAGGCACTGGCGCACGCTCAGCACGCGACACTCACCGAGTCGATGAACCAGGAGCTGTTCGACCTGGAGTTGGCTTGCCGAACAAGCGATTTCAAGGAAGGTCTCGCCGCGTTCCGGCAGCGGCGCAACCCGGAGTTCGAGGGTCGATAACGCAGGGGGCAGCCGTGGGCACCGTATTCGAGACCATCCAGCTCGACGTCGCACCCGAGGACAAGGTCGCGACGATCACCCTGAACCGGCCCGAACGTCTCAACGCGTTCGATCGGCGGATGTGCGAGGAGATGGCGCGGGCGTGGCGCCTGGTCAAGTTGGACGACGACGTCCATGCGATCGTGCTGCGAGCGGCCGGCACCCGGGCGTTCAGCGCCGGACTCGACATCAAATCGAGCTACGGGCAGCCGAACAGCGTGTGGCACCACGAGGATCCGGGTGAGCTGCTCAGCCCCAAGTGGCAGAAGATGTGGAAACCGGTCGTGTGCGCGGTGCAGGGCATGTGCACCGCCGGCGGGTTCTACTTCGTCAACGAATCCGACGTGGTGATCTGCTCGTCGGACGCCACCTTCTTCGATTCGCACGTCTCGACCGGCCTGGTGTCGGCGCTCGAGCCGATCGGGCTGATGCGACGCGTGGGTCTCGGCGAGACACTGCGGATCGCGTTGACGGGCAACGCCGAACGCGTCGGATCCGACACTGCACTGCGGATCGGGCTGGTTTCGGAAGTGGTTGCGCCGGAATGCCTGTGGTGGCGGGCCCACGAGATCGCGGCCACCATCGCCGCAAATCCGCCCGCGGCGACGCAGGGCACCGTCAAGGCCATCTGGGAATCGCTCGACAAGCCCTATCGCGCCGCCCTCGACCACGGCCTGATCTACACCCGCCTCGGCAACCCGCTCGGCAGAGCCCAGCTCGCGGAGACCCCGGGCGGCGACGGCCGGGCACCGCGGATCCGCTGATGAACACGGCCGTCACCTGCGCGAATCCACATATCGACGACCCGCGCCTGCGGTATCGTCCGAGGAACTGTACGACCGACGGTTCGCCGTTCGGGGGGACCGCAGCATCGGGCACCACGCTGCTGTAGCGCATTCGCCGGCATCCATCCGAGGAGTTGCAGTGCCACACACGAACGGGACCGAATCGGACTCGACACCAGTCGAATTCACCCTCGATCGAGCGGCGAGCATCGTCGCCGCCGCGATACCCGACCGCGAGATGATCGTGCAGGGCGACCGCAGGTTCACCTTCGCACAGGTCGACGAGCGCGCCCGACGCTTCGCGTCGTTCCTGCATTCGCAGGGACTCGGCTGTCACACCGAGCGCGCCGACCTCGCCCCGCACGAGGTCGGGCAGGATCTGTTGGGATGTCTGGCCTACAACGGCAACGAGTACATCGAGGGACTGCTCGGCGCGTTCCGCGCCCGGGTCGCGCCGTTCAACGTCAACTATCGCTACACCGGCAGCGAACTCGCTCAGCTTCTCGCCAACTCGGAGGCGACGGCGTTGGTCTATCACGCGGCGTTCGCCCCGACGGTCGCGGCGGTGCGGTCGAGCCTGCCGTCGCTGCGCGTGTTGATCCAGATCGCCGACGGCTCGGGCAACGAACTGCTCGACGGCGCCGTCGACTACGAGACCGTGCTTGCCGGAAGTTCCCCCGAACCGCTGCCGATACGATCCACCCCCGACGACCTGTACGTCCTCTACACCGGCGGCACGACCGGCATGCCCAAGGGTGTGCTGTGGCGTCAGCACGACATCCTCATGGCCGGCTGCGGCGGCAGGAACATCTACAACGGAGAACTCGTCGACTCCTACGAGCGCATCGCCGCGAACGCGGTCGCGAATCCGGGGCTGCGGATGATGATCCTGCCGCCGCTGATGCACGGGGCCGCGCAGTGGGCCGCGTTGACCGCGGCCCTCACCGGACAGACGGTGATCTTCTCGACGGTGCCGGATCATCTGGACGGTCCCGAGGTGGTCCGCACGATCGAACGGGAGAAGGTCGCCGTCGTGACCGTGGTCGGCGACGCGATGGCACGACCGCTCGCCGCCGCGATCGAGGACGGCGACGCCGACGTGTCGTCGCTGGTCCTCGTGGGGAACGGGGGCGCGGTGCTGAGTCCGACCGCCAAGGAACGTCTCATCGCGGCGATGCCGGGCGTCGTGGTGCTCGACGGCGTCGGGTCGTCCGAAACCGGCGCGCAGATGCAGCACACGTCCATGACCGGTGCCGTGGCGACGGGCACGTTCCGCGGCGGCCCCGACACCTGCGTCGTCGCCGAGGATCTCGACGGTGTCCTCGAGCCCGGCCACGACGGCATCGGCTGGCTCGCGCAGCGGGGGTTCGCACCGCTGGGTTACAAGGGCGATGCCGCCAAGACGGCGGCGACCTTCCCCGTCATCGGGTCGATCCGGTACGCCCTGCCGGGTGATCGTGCCCGTCACCTGGCGGACGGCAGCATCGAACTTCTCGGCCGCGACTCGGCGACCATCAACTCCGGCGGGGAGAAGATCTTCGCCGAGGAGGTCGAACTCGCGATCGTCTCCCATCCCGACGTCGTCGACGTCGTGGTCGCGGCGCGCCCGAGTGAACGGTGGGGACAAGAGGTGGTCGCGATCGTCGTACCCGCCGAGGACGCCGAACTCGACGCCGCCGGCGTCATCGAGCACGCCGCGCGGTCGATCGCCCGGTACAAGTTGCCGAAGGCCGTCGTGTTCCGTTCCGAGATCGCCCGCAGCCCGGCCGGGAAGGCCGACTACCGGTGGGCGCGCGCACAGGCGGTGGCGGACGATGCGCGCACCGTCGACGACACGAACACCGCACGAGAGTCGGTGAGGTAGCGCGCTTCCCGCCCACATCCGGGCTGTCGTGGTCACAATGATCCGGACACGCGGCAGCGCCGGAGGGAGTGTGCATGGACATCGCCGAGGTGATGGACACGGTCGGCTCGGTCATCGACGTGGTCGGGGTGGCCGTCATCGTCGTCGGTGCACTCGTGTCCAGCTGGATCGCGTACGACACCCGCCGGCGCACACCCCGAGCACCGATCTACGTCGCGTATCGCCGCAATCTGGGCCGGTCGATCCTGCTGGGTCTCGAATTCCTGGTGGCGGCCGACATCATCAAGACCGTCGCCGTCACCCCCACCTTCACGTCCGTCGGGGTGCTGGCGATCATCGTGCTGATCCGCACGTTCCTGAGCTGGTCCCTGCAACTCGAGATCGACGGCCGCTGGCCGTGGCAGAAACCCGTCTCGGACGATGCCGCGGGCCCGAGGACCCCGCTATCGTCGTGAGACTCCCTACAGGCCGACGGCCTTCGCCATCTCGTCGCGCGGTGCGGGACGGCCCGTGAACTGTTCGACCTGACCGAACGCCTGGTGCAGCAGCATGTACAAGCCGGACACGACGACGCTGCCCCGGGCCTGCGCCGCCGACGCGAGCGGCGTGGGCCACGGGTCGTAGATCGCGTCGAGGATGAACGGGGCGCGCGCCAGAACGTCGGCGAACGGTGCGGCGCCCGCGGCCGGGACGGTCGACACCAGGGCCCCCGCCTCGGCACACACGTCGCCGAGGCCCGGATCGTCGAATGCGACCCACCGCGGCGTGACCCCGACGGCTTCGGCGCAGTCGAACGTCTCGGTGGCGCGAGCCTCCGACCGGGCGACGACGGTGATCTCCCGAACGCCGAGGGACGCCAGTCCGACGATGGCCGGCCGGGACGTTCCGCCGTTGCCGACGACGACAGCGGAACGGCCGGTGAGGTCGGTGACGCCGATCGTGCCGAGCGCGCCGGTCACGCCGTCGACGTCGGTGCAGTCGGCACGCCAACCGCTCTGGGTGCGGACGAGGGTGTTCGCCGAGCCGATGGTCACCGCTCGGTCGGTGCGTTCGTCGGCGTAGGCCAATGCCGCGAACTTCCCGGGCATCGTGACCGACAGGCCGACCCATTCCGGGCCCAGCGAGTCGACGAATGCGGGAAGCTGCTCGCCGGTGCACTCGATCCGGTCGTACGTCCAGTCGGTCAGGCCCAGGGCCCGGTAGGCGGCCAGGTGCAGCAGCGGCGACTTCGAATGCTGGATCGGGCTGCCGAGGACCGCGGCCTTGCGCGCACCGGTCGGGTTGTCATCTACCACTGTCGAGAATTCCGCTTTCCAAGGCTCGTTCGGTGTTCACGAGGTGCTCCTCGTAGTTGTCGGCGAACAGGGTCGTGCCCTGCGCGTCGATGGTCACGAAGTAGATCCAGTCGCCCGGCTCCGGGTTCTCCACGGCCTGCAACGCACCGATGCTCGGCGACGAGATCGGCGTCGCCGGCAGGCCGGGGCTCGCGTAGGTGTTCCACGGAGTCACCCGTTCCCGGTCCGCATCGGTCGTGGCCAGTTCGGTTTCGTCGAGCGAGTAGTTGACCGTCGAGTCGAACTGCAACGGCATGTCGATCGCGAGTCGGTTGAGGATCACTCGCGCGACCTTCGTGAAATCCGGAGGGAGCGCTTCACGTTCGACGAGGGACGCCGCGACGAGCAGTTCGTAGGGCGACAGACCGGCCTTGGCGGCGGCCTCGGCGATCCCCGTGCGGTCGTACTGCTCGGCGCTGGCCGACACGAGCTTGGCGAGCACCTCGGTGGCGCTGGCGGACGGATCGAAATCCCAGCTTCCCGCCGCGATGAGCCCTTCGAGCTGCCGATCACGGTCCGGCACACCGGTGACCGCCTGGCGTGCCCACGCGGGAACTCCGAGCGCGGCGAGATCGGTGCTCGCCCCGGCCTGGTTGAGTTCGTCGTAGGTCAGGCAGTGGGAGGTGCCGCTGTCCTCGTAGCAACTCGCTTCCGCGATCAGCGTGTAGATCCCCTTGCGGACCGCGCCCGTGTTGACGTCGCGAATGTCGTGCAGCTGGCGGCCTTCGGACACGACCAGCGCACCGACCCGGGAAGTCGGATCGACGAGTTCGGCGACGGCCTCGACAGCCGGGAGGTTCGTCGCGAGGGCGTAGAAGCCCGGTTGCAGCGAGTTCATCCCGGTGTTCTGCACGGCAGCATTGAAGAACGCGGACGCGCTGGCGACGACGCCCTTCTCGGCGAGTTCGACGGCGATGTCGTCGGCGGTTTCACCCGAGCGGACCTGCACGATGACGGCCGGACCGGCGGGGCCGGTGAAGTCCGGGGGCAGGTCGGGACCGACGATCTTCTTGTACACGAAGAAGCCGCCGCCGACGGCGAGGACGAGCAGCAGCGCCACGGCGAGCGAACCGATGACCCGCCCGCGCTTCTTCCGTGCGCCGGCCTCCCGTTCGTGTGCGCGCCGCGCCGGGGACACGCCCACCGCGGCCGGTTCGGCGCGCTCGGCGTCGGGCCACGGTGTGGGTTCGTTTTCGTAGGGTGCGGCGTAGGGGTCCTCATCGGCATAGCGGGCTTCCTCGCCGGCACTGTCTCCCCGGCCGTAGACCTCGGCGCGATCGGCATAGCGATAGCCGCCGACGTACTCGTCGTCGTCGTAGCCGTCGCCCCTGTAGTCGTAGGCGTACCCGTCACCGCTGTAGTCGGCCTCGGCGGTGCCGACCTGATAACCACCGTCGGCGGCGCCGACCTGATAACCACCGTCGGCGGTGCCGACCTGATAGCCACCGTCGGCCGAACCGACCGCATAACCACCGTCGGAGGTACCGAACGCGTAACCACCCTCAGAGGCGTAGCCGCCATCGGCGGCGCCGACCTGATAACCACCGTCGGCAGCGCCGACCTGATAACCACCGTCGGCGCCGACCTGGTAACCAGCGTCGGCGCTCCCGGTGCTCGGCGGCGGGCCGTCGAACACACCCTCCTCGAAGTGCAGAACCGTCGTCGGTTCGTCGTCGGGGCGTGTTTTCGGTCGGAGCTCCTGCTCCGGCTCCGAGCGGATTCTGTCGAAGGCGCCACCGACCTTCCGGCGACCGTCCACGGGTTCTTCCCCGAAACCGTCACCGAAGAAATGCTGCTGTGTTGCCTCGTTGTCGTCGTCGGACCGTCCGGTCACCGGCCACCCCCCTGGTCGCCGTCCTCGGCCACGTTCAAAGCTGCACTCCGCTCGTCCAACCAACCCTGCAAGATGGCGACGGCCGCGGCCTGGTCGATGACCGGCCGTGCACCGCGCGCGCTGACTCCGCTTTCGCGGAGGGCTCGCGCCGCAGTGACCGTGGTGAAGCGTTCGTCGGCCATCCGTACGGGAACGTCGGGAAGTTGCCGCCGAAGCCGGCGCGCGAAGTCGCTCGCCAGTTTCGCAGCCTTGCCGGGCTCACCGCGCAGCGTCTGCGGCAGACCGACGATAACCTCAACGGCTTCGTATTCCATAACGATTTGGATAATGCGCCGGATGTCGGGCGCGTCGGGCCCGCGGTCCTTGGACCGCGGGACCGTCTCCACCGGAGTCGCGAGGATGCAGTCGGGGTCGCTCGAGGCGACCCCGATCCGGACGCTGCCCACATCGATGCCGATGCGGCGGCCGCGTCCGGGGTCGTCGTCGCCCGGGCGATCCGGGCCGGCGACTGCCGCCACGGTCAGCCGGCCAGCTCGCGCAGTCGCGCCCGGAATGCTTCGAGCGCCGCGGGGATTCCGGAGGCATCCGAACCCGAGCCCTGGGCCATGTCCGGCTTGCCGCCGCCGCGGCCGCCGATCGCCGGTCCGAAGCTCGACACCAGCTCGCCGGCCTTGATGCCCTTCTCCTGGGCCGCCTTGGTGGTGGCGACCACGAACGGAACCTTGCCGTCGGCGCTGCCGAGCAGCAGCACGACAGCGGGTTCGCTGCCGAGGCGACCACGCACGTCCGTGGCGAGGCTGCGCAGGTCGTTGCCCGCGACGCCCTCGGGTGCCGCTTCGGCGATGACAAGGACATCGCCGATCCTCTGGGCCTTCTCGGCGAAGGTGCCGGCCGACGCGAGGACCGCGGCGGCGCGGGTCTTCTCGAGTTCCTTCTCGGCGACCTTGAGACGCTCGATGAGCGATTCGACGCGGCCGGGCACTTCTTCGGACGGCACCTTCAGGGTCGAGGACAGACCGGCGAGCAGTGCGCGTTCCTTCGCGAGGTGCCGGTAGGAATCGAGACCGACGTAGGCCTCGACGCGACGGACGCCGGAGCCGACGGACTGCTCCCCGAGGAGGGTGACGGTGCCGACGTGCGACGAGTGCTGCACGTGGGTGCCACCGCACAGTTCCATCGAGAACGGTCCGCCGATCTCGACGACGCGCACTTCGTCGCCGTAGTTCTCGCCGAACAGCGCCATCGCGCCCATCTTCTTGGCCTTGTCCAGGTCGGTGACGAAGGTGTTCACCGGGAAGTTCGCGGCCACGGCCTCGTTGGTGACGGCCTCGATGTCCTGCTTCTGCTGCTCCGACAGGGCGCCCGGCCAGGAGAAGTCGAAGCGCAGGTAGCCGGGCTTGTTCAGCGAGCCGGCCTGCACGGCGTTGGGGCCGAGAACCTGCCGCAGCGCGGCGTGCACCAGGTGCGTGCCGGAGTGGCCCTGGGTGGCACCCTTCCGCCAATCGGGGTCGACCTGCACGAGGACGGTGTCGCCCTCGGTGACCTGACCTTCGAGCACCGTGACCTTGTGCACCCACAGCTGCTTCGCGATCTTCTGCACGTCGTTGACCTTGATGCGCAGTCCGGTCGCGGTAATGGTGCCGATGTCGGCGATCTGGCCGCCGGCTTCGGCGTAGAGCGGGCTGCGGTCGAGGATCAGCTCGACGTCCTGGCCTGCCTGCGCGGCGTGGAGGCGTTCGCCGCCGGTGATGACGGCGAGCACGTTCGCCTCGGACACCAGTTCGGAGAAGCCGGTGAACTCGGTGGGTCCGCGGTCGAGCAGTTCCTTGTACACGGTGAGGTCGGCGTGCGCGTGCTTGCGGGCACGGGCGTCGTCCTTGGCGCGCTGGCGCTGCTCGGCCATGAGCGACCGGAAGCCCTCTTCGTCGACGGACAGGCCGGCCTCGGACGCCATCTCCAGCGTCAGGTCGATCGGGAAGCCGTAGGTGTCGTGCAGCGTGAACGCCTCGGCCCCGCCGAGCACGGTCCGACCTTCGGACTTGACCGCCTCGACGGCACCCTCGAACAGCTTCGAGCCGGTGTCGAGGGTCTTGAGGAACGCCGTCTCCTCACCGACCGCGACCGTTTCGATACGCGAGAAGTCGGTGGCCAGCTCCGGGTAGGACGGGGCCATCGTGTCGCGCACGACAGCCATGAACTGCGCCATCGTCGGGGCGGTCGCGCCGAGCAGGCGCGCCGAGCGCACGATGCGGCGCAGCAGCCGGCGCAGCACGTAGCCGCGGCCGTCGTTGCCGGGGTTGACGCCGTCGACGATGAGCATCGCGGCGGTACGAGCGTGGTCGGCGATGACCCGGAATCGCACGTCGGAGGCGTGCTCGGCGCCGTAGCGGCTGCCGGTCAGTTCCTCTGCCTTGTCGATGACGGGACGGAGCAGATCGGTCTCGTAGACGTTCTCGACGCCCTGCAGCAGGAAGGCGACGCGCTCGACGCCCATGCCGGTGTCGATGTTCTTCTTCGGCAGCGGCCCGAGGATCGGGTAGTCCTCCTTGGCACCGCCCTCGCCGCGCTCGTTCTGCATGAACACGAGATTCCAGATCTCGATGTAGCGGTCCTCGTCGGCTTCCGGGCCGCCCTCGACACCGTATTCCGGGCCGCGGTCGTAGAAGATCTCCGAGCACGGACCGCACGGGCCGGGGATGCCCATGGACCAGTAGTTGTCCTTCATGCCGCGCCGCTGGATGCGTTCCTCGGGCACACCGACCTCGTCGCGCCAGATACCGAACGCCTCGTCGTCGTCGAGGTACACCGTGGCCCAGAGCTTCTCCGGGTCGATGCCGTAGCCGCCCTCCTCGACGGACCCGGTGAGCAACGACCAGGCGTGCTTGATCGCCTCGCGCTTGAAGTAGTCGCCGAAGGAGAAGTTGCCCGCCATCTGGAAGAACGTGTTGTGGCGGGTGGTGATGCCCACCTCTTCGATGTCGAGGGTGCGCACACACTTCTGCACCGACGTGGCCCGCGGGAACGGCGGGGTCTGCTGACCGAGGAAGTACGGGACGAAGGGGACCATGCCCGCGTTGACGAACAGCAGATTCGGGTCGGCGAGGATCAGCGAGGCGCTGGGCACTTCGGTGTGGCCGGCCTTCACGAAGTGGTCGAGAAAGCGCCTGCGGATCTCGTGGGTCTGCACGTCATGGTCCTTCGGGGTCTGGCGGTGTGGTGTGTGCCCGCGGTAGGGCTGCCGACTCCGACGAATCGGCCATCGTTCAGCTTATCGCGACTTCCGAAGGCGGCGTCGGTCCCCTCACCGGGACCGCCTTTTCCACGGTGAGGCCGGCTCTCTATCCTTTCGGGCAAGAGAGACATAACGGACTCTCGGTGCCGAAGATTGGAGCATCAGTGTCTGGACAGAACGCGCACGGCACGGACACGTGTGACACGGACAGGGGGGTCGCCGAGCGGGCCCGCACCCTCGCGGACGCACTCGCCGCCTCGCTCGACACGTTGTTCGACCACATCGAGACGACCCGGCGCATCCCGGAGCAGGAACTGCAGCGGCTCACCGAGATCGTGGCCGGCTGGAACGACACCGTAGCGCAGCTCGACGTCGCCGCCCGGCCCGCGGGCGTGACCGCCCTCTAGCCACGCACGATGCGCCGCAGCTTCGGCACCCGCGCTCCCAGTTCCCGTTCCGCGCCGTGCGCGGTGGGCTTGTAGTAGTCCACGCCCACGAGTTCGTCCGGCGGATACTGCTGCGCCAGGACCCCGTCGGGATGATCGTGCGGATAGCGGTAGCCGATCGCGTTGCCCAGCCCCTGCGCCCCCTTGTAGTGGCCGTCGCGCAGGTGCGGCGGCACCGGCCCGGCCCGGCCAGCCTTCACATCCGCGATCGCCGCGCCGAGCGCCGCGGTCACGGCCCCAGACTTCGGTGCCGTCGCGATGTGGATCGTGGCCTGCGCCAGGGCGAGCTGCGCCTCGGGCATTCCGACCTGCTGCACGACCTGCGCGGCAGCGACCGCGGTCTGCAGGGCGGTCGGATCCGCCATACCCACCTCTTCACTCGCCTGGATCATCAGCCGCCGCGCGATGAACCGGGGGTCCTCCCCCGCGACGATCATCCGCGCCAGATAGTGCAGTGCCGCGTCGACGTCCGAGCCGCGCAGCGACTTGATGAAGGCGCTGGCCACGTCGTAGTGCTGGTCGCCGTCGCGGTCGTAGCGGACCGCGGCCTTGTCGATGCTCGATTCGACGGTCGGCAGATCGATGACCGCGTCGCCGCCGGCAGCCCGATCCACCGCCGTCTCGGCCGACGCCTCGAGTGCCGTCAGCGCCCGCCGAGCGTCACCGCCGGCGAGCCGCACCAGGTGATCGAGCGCATCGTCGGTGATCGCGACCGTGTCGGCGAGCCCGCGCGGATCGGTGCGGGCCCGTTCGAGCAGGGCGCGGATGTCCTCGGGCGAGAGCGGCTGCAACTGCAGCACCAGCGACCGCGACAGCAGCGGCGCGACCACGGAGAACAACGGGTTCTCGGTGGTGGCCGCGACGAGCAGCACGATGCGGTTCTCGACGGCGGCCAGCAGGGCGTCCTGCTGGGTCTTCGAGAACCGGTGGACCTCGTCGATGAACAGCACGGTCTGCTCGCCCTGGGCAAGCCGACGCCTCGCGAGTTCGATCACGCCGCGCACGTCCTTGACGCCGGCGGAGAGCGCGGACAACGCCTCGAATCTGCGGCCGGTGGCCCCGGAGATCAGCGAGGCGAGCGTGGTCTTGCCGGTGCCGGGCGGCCCGTAGAGCACGACGGACGCCGCGCCCGAACCCTCCACCAGCCGTCGCAGCGGCGCCCCCGGCGCGAGCAGGTGCTGTTGCCCGACGACCTCGTCGAGACTGCGCGGGCGCATCCGGGCCGCGAGCGGTGCGCCCGGGCCGCTGGGCCCGAGGTTCGCGCGGCGGATCGACGGCTCGGGTTCCGGTTCCGGCGCCGTCGGCGCCTCGAACAGGGCATCCGGAGAAGCGGCAGGATCGTCCGCCCCGAAAAGATCACTCACGCCCACGACGCTACAAGGCCCGGCGGACACGCGGCACGGGCCGCCACCGCGCGTGAACATCGGGGATACCCGTGTGTCGGTCTTTACCTCGACCCGAGGGTGTGGTCGGATCGGCCGGTGCCCCCTACTTCGCCAGGCCCGCGGGTTCCCAGGCGGGTCGTGCTGCGTTCCGGCGCGATCGCCGTCGGCGTCGCCGCCTTCGGGACGTCCGTTCCCGCGTCGGCAGTCCCGGCCGCGTTCGCGCACGGCATCGCCTCCGGAGATCCGCTTCCCGACCGGGTGATCCTGTGGACCCGGGTCACCCCGTCCCCCGAGGCGACGCCCGGCTCCGGGCTGGGCCCGGACACCGCGGTGCGCTGGGAAGTCGCGTCCGACGAGAGTTTTCGCGAGGTGACCGCGTCCGGCACGGTCACCGCGACCGCGGCGGACGACCACACCGTGAAGGTCGACGCGACCGGTCTCGACCCGGACACCACCTATTTCTATCGGTTCACCGTGCTCGGATCCGGTGCGGTCTCCCCGATCGGGCGGACCCGCACGGCACCCGCCGACGACACCAGCCCCGACCGGCTCCGGTTCGGTGTCGTCTCGTGCGCGAACTGGGAGGACGGCTACTTCTCCGCGTACCGGCACCTCGCGGCCCGCACGGATCTCGACGCGATCGTGCACCTCGGCGACTATCTGTACGAGTACGCGACCGGCGAGTTCGCGCCGCGCAGCGGGCCGGTGCGACGCCATGCGCCGCTGCACGAGACCGTCACGCTCACCGACTACCGCATCCGGCACGGCGAGTACAAGACCGATCCGGACGTTCAGGCGCTGCACGCGCGGCTGCCGTGGATCGTCACGTGGGACGATCACGAATCCGCGGACAATGCCTGGTCCGGCGGCGCCGAGAACCACGAGCCCGCGATCGAAGGCTCCTGGGCCGATCGCATCGCCGCGTCCCGCCGCGCGTACCTGGAATGGATGCCGGTGCGGACCACGGGCGCGGACCCGCGATTGTATCGGCGGCTGCGGTTCGGTGACCTGGCGGAACTGTCGATGCTGGATCTGCGCAGCTACCGATCCGCGCAGGCCCACTTCGGTTCGGGCGTGCGGGCGGTCGACGACCCGGCCCGCACGATCACCGGTGCCGAGCAGATGGCCTGGCTGACCGCCGGGATCACCAGCTCCCCCACGCGCTGGCAGCTCGTCGGCAATCCGGTGATGTTCTCACCGCTGCTGGTGCCACCACTCGATGCGCACACGACGGCTGCGTTGACCGAGCTCCTGGGCGTCCCCTCGACCGGAGTTCCCGTCAACCTGGACCAGTGGGACGGATACGCCGCCGACCGCCGTCGGGTGCTCGACGCGATCACCGCGGCCGGGCGCCGCAACGTCGTGTTCCTCACCGGTGACATCCACACGTCGTGGGCGTGCGACGTCCCGGTCGATCCGGCCGCCTATCCGGCGGCGGGCACCGCCGCGACCGAACTGGTCGTCACGTCGGTGACCTCGCAGAACATCGACGATCTTCTCGGCATCCCGCCGCGCACGTCCTCTCCCGGCATCGAGTCGGCGATCCGCGAGCTCAACCGTCACGTGCGCTATGTGGAACTCGACTCGCACGGTTTCGCGGTCCTCGACGTCACGCCCGACGCCGTGCAGATGGACTGGATGTACGTGCTGGATCGGGCAGATCCGGCGACCCCTGCGCGGTACGGCGCGAGCATGCGGGTGGCCGCCGGGTCGGCTCGCGTCGAGCCGACGGCCCCACTGGGCGATGTCGTGCGCTGACGAGCGCCTGACGTACGCGCCCTGTCTAGACGTCCTCGCGACGACCCCGGATGCACGCCAACACGTCGTTCGCGTGCTCGGCGACGTCGTCGTGTCCGGTAGCGGCGGCGAAACCGGCGAGCAGCGACCACCGCGCCTCGAGCGCATCGAGCCGGTGCACCGACAGCTGGTGTGTCCGCACCGACGCGATCCGGGCGTGGTCCTCGGGGAGGTACAGCTCGGTGCTCAGCCACACGCAGGCGAGCTGCGCGTCGAGCAGACGCGTGACGAACACTTCGTCGAACGCCAGCTGCGGCCACATCGCCACGACCTCGGCGCGCCACGCGTCCGCCATCGCCCGGACCCGGTCGGGGGTCAGCGGTGCGGTGCACAGGCAGGCGGGGAACGAGGTGAGCGCGTAGGCGATGTCGAGGGTGGCGTCCCGGAAGCCGCCCCACTCGTAGTCGAGGAACTGCACGCCTTCGTCGCCGACGACGATGTTGTCGGGGCACAGCTCCGACGGGCTGAAGGCCCGGAACCGTCCGCCGGTGAACAGGTTGGCGGCCCGGTCCGCACGGTCGAGCACGGACTGCGGGACGGTGAGCCCGAAGTCGCGGGCGAGCAGGTCGGGCACCGCGCGGATGGCCTGCACCGCCTGCTGGGCCATCACGTCCGCACAATTGCCGATGTCGGCGCGGCGCAGCAGCGCGGCGAAGTCCTCTTCGCGGCCAACGGTCGCGGCGTGCATGCGGCCGAGGGCCTGCGCCAGGGCCATCAGGGTGTTGCCGACGGTGTCGGCGTCGCCGCTGCGCAGCAGCGAGGCGAGCGGGGTCGCGTCGCCGAGATCGCTGAGAACGAGCAGGCGGGTTTCGAAATCGTAGGCGAGCAGTTCGGCACCGGGCCGGTTGTCCTTCGCGAGGGCGGTCGCGAACTGGTAGGACACCGCCTCACGCAGGAACGCGACCTCCTCGTCGGTTTCGGCGCCGCGGAAGTCGACGTGTCCGATACCGCGGGTGCGCGGCAGTTGCTTGAGGACCAGGGTCCGGGGAAGCGAGAAGGGGTTGGCCGCGACTCGCACGCGGAGGACGGTGGAGAGGCCGCTGCCACCCAGGTCCACGGGGTCGGCGAGGGTCACCGGCGCACCGGTGCGCCGGGTGAGCAGCTTCTCCGCCGCCTGAACAACCTCTGAAATGGGGTCTGCCAATGTTGCAGTCATCGCCTCACAATCTACCTGGTGTGAGGCTCGGGCAGGTCCTGCAGAAGTCTCGATCCGACTAGGACCTAAGGTTCGAAGGACACGGAACGGACGCACGATTCCGCAGGTCCGTCACGGTCGACGCTCCGGCGGACGGAACGACGGATCCGGCCGGTCGAGGTCCGGATTGCCCGGGTCCGTGGCGTGTCGGCGCAGGACGTCGACACGCCACGGACCGGCAGGTCCCAGGGGGCACGGACCGGCAGGTTCCAGCGGTACGGCCCCGAGGTCCCGGCGCGGACCGGTCGCTTCTACTGGGCCGAGATCGCGGAATCGTCCTTCTTCGCCGCGTCTTTCTTCGGCTCGGGCTTGAAGTCCATGCCGGACTCCTTGCGCTGGGCCTCGCTGATCGGGGCGGGCGCGTCGGTCAGCGGGTCGACGCCGCCGCCGGACTTCGGGAACGCGATGACCTCGCGGATCGAGTCCACTCCGGCGAGCAGGGCCGTGATGCGGTCCCACCCGAACGCGATGCCACCGTGCGGCGGGGCGCCGTACTTGAAGGCGTCGAGCAGGAAGCCGAACTGCTCCTGCGCCTCCTCCTCCGAGATGCCCATGACCTTGAAGACGCGTTCCTGCACGTCGGGGCGGTGGATACGGATCGAGCCGCCACCGATCTCGTTGCCGTTGCAGACGATGTCGTAGGCGTAGGCCAGGGCTGAGCCGGGATCGGTGTCGAAGGTGTCGAGGAACTCGGGCTTCGGCGAGGTGAACGCGTGGTGCACCGCCGTCCACGCGGACGAGCCGAGCGCGACGTCGCCGGACGCGGTGGCATCGGCGGCGGGCTCGAACAGCGGCGCGTCGACGATCCACACGAACGCCCATGCCTTGGGGTCGATCAGGTCGAGCTTGCGGGCGATCTCGCCGCGCGCGGCGCCCAGCAGCGCGCGCATCGGCTTGGTGGCGCCGGCGGCGAAGAAGATACAGTCGCCGGGCTTCGCGCCGACGTGGTCGCAGAGGCCGGCGCGCTCGGCGTCGGTGAGGTTCTTCGCGACCGGACCGGAGAGTTCGCCGTCTTCGCCGACCAGGACGTAGGCCAGACCCTTCGCGCCGCGCTGCTTGGCCCATTCCTGCCAGGCGTCGAGCTGGCGGCGGGGCTGGCTCGCGCCGCCCGGCATGACGACGGCGCCGACGTACTCGGCCTGGAACACCCGGAAGGTGGTGTCCTTGAAGAAGTCCTTGCATTCGACCAGTTCGATGTCGAACCGCAGATCCGGCTTGTCGGAACCGAACCGGCGCATCGCCTCGGCGTAGGTCATGCGGGGGATCGGAGTCTGGAGTTCGAAGTCCACGAGCCGCCACAGGGCGTGCAGGATCTCCTCGGCCAGCAGGATCACGTCCTCCTGGGTCACGAAGGCCATCTCGACGTCGAGCTGGGTGAACTCGGGCTGGCGATCGGCGCGGAAGTCCTCGTCGCGGTAGCAGCGGGCGATCTGGTAGTACCGCTCGATGCCGCCGACCATGAGCAGCTGCTTGAACAGCTGCGGGCTCTGCGGGAGTGCGTAGAAGTTGCCGGGCTGCAGGCGCGCGGGCACGACGAAGTCGCGGGCGCCCTCGGGCGTGGAGCGCGTCAGCGTGGGCGTCTCGACCTCGACGAACGAGTGGTGCGCCAGGACCGCGCGGGCCGCGGCGTTGACCTTGCTGCGCAGGCGGATGGCCTTGCCCGGTCCTTCGCGACGCAGATCGAGGTAGCGGTACTTCAGGCGCGCTTCCTCACCGGCCTGGTCGTCGAGCTGGAACGGCAGCGGCGCAGCCTCGTTGAGCACCTCGAGCTTGGTCGCGTTGACCTCGATGGCACCGGTCGGAATGTCGAAGTTCTGGTTGCCGTCGGGCCGCACCTCGACCACACCGGTGACCTTGACGCAGAACTCGGCGCGCAGGCGGTGGGCCTGTTCGAGAACCGCGGCGTCGCGGAAGACGACCTGGGAGACACCGGATGCGTCACGCAGGTCGATGAAGATCACCCCGCCGTGGTCGCGCCGCCGGGCAACCCAACCGGTGAGGGTGACGGACTGCTCGGCGTGCTCGGCTCGCAACGAGCCGGCGAGATGGGTGCGCAGCACGGAATTCCTTTCGAAATGATCAACGAGGTTCTTCGTCGGCTGTAATCCTACGAAAGACACGAGGGCGACGAGGACACCCGTACCCGATTCGACGTGCCAAGCTTGTGCGGCTGTAGCACCTGCAACAAGAAGGCGATGCGATGACGTTCAACGACGGGGCACGGATCGAGGCGGGCCGGGTCCGCCAGGGCGGCGGCGGACGCGGCGGCAAGATCGCCGTCGGCGGCGGCGTGGGCGGCATCCTCGTGCTGATCCTGGCGCTGCTGTTCGGTGGAGATCCCGGCTCGCTGCTCGGATCGGGCACGGTCGATCCGAACACCCAGGCCGGGGCCGGGACCCTGGAGGGCTGCGAGACCGGTGCCGACGCCAACGAGGATGTGGACTGCCGGGTCGCCGCGACCGTGGGCAGCCTCGATCTGGTGTGGGAATCGCAGCTGCAGGCGCAGACGGGCGTGCGCTACGTGCGTCCCGAGGTCGAGATCTTCTCCGGCGCGACATCCACCGGGTGCGGCAACGCCACCAGCGACGTCGGCCCGTTCTACTGCCCGGCCGACCAGACCGCGTACTTCGACACCAGCTTCTTCCAGGAGCTCGTGACCCGCTTCGGATCGAGCGGGGGCCCGCTGGCGCAGGAGTACGTCGTCGCCCACGAGTTCGGACACCATCTGCAGACGCAGCTCGGCGATATCGGCCGCGCGCAGGCCGACCCGCGCGGCCCCGAGTCCGGTGCGGTGCGCACGGAACTGCAGGCCGACTGCTACGCAGGCGTGTGGGCGTACCACGCGGACAAGATGGCGGACCCGAACACCGGTCAGCCCTTCCTCGTCCCGCTCACCAACGACGACGTCCGTGACGCGCTCTCCGCGGCCTCGGCGGTCGGCGACGACCGCATCCAGGCGGCCGCGACGGGTCGGGTGAATCCGGAGGGCTGGACGCACGGTTCGTCGGAGCAGCGTCAGAAGTGGTTCCTCGCCGGTTACCGCACCGGCCAGGTCGCTGCGTGTGACACCTACTCGGCGTCGGACCTCGACAATCCGCCGGCGCTGCGCTGACCTGCCGTACGCCGCAACAACGAAGCCGGGTGCTCGAACGAGCATCCGGCTCTTGCGTTTTCGGGACCGTTTCGACGCTTTCCCACGAATCGTTCGGAGAGGTCGGAAGATCACTTTCCACTATCCTGGAAGATCAGTTTCGTCCTGCCGGGAAGTTCGGTTTCCGAATGCAGAAGATCAATTACGGTCGAATCACGATCGGAATTACACGAATGGCATTTGTCCCTGAACGAACCGCGACGTCCGTGCGGAATCCGACAAAATGCTCGGAAGCAATCTCTTGCCGGAAAACAAAAGAGACCTGCAGGTACATACCTGCAGGTCTCTGATGCGCTAAGACTACTGGCTGCTCAGGCCCGAGAAGAAGTCGAGGGCACCGAACAGGTCGGCGGCGTTGCTGAAGATGTCGGCCAGCGTGGCGAGATCGAGCACGGGTAACTCCTAATTGTGATCTTGTATTTCAGTGACGCCGTCGTGCGCCGCATCAATTGTTACCTCGATCCCGCATTGTGCGCAATTCGGAGACATTTGCGAAAACTCGGACACGATTCGATTAATTATGATTGCGATCACATTTTGTGGCCGATTGCGGCAGGCCCGGCGTAACCTTCGCCTTTTTCTACCCGACTTCCCGGCGCAGCAGCGCGGCCGCGCGAGCGTCGGCCGCGACCAGCGTCACCTGCTCGAGCGCGGTGTGCACCTCGGTGAGAGCGGCGACGGCGTGGCGCACCGCGTCGTCGATCGGCCAGCCCGCGGCACCGCCGGCGATCAGCGGAAAGGCGACCGTCCGGGCGCCCACCGCTTCGGCGGCCGCCAGGCTTCGCGTATACGCCGCGCGCAGCTGCGCAGTGCGATCCTCGGAGTGCGAATAGCGCGGACCCACCGTGTGGACGATCCACGTCGCCGGGAGGTTGCCGGCAGTCGTCGCCACGGCGGCACCCACGCTCAGCCCGTGCGGCAGGGTGGTTGCGCGCAACGTGTCGCAGGCTGCGCGGATCGCCGGTCCACCGGCCCGGTGCACGGCCCGATCCACGCCGCCGTCACCGCTGAAATTCGGGTCGGTCGGATTCACGAGGGCGTCGACGCGCAGGGTTGTGATGTCTCCCTGCACCACCCTGATCCGGCGCCGCGGATCGGTTCCCCGCGGGCCGCCGTTCACAGTGTCCAGCGCGAGCCGGATCAGGTCGTCGGCGGTGTGGCCCGGCCAGCCGTGCAGCATGCGACGCCACCGTGCCGGGATCGCCGCGGCGCCCCATCGCGCTCCGAGCAGCCCACCCGCGATCGCGGCGGTGGTGTCGGTGTCGCCGCCCGCCCGCACCGCGGCCTCGAGCGCGCCGCGCAGGTGCTCCTCGCCGGCACCGGAGGTGGTGGTGATCGCCCACCACGCGGTCTGCAGGGCGTGCACGACCCAGCCGTTGTTGGCGAAGTCGGCGGGCGTGCCGCGTTCCGCCTCGTCGAGCAGCGGGCGCCAGAAGTCGGCGACCTCGGGTGACGCGATCTTCAGGAAGCCGCGCACACCGTCGAAGGTTCCGTACAGCACCGCGTGCCGGATGGCGTGGGACCACAGGCGGCACGCCTGTTCCGCGGTCGGATCGTCGTGCGTGAGCGCGCTGATCTGCGCGGCAGCTTCGAGGCATCCGGCCCCGTCGTCCAGATAGGCGAGCGCGACGGGAGCGGTACGCATGAGCGATCCGTTCCCGGCTTTGCGTCCGGTCAACGCCCGGGCATGCGCCTGCATGGTGGCGGCGTCGCCGGCGCGACGGCCCAGGACGTTGCGCGTCTGGTTGCCGACGTCCTTCGGGTTCGAGTCGTACCAGCGGACGAACTCCGCGGCGACCTCATCGAGGCCGCGGCCGCGACCGATGTCGACGCCGGTCGCGGCGACCGACGCGATCGCCAGGGCCATGGCGGTGTCGTCGGTCCACTCCCCCGGTTCCCACGCGAACGTGCCGCCGCCGATCATGTCGATCTTCGTGGCGGCCGAGGGGTAGGTGAATTCGTAACCGGCTCCGAGGGCGTCGCCTGCGGCGGTTCCGAGCAGCACCCCGACGGCCCGATCCTTCTGCTGTGCAGTCACATTCATTACAGCCTCCTCATTAGATCAAGATTGCGCTAAGTTTAGATCAGCATTGCGCTAATATGCAAACGTGAGTGAACCGAAGGATCGGGCGGGCAAGACCCTCGCCGACTACGACCGCCCCTCCGTCGCCGTCGATGTCGCGGTGCTGACCTGTCTGGACGGCGAGCTACGGGTCCTGGTCGTGGATCATCATCTCGGCGGTCGCGCTCTCCCCGGCACCTTCTTGCACCGCGGCGAGCGTCTCGTCGACGCCGCCGAGCGCGCACTCCGGGACAAGGCACACATCACCGGCCTGAAGTTCCACCAGCTGCGGATGTTCGACGATCCCGACCGCGACGAACGCGGCTGGGTGATCTCGATGGCGCACACCGCCGCGGTCCCCGTCACCGACCTGCCCGACGACGCGACACTACACGTCGTCCACGACGGCACGGTCGACGGCGATCTCGCGTTCGACCACGCCGACATGGTGCGGCTGGCCGTCGACGACCTGCGCGCACGCTACGCGGCACAGGTCGACCCCGATCGGCTGCTCGGCGAGGAGTTCACCGTGCTCGATCTGCGCCTGCTGTACGAGGCGATCTTCGACCGGCCGCTGCAGAAGGACTCGTTCCGCCGCCACGTCGTCGCGGCGCTCGACAGCACCGGACGGCTGTCGAATCCCGGCCACGGCCGGCCCGCCGAACTGTTCCGCCGACGCGGCGCCGCACAGCTTCCGGCGCAGGCCGCGGTCCTGCTCACCGGCTGAGTTTGCCCCGCGCGGTCCGCGGGTATCTGGCTCACGCCGAGCCGAGGAGGGCAGCACTGTGACACAAGCGGACGACAGCGGTCCGGGGACACGAGCCGACGACAAGGGTCCGGGCCACGAGCTCAGCGGCATCGTGGACGACCTGGAACGCAAGATAGAGCGTGAGCGCGACGAACGCGATGTTCCGGGGAGCAGGTCCGACCGGGAAGATGTCGAACCCGTCGAACCCGGGGACGAGGCACCCGACTGAGCCGTGAGCTCAGGGCCTCCGCGCCGCCGTGAACAGTGTTACGAGAATTGCGATGCCGCTGCCGACGATGCCCAGCCCCAGCAGGATTCGCACGACGAGCGGCCAGTCGAACGCGTCGGTCCCGAAATCGAACGGGAACACCTGCCAGATCCGCAGCAGCGCGACGAGACCGACCGCCGTGGTGGCGATGTCACCGAGCGCCTTAAGCCACCGCGGATCCCGCACCAGATACACCAGATTCGCCACGAGACCGACGACGATCGAGGCGTTGACCCATCCCAGCACCGCCGGTGTGTCCTCGGTGAGGAAGGGCACCACCTCCCAGCCGGGCCGGACGTTGATCGCGTACAGCATCGCGGCATCGATCAGCACCGCCACGACGTAACCCACGCGGCGAGCCGCGGCCGACCTGCTGCGATCGGATGTGTCGGATGGCGCACCCACCGAACCCCCTACCCGGACACCACCTGGGACGTCCCGCCGCCATCCCACAGTGCGCCTCCGTTCCACCGAAGGCAACAGGTGGTATCCACGGTCGTGACCAGGAAGACCCGACACCGAGAGCACCCGGCGAGGAAACGGCATCGTCCTCCGAGCGGGGCGGCTCCGCCACCAGCGCGGTACGTCGAGGATCCGACGCTGCCCCCGGCCTGGCTCGTCGACATCGACGGCACTCTCGCGCACATGAGCGACCGCAGTCCCTATCACTGGCACCGGGTGGGTGAGGACACCGTCTCCCCCGCCGTCGAGGCCGCGGTCAGAGCGTTCGCCGCCGCGCCCGACGGGTTCGCCGTCGTGCTGCTCTCGGGCCGCGACGGCGTCTGCCGTCCCGAGACCGAGGAGTGGCTCGCCCGGCACGAGATCCCGTACGACGAGCTGTACATGCGCGCGGCCGGTGACAATCGCAAGGATTCGATCGTCAAGGCCGAGTTGTTCGACGCCCACATCCGGCACCGCTACCGCATCGTCGCGGTCCTCGACGATCGCGATCAGGTGGTGCGCATGTGGCGGCGGATGGGCCTGGTGTGTTTTCAGGTCGCCGAGGGCAACTTCTGAACCGGCGCACCGTCGGTCAGGTCTCGCACCTGCGCGTAGCGCTCCCGCACATCCGGAGTCGGGTCGGCTTCGAAACGCCGGACCGCGCCCGGCTCCCAGGCCGGAGGCTCGTCACCGCCGCGCAGCGTCCAGGCGGCCTGCCGCGCCGCGCCGCGCGCGACGTACTCACCCGGTTCGGGGACGTCGACGGGCATACCGAGGACGGCGGGGGCGACTTCACACAGTGCCCGCGAGCGGGCTCCACCCCCGATCAGCAGCACCCGGCGCACGTGCGTGCCCTGCGCGACGATGTGGTCGATGCCCTCGGCGAGCGAGCAGAGCAGACCTTCGACGGCGGCACGCGCGAGATGCGCCGGGGTCGCGGTGGCCAGGTTCAGTCCGTGCAGGGCGCCCGTGGCGTCGGGCCGGTTCGGGGTCCGCTCCCCCTCGAGGTACGGGACCAGCACCAGGCCGCCGCTGCCCGGCGGGGCCGAGAGTGCCAGGCGGGAGAGTTCGGCGTGGTCGACGCCGAGCATCGTCGCCGTGGCGTCGAGAACTCGGGCACCGTTGAGCGTGCACACCAACGGCAGGTGCCGCCCGGTCGCATCGGCGAAGCCCGCGACGTAACCGTCGGCGTCCCGCGCGGGTGTCGGCGAGACAGCGGACACCACCCCCGAGGTGCCGATCGAGACGACGACGTCGCCCTCACGGACATCGAGCGCCAGGGCCGCGGCGGCGTTGTCACCGGCGCCCGGGCCGAGTACCGCGCCCGACAAGGTCCGCCCCACCTGCTCGGCCGGCCCGGCGACCCGCGGGAGAACCGGAGGACGGCGGCGCAGCGCCAGTTCGAGCAGATCGCGGCGGTAGGTGTCGGTTGCCGCGTCGAAATATCCGGTGCCGCTGGCATCGCTACGGTCGGTGACCAGAGCGTCGAGGGTCCGGTCGGTGCGCAGGGTCCAGGTGAGCCAGTCGTGCGGCAGGCACAGGGCAGCGGTGCGCCGTGCGTTGCCGGGTTCGTGGTCGGCGAGCCACCGCGCCTTCGCAACGGTGATCGCGGCGAGCGGAACCACGCCGACGGCGTCGGCCCACGTCGCGACGCCACCCAGTTCATCGACGAGATCCTGTGCAGCAGAAGATGATCGGGTGTCGTTCCACAGCAGCGCATCGCGCACGACGGCACCCTCGACGTCGAGGCACACCATGCCGTGCTGCTGCGCACCGACCGCGACGGCCGCGACGTCGTCGAGTCCCCCGGCCTCGGCACACGCCAGCTCGTAGGCCGACCGCCACGCCACCGGATCCACTTCGGTGCCGGACGGATGCGCCGCGCGGCCCTCGCGCACGACGGCACCGGTCTCGGCGTCGCACACGACGACCTTGCAGGACTGCGTGGACGAGTCGACTCCGGCGACGAGCACGGACGAGCCGACCCCCTCGACGGGGGTCACGCGACGCCCTCCTGCGCGGCGTCCCGCTCGGCACGGGTGGGCAGGTCGGCTCCGGCACGCGCGACAGTCAGCGCCGACGTCCACGCCGCCGTCCCGAGCACGTCGCGCAGGTCGTCGACCGTGATGGCACGCAACGCCTCCCGCCGGTCGGCACCGAGCAGGCCGCGGGTCCACAGTCCGTCGAGCAGTCCGGCGGTGAACGCATCGCCGGCACCGACGGTATCGGCCACCTCGACCTGTACCGCCGGGACCTCGACGACACCAGCCGCGCACACCGCCACGGCGCCTTCCGCGCCGCGGGTGACGACGACGATCGCCGGTCCGCGCGAGAGCCAGTCGCGTGCGGTGTCGAGTGGGTCGCGGTCGGGCGCGAACCAAGCGAGGTCCTCGTCGCTGGCCTTGACGACGTCGGCGAGCGCGACGAGGCGTTCGATGCGGGCCCGGCCCCGGGCGACATCGGAGATCAGCGCCGGCCGGATGTTCGGGTCGAAACTCACCGTGGATGCGCTCGACTGCTGCGCAACCAGTTCCGCGACGAGGTCGCAGCCCGGTTCCAGCACGACGGCGATGGACCCGGTGTGCACGAGGACGGCGTCGACCGTGGGCGGGGGTTCGACGGGATCCCAGGCGATGTCGAATTCGTAGTGGGCGGCGCCTCGGTCGTCGATAGTGGCCTGTGCGGTGGCGGTGCGTTCGGCGGCGGCACTGCCCGGGGTCAGGCTCACGCCGGATCCGGCAAGGTGGTCGATGATGCGGGTGCCCCGCGGATCGTCCGCGACCCGCGTCGTGAACCGCACCGCCCGGCCGAGACGTCCGAGTCCCACCGCGACGTTGAGCGGGCTTCCACCCACGTGTTCGACGGGTTCCTTCCCGTCCCGCTGCACGATGTCGACGAGCGCTTCTCCGACCACCAGCGCGTGCCC
Source organism: Rhodococcus sp. NPDC003383 (assembly GCF_053589115.1). Classification (NCBI taxonomy): domain Bacteria; kingdom Bacillati; phylum Actinomycetota; class Actinomycetes; order Mycobacteriales; family Nocardiaceae; genus Rhodococcus; species Rhodococcus sp. NPDC003383. The sequence goes on along the minus strand of NZ_JBSFRG010000036.1, from coordinate 21,376 downwards.
GTTCATCGGTGTTCTCCCGCAAGCTCTTCCAGCGTGGCCCGTGCACCGTCGCGGTGCAGGGTGTCGAGCGCCCCGGTGTAGGCGTCGACGAACCGGCGGTTGCCGGCGAGATCGCCGAACACCTCGGTGTTCTCGACGAACGCCGTGGGGTGCGACCGTTGCCGGCGCGCGAGGGGAACGAGCGTGTCGGCGAGCCGGTCGACCACCTCGATGGGTTGCCCGTGTTCGTCGACGCCCTCGGCGTAGCGGGCCCACGACGCGACGATGGCGGCGGACAGTCGCACGGGACCTCCCGCGGCCAGGTTCTCCCGAATCACCGGCACCAGCCATTTGGGGATCCGGTCGGACGATTCGGCACACAGCCGGGCGACGGTGTCGCGGATCTCGGGGTTGGCGAATCGTTCGATGAGCGTGCGATTGTAGTCGTCGAGATCGATACCCGGCACCGGTTTCAGTGTGGGTGTGGCCTCGCGGTCCATGTAGTCGCGGAGGAATCCGGCGATGAGCGGGTCCTGCGCGGCGTCGTGGACGAGCCGGTATCCCATCAGATACCCGAAATAGCCGAGCCCCTGGTGACCGGCGTTGAGCAGGCGCAGTTTCATCAGTTCGTAGGGCGCGACGTCGTCGACGACCTGCACCCCTGCCTTCTCGAAGGGGGGCCGGCCGTCCGCGAAATCCTCCTCGAGGACCCACGCGGCGAACGGTTCGGCGGCGACCGGCCAGCGGTCCTGCACGTCGAAGCGTTCGGACAGCGCCGTCACGACCTCGTCGGTCGTGACAGGGGTGATCCGGTCGACCATCGAGTTCGGGAACCGGACGTTGTCGGAGATCCACTGTGCCAGTTCGGGATCGACGAGCCGGGCGTAGGCGGTGAACACCCGCCGGGCGACGTCGCCGTTGCCTTCGATGTTGTCGCAGGACATCACCGTCGGCGCCCGCAGTCCACGGGCACGCCGACGGGCGAGAGCCTCGGTGACGAGCCCGAACACGGTGGCCGGCGGCTCGCCGGAGTCGAGGTCGCGCCGGACCGCGGGATCGTCGGCGTCGAATTCCCCGGTGTGGTGCCGAATGTTGTAGCCGCCCTCGGTGATGGTCAGCGAGACGATCCGCGTGGTCGGCGCCGCGAGGAGTTCGACGACGGCCTCGGGATCGTCGGGGGCGTAACGGTAGTCGACGATCGATCCGATCACCCGCGGCTCCCATCTGCCGTCCGGGTGCGTGAGGACGAGAGTGTAGAGACCGTCCTGCTCGTCGAGGGCCTCCTGCATCCGGCGGTCGCGCGGCATCACCCCGACGCCGCAGATGCCCCAGTCCTGCGCGAGCCCCTGCTCGAGGAGCCGGTCGACGTACATGGCCTGGTGGGCGCGGTGGAAGCCGCCGACACCGAAGTGCACGATGCCGACGGTGACGTCCTCGCGGCGATAACTCGGTACGGGTACCTGCAGGTGGGGCAGTGTCTGCCGGCTCACGCGCATGGTGGTCATTCCTCTCCGGGCCGATCTGTCACGTCGACGACGGCCTTGATGTTCCCGGGCGTCCGGTCGGATTCGAGCGCCTCGGCGGTCTTGTCGAGCGAGAACCGCGCGGTGACCATGGTGTCGAGATCCACCCGTCCCGACTCGACGAGGGCGAGCGCCGTCGGCCACGTGTTCGCATAGCGGAACACGCCGGTGAGGACGAGTTCGCGGTTCTGAATGATCTGCACCGGAAGCGTCATCGTCTCCGCGCCGGCGCCGACGAGTACGACGGTGCCTCCGGGACGGACCGCCCGGATCCCGGAGTCCACCGCGCTCGGAGCGCCGGAGGCGTCGATGTAGCTGTCCACCTGCAGGCTCGCCGGGTCGTCCACGCGCGGGTCGAGTGCGCGGGTGGCACCGTACGACAGTGCGCTCGTGCGGCGTCGTTCGTCGAGGTCGGTCACCACGATCTCGAGCGCACCGAATGCCCGGGCGACCTGGGCGACGACGACGCCGACCGGTCCGGCCCCGGTGACCAGGACGCGCGATCCGCCCGTGATCCGAGCCTTGCGCACGGCGGCGATGCCGACGGACAACGGTTCACACAGGGCCGCGGCGTCGTCCGAGACGGTCGCCGGCACGGGGTGCGCGAAGGCGGCGCCGATGGTGACGTACTCGCACAGCGCCCCGTCGACGGGCGGGGTGGCGAAGAACCGCATGTGCGGGCACAGGTTGTAGTCGCCGCGCCGGGTCTCCTCGGTGAGCGGATCGGGGCGTTGCGGTTCGATCGACACCCGCTCTCCGATCCGGTGCGCGGGCACACCCTTGCCGACGGCGACGACGACCCCGGCGGCTTCGTGCCCCAGGACGAGGGGGCCGGTGACGACAAACTCGCCGATTCGCCCTTCCCGGTAGTAGTGCGTGTCCGATCCGCACACCCCGACCGTGGTGACCCGGACGAGGACGTCCCCGGGGTCGGGAGCGGGTACGGGTCGCTCCTGCATCTCGATTCGGCCCGGTTCCACGAGAACCGCGGCGCGCATGGTTCGGGGGATCGAAGCGACGACTGTTGTGTAGGTCACACTGCGATGCTAGCGTAGTGAGCAAATGAACGCACCTATGAGCAAATGCTCACAAATCAAGGAGAGCGTGTGACCACGCCCGGCACGACCACCACCGCAGAGAAGGACACCTCGGCGACACCCGAGGACCTGCGCCTCGCCGTGCGCGCCGCGACGCTCTACTACCTCGACGGACTCACCCAGGCCGAGGTCGCGCAACGCCTCGGGGTCTCCCGGCCCACCGCGGGCCGCCTGGTGGCCCGGGCCCGAGCCCAGGGAATCGTCCGCATCGAGGTCGCCGTGCCGCCATCCCTGCGCGACGACCTGCACGCCGACCTCGAACGCGCCCTCGAGGAGCGGTACGGCCTCACCGAGGCCGTGGTGGTCGGCGCCCGCGTCGACGACACCGGCCCGGTCGAGGACTCCGCGAGCTTCGCCGCACTCGGGCGTGCCGCCGCAGCTCTGCTCACCCGCCGCATCCGCCCGACCGATACCCTCGGGTTCACGTGGGGACCGGAAACCGTCGCCGTCGCGCAGGCCCTGCCCTCCGGTGTCGCCGCATGCGCGCGGATCGTCCAGCTCGACGGCTCGGCCTCCGCGAGCACCTACCAGACGGGCACCGAGTTCGTCCTCGGCCGGTGCGCGGAACAGCTCCGGGCACAACCGCTTCGGCTTCCCACTCCCCTCTACGCCGACGCGGCGACCGTGGCGTCGATGCGCGCCGACTCGCTCATCTCGCGCACCCTGGAAATCGGCCGCAGCGCCGACATGATGATCTACGGGGTCGGCGCCGTCTCCACGGCCACCACCCTGTTCGAGGGCAGTTTCCTCGACACCACCGTGCTCGACGAACTCGACAGCCTCGGCGCGGTCGGGGAGATCGGCGGCCGGTTCTTCCACACCGACGGCACCCCCGTCCGCGGCGACCTCGAGGCACGTACGATGTCCGTTCCACTCGAAGATGTAAGAGACTGCACCACAACGATTCTCGTCACCGGAGGGCAATCGAAGCACCGCGCCGTCCTCGGCGCGCTCCGCGGTGGGCTCGCCACGATGCTCGTGTGCGACATCGCCTGCGCCCAGTACCTGCTCGGTACGGATCGGGCACCCGAGACCGCCTCCGTGCACGACGAGGCAGCACCCTTCGCCGACGGATGAACAGCACCCGTCGCCGACGGACGAACAGCACCCGTCGCCGACGGACGAACAGCACCGAAACGAGGTAGTCCATCGTGCCTACAGCAAGAAGATCCACCCGCGCGGCCGTCGCGGGCGCCGCAACCCTGTGCCTCGCGCTCAGCGGGTGCGCCGGCGCCGGATCCCTCGGCACATCCGGCCGGACCGTCACCATCGCGATGGTGTCGAACTCCCAGATGCAGGACGCACAGCAACTCGCGTCGCAGTTCGAAGCCGAGAATCCCGAGATCGACCTGAAATTCGTCACCCTCTCCGAGAACCAGGCCCGCGCCAAGATCACCGCCTCCACGGCGATGGGCGGGGGCGAGTTCGACGTCGTGATGATCAGCAACTACGAGACGCCCCAGTGGGCGGAGTACGGGTGGCTGACGAACCTGTCGCCGTACATCGAGCAGACCGAGGGCTACGACGCGGACGACATCATCCCCTCGCTGCGGGAAGCACTGTCGTACGAAGGCGATCTGTATTCGGTGCCGTTCTACGGCGAATCGTCGTTCCTCATGTACCGCAAGGATCTGTTCGAGGAAGCCGGAATCACGCTGTCCGATCCCCCGACCTGGACCGAGGTCGCCGACGCCGCCGCGCGACTCGACAGCCCGGACGTGAACGGGATCTGTCTACGCGGCAAGCCCGGCTGGGGCGAACTGCTCGCGCCGCTCGACACCGTCGTCAACACGTTCGGCGGCCGGTGGTTCGACGAGAACTGGAACGCGCAGCTGAACAGTCCCGAGTTCCGCGAGGCCGTGCAGTTCTACGTCGATCTCGTCCGCGAGTACGGCCAGCCCGGTGCTGCCACGAGCGGATTCAGCGAGTGCGCAACGCAACTCGCCCAGGGCCGGGTCGCCATGTGGTACGACTCGACGTCCGCGGTGTCGACGCTCGAGGATCCCGCGTCGAGCAACGTCGTGGGGAAGATCGGGTACGCGGCGGCTCCGGTGCAGGAGAAGGACCCCTCCGGCTGGTTGTACACGTGGTCGCTCGGCATCCCCGCGAGCAGTGAACACACCGACGACGCGTGGAAGTTCATCTCGTGGATGACCGACCGGGACTACCTGCGCACCGTCGGCGAGCAACTCGGCTGGGAACGGGTTCCGCCGGGCAGCCGGTTGTCGACCTACGAGATTCCCGAATACGCCGAGGCCGCAGCGGCCTACGGTCCGATCACCCTCGAATCCATCGAGACCGCCGATCAGAAGAACCCCACGGTCGACCCCGTTCCCTACACGGGCATCCAGTTCGTGGCCATCCCCGAGTTCCAGGATCTCGGCACCCGAGTCAGCCAGCAGATCAGCGCGGCCATCGCCGGACGTCAGACGGTCGACGAGGCACTCGAGCAAGCACAGAAGTACGCCGAGGCCGTCGGCGAGACCTATCGGGAGGCGTCGTCATGACCGCACCTGCAGCGCAGCGTCCGACACCGGACACGACCGAGCGCATCCGTTCGCTCCGGGACTCCAAGGAGGAGAGGGTCTCGCGGGCCGAGGGCTGGCGCCGGCGCGGTCCCCTGCTCCCGGCCCTGATCTTCACGATCGTGGTCACCCAGGTTCCGTTCCTGTTCACCCTGTACTACTCGACGCAGTCGTGGAACCTCGTCAGCCCCGGCTCCCGCCGGTTCGTCGGCCTCCAGAACTACGTCGACGTCTTCCAGGACAGCCAGTTCTGGCAGGTGGCGATCAACACCGTCGTCCTCATCGTCGGCACGGTGCTGGTCTCGGTAATCCTCGGCCTGATGCTCGCCCTGCTGCTGGACCGGGCCTTCCTCGGGCGCGGCATCGCCCGGACGCTGCTGATCACACCATTCCTCGTCACCCCGGTGGCCGCCGCCCTGGTGTGGAAGACGGCGATGTTCGATCCCGTCTTCGGCATCGTCAACTTCGTGCTCTCGCCGTTCGGTGTCGGCGAGGTCGACTGGATCAGCCGCTTCCCGTTGCCCGCGGTCATGATCGCGCTGATCTGGCAGTGGACGCCGTTCATGATGCTGCTTATCCTCGCCGGCCTGCAGTCGATGCCCCGCGACATCCTCGAGGCGGGCCGGGTCGACGGGGCCGGGGCCTTCGCCCTGTTCCGTGAACTGACGCTGCCGCACCTGCGCCGGTTCATCGAACTCGGCACCGTACTCGGCGCGATCTACCTGGTCAACACGTTCGACGCGATCTACATGATGACCCAGGGCGGTCCCGGCACAGCCAGCGCCAACCTGCCGTTCTACATCTACCAGCGCGCATTCCTGGGCTTCGACATCGGTCAGGCCGCCGCCATGGGCGTGGTGGTCGTCGTCGGCACCATCGTCGTCGCGACCTTCGCCCTGCGCCTGATCTTCACATCGTTCACCGGCAAGGAGGAGGCGGCATGAGCACCACCGTCACTACGCCGCAGGCATCGGACACCGCGGCACCGACCGGCCGCGTCGCCCGGACCGCGCGCAAGCGCAAGAACCGCCGGATGAATCCGTGGGGAGTCGTTGCCTGGATCGCGGCCATCGGCTTCTTCTTCCCCGTCTTCTGGATGGTGCTCACCGCCTTCAAGCAGGAGGCCGACGCCTACTCCGACCCGCCGAAGTTCTTCTTCTCCCCCACCCTGGACCAGTTCCGCGGAGTGTTCGAGACCGGAGTCGGAACGAGCCTGCTCAACTCGGCGTTCGCCACGATCGTCTCCACGATCCTGGTTCTGCTGCTGGGCATTCCGACGGCGTTCGCGCTGTCGCTGCGCCCGGTGCGCAAGACCAAGGACGTGCTGTTCTTCTTCATCAGCACCAAGATGCTGCCGATCGTCGCCGCGATCATCCCGCTGTACGTGATCGTCGCCGAGGTCGGTCTGCTCGACAACATCTGGGCCCTGATCGTCCTCTACACGGCGATGAACCTGCCCATCGCGGTGTGGATGATGCGCTCGTTCTTCCTCGAGGTTCCGGGCGAACTCCTGGAAGCGGCGAGCATGGACGGCGCGAGCCTGTGGACCGCGGTGCGGGAGCTGATCCTGCCCCTGGTCTCCCCCGGCATCGCCGCGACCGCCCTGATCTGCGTGATCTTCTCGTGGAACGAATTCTTCTTCGCGGTCAACCTCACTGCCGTTCAGGCACAGACGATTCCGGTCTTCCTCGTCGGCTTCATCACCGGTGAGGGCCTGTACTGGGCGCGGCTGTCCGCCGCGGCGACGATGGCGGCACTTCCGGTCGTCCTCGCCGGTTGGCTCGCCCAGAACAAGCTCGTACGCGGCCTGTCGTTCGGCGCCATCAAGTAGACCCGAACCTCTTTACCAGCAAGGACTTCCATCATGGCTGACATCACCTACGCCAACGCCTCGTGCATCTACGAGAACTCCGACACGTTCGCGGTCGACTCGCTGAACCTCGACATCGAGGACGGTGAATTCGTGGTCCTGGTCGGACCGTCCGGCTCCGGCAAGAGCACGGCGTTGCGGATGCTCGCCGGACTCGAGGACATCGACGAGGGATCGATCTCGATCGGCGGTAAGGACATGACCGGAGTGCCGTCGAAGGACCGGGACATCGCGATGGTCTTCCAGAACTACGCGCTGTATCCGAACAAGACGGTCGCCGAGAACATGGGCTTCGCACTCAAGATGCGCGGCGTGAGCGCCGACGAGCGTCGCCGCAAGGTCGAGGAGGCCGCGAAGATCCTCGATCTCACCGACTACCTCGACCGCAAGCCGGCCAAGCTCTCGGGCGGGCAGCGTCAGCGGGTCGCGATGGGACGCGCGATCGTGCGTGAACCGCAGGTGTTCTGCATGGACGAGCCGCTGTCGAATCTCGACGCGAAGCTGCGCGTGCAGACCCGCACGGAGATCGCGGCGCTGCAGCGACGCCTGGGCACCACCACCGTGTACGTCACCCACGACCAGGTGGAGGCGATGACGATGGGCGATCGCGTGGCCGTGTTGAAGAAGGGGGTGCTGCAGCAGTTCTCCAGCCCCACCGAGCTCTACGACCGTCCCGCCAACGCCTTCGTCGCCGGTTTCATCGGCTCCCCCTCGATGAACCTGCTCACGGCGCGGGTCGCCGACAACGGCGTCGTCGTCGGCAGCACCGTCGTCCCCGTCGAGCGGCAGCGGATCGCCAAGCTGCGCGCGGCCGGCATCGAAGAGGTCACCGCCGGTATCCGGCCGGAGGACTTCGAGATCGCCGACGAGGGCGTCGAGGCCGTCGTCGAGCTCGTCGAGGAACTCGGCAGCGAGTCGTATCTGTATACGCGGATTCCCGGCAGCGGGAACCAGGTGGTCGCGCGGGCGCTGACCCGAACCCCCGCCCGACTCGCCGACACCGTGCACCTGCGCAAGCGCGAAGGCACGGTGCACCTGTTCGACGTCGAGACCGGCGAACGGGTGGGCGACTGACGGCGCTCCGTCGCGACGGCGCGAAGCACCCGCGCAGGTTAGTGTCGGCGGGTGAACGCCCCACGAACCCCCGACGCGCCGGGCACGGACGCGCCCGGCACAGACGACACGCGCGCTCATCCCGTGACGGTCCTCGGACTGGATTTCGTCGGGCTCGTCGTCGGCCTGTTGTTCTTCGCGTGGAGCCTGAGCCCGTCCCTGATCCCCCGGGACTGGTTGTATCAGGGGTTGATCAGCGGCATCACCGCCGTGACCGGCTACGGCATCGGCGTGCTGATCGCCTACCCGGCACGACGGTGGATCGTGCCGCACCTGACATGGTGGCGCCGCCGCCACACGGTCCGGCAGATCACCCAGGCCGTGGTGGCGGTGCTCGTCGTCGCACTGGTGGTCGCGGCGCTGCTCGTCGCCGCCGATCGGCAGAACGAGATCGAAGCCCTCATGGGCATGGACGCAACCTCCTCGTTCGCGTATCTGCGCACCGGTCTCGTCGTCGCCGCCGTCTTCGCCGTGGTGCTGCTGATCGCCCGGGGCCTGCGCCGCCTCGCCGACGCGTTCGCGCGGTTTCTCGGTGCGCGCCTGCACATTCCGGTTCCGATCGCCCACGTGGTCGCCCCGGTCCTGCTGGCCGTCCTCGTCGTCGTGTTCGTCGACCAGGTACTGCTGGCCGGCAGTTCCAAGGCCGCGAACCTGGTCTTCTCCGGCGACAACAACAGCACCGATCCCGGCGACACGCAGCCGGTGGAACCCGAGCGGTCCGGCAGCCCGATGTCGACGGCCCCCTGGGACACCCTCGGCCGGCAGGGTCGCTCGTTCGTCGACGGCGGCGCACGGGCCGCCGAACTGACCGCGATCAACGGCCTTCCGGCGCGTGAACCGATCCGCGTGTACGCGGGGCTGGAATCGGCGCCGGACACCGCCGCCCAGGTCGACCTGGTGCTCGACGAACTCGACCGCACCGGGGCGTGGGATCGGCAGGTGCTCGTGGTCTCCGCGACCACCGGCACCGGCTGGGTCAATCCCGTCGCGGCGGATTCGATCGAGCTGATGTACAACGGGGACACCGCGATCGCCGCGATCCAGTATTCGTATCTGCCGAGCTGGATTTCGTTCCTCACCGACGGGTCCGCGGCAGCTTCCGCGGGCGAGGCGCTGATCGACGGGGTGCAGGAGCGGTGGTCGCAGCTGCCGGAGGATGCGCGTCCCCGGCTGCTCGTCTACGGAGAGAGCCTCGGGTCGCAGTCCGCGGAGGCCGCGTTCGACGACATCGCGGACCTGCGCTCGTCCGTCGACGGGGCGTTGTTCGTGGGACCACCGAATTCGAACACCCTGTGGCGTTCGCTGGTGGACGGGCGCGATCCCGGCAGCACCGAGGTGTTGCCCACCTACCACGGTGGTCTCGAGGTCCGGTTCGCCGACAGCGTGGAAGCGCTGGAACCGAACGGGCAGCCGTGGCTCGAACCGCGGGTCCTGTATCTGCAGCACGCGTCCGATCCGGTCGTGTGGTGGGGCCCGGACCTGCTGTTCACCCGCCCCGACTGGCTCTCCGAACCGCCCGGCCCGGACCGGGTTCCGTCGATGCGCTGGTATCCGATCGTCACGTTCTGGCAGGTGGCCGGCGATGTCATGCGCGGCACCTCACCACCGGTCGGGCACGGGCACAACTACGAGGATCTGATCCCGTACGGCTGGGCCGCGATCGCGCCTCCCGACGGGTGGACCACCGCCGACACCGAACGGGTCGCGAAGGTGGTCGAAGCCACGGCACTCGAGGACTCGGTGCCGGTCGGCTGAGAAGTTCGGGGCGCCGCCGGACCGCACGCGCGGTCCCGCGACGCCCCTCGACGAATCAGTTTCCGGAGAGGATCTCGTTCAGAGCGTTGCCGTCACCGGAGACGATGGCCTCGACCATCTGCAGGACCAGACCCTCGATCTGGCCACCGACGACCGGAACCTTGACGGTGACCTGGCCGCGGACCTCGAGGACCGCACCGCCGTCGCGAGCGCGCAGCTCGGAGCGCCCCTCGATCGACACCGGGAAGCTGGACGAGCCACCGGTCAGCGTCCCCTGTGCGGCACCGCCCTCGAGCGGGCCCCACTCGTCGGTCCGCTGCATCACCAGCGGTCCGCGCAGAATGCCGCGGACCACAGCCGGAAGTCCCGAGGTGTCGGTCTCGTCGGTGAGCGTGACCTTGACCGTGCCGGGACCTGCCGGGGAAGCGATTTCCACTGAGCCGGTCGTGCTTCCGCCCAGGCGGCCCTTCCAGTACTCCTCGCTGATCAGGGCGGCGTGGACCCGCTCCACGTCGTGGTCGATATCGGCGCTGAAAGAAAATTCTTTGGACATGGGCGCAAACAATAGCGTCCCCCGCGGGGGTCGCCTACAGCGCTCCCGGCAAAGCCGACGACGCCCTGCCGCGGGCCCGTCCGGCCCGGAGAATCAGGCGCCCGGGTGCTCCGATTCGGTCACTTTGCGGGCGAACTCGATGGTCCGCTCGAGGGCGATCCGAGCGTCTTCGAGCGAGAGATCGAACTGGTACTCGTGGCCCAGTTCCGGCTCGTGGTCCTCGGGATAGAACAGGGCGTCGACGGTGACACCGAGGTCGGTGAGCTTCGCAGCCAACGGTTTCGACTGGGTGTTCGTCAGGGGATCGCCGTTGCCGCCGGTGATGTAGGTGGCGGGGAACTCGCCGGTGACCCACCGCAGCGTGGACATCTGCGCGGCCGCCTCCGAGGAGCGGAAGTCCCGGGCCCCCGTGTAGGCCCACAAAGCCTGCTTCACACCCCACCCGATCAGGCCGCCGCTGCCGCCCATCGCGGGAACGTCGTAGATTCCGCAGTTGAGCACCACGCCGCGCAGCCGCTCCGGGGTCAGCGCCGGAGTGATCCCGATCGCGGCGGCATAGGCCGGGTCGGTGACCGCCGCGGCGAGCTGCGCCGACAACTGTGCGCCCGCGGAATCACCCGCCAGGACGATGCGATCCGGGTCGATGTGCAGTTCGTCCGCGTGCTCGACCAGGTAGGCGTGCGCGTCGTTGAGCTGGTGCACGGGCGTCGGGTAGCGATGTTCGGGGGCGAGCGAGTAGCCGAGCGAGACCACGGTGAACCCGGCGTCCGCGAGCCGCCGGTAGTAACCGGCATAGTTCGTCCGGTCCCCGGACAGCCACGCGCCGCCGTGCGTCCACACGATCGTCGGCAGCGCGGTCGTCGTTCCGGTCGGGGTGTAGACGTCGAGATACGCGTCGGGGTCGCCGGCGCGATACGGCACGTCGGCGACGAGATCGGTGACCGGGGCCCCGACCTCGAGTTTCGCGGTCTGGTCACGGGCACCACGTTCGAACAGCACGCGGACCAGAAGCGCCCCGGGCGTCGGCGTCAGGGCGAAGGACGCGGCGATGATCGCGAGCACCACGACGATCACTGCCAGAACCCACCGCAGGACGTGCCGACGCGGGCGAACTCGAGGGGTGGGGCTGGTCGTCGTCACTCGTTCTCCTGCCGTGGGTCGGGCCCGGTCTGCCCGCCGGGACCGTCCCGTTCGAGCCCGTCGATCATCGCAAACCGCGGCTCGTTCTACGGGACCATCGCGCGCAGTGTCGCGAGCGCGGGACGGACGTTCGCGAGGTACCGGGCCATCGCGTCCTGCACCTTCGGCCGGTCGACATGCTGCCGCAGCCCTCGGGCCGTGTTGAGACGGGCGCGTTCGAGCCACTCCGCGATGTCCGGTTCCTTCGACCACATCCGGTCGGCGGACATCTCGACGAGCAGACCCCGCGCCCAGTCGAGCGGAACGTCGGGCAGCCGGTTCGTCGGGCACAGCCGGTTCTTCTCGTCGAGGGGACGGCCGGTCGACTCCACGAACCCGACCATCGCGGCGTTGAACGGGACGAGCCCCGACCGGACGGGCTGCAGCGTGATCCGGCCGGGCGCGAAGATCGGCACGGCCGGTGCCGGATTCAGGCCGCGGGCGGCGCAGTGCACGTGCACCGCGTCCGGCACGGTCGCGACCGTGCCGCCGTCGAGGTGGATCTCCCGGCCGTCGAGGCGTCGTACATGCCCGAGCTGCACCACTTTCCGGATCTGCCGCAGCATCTTCAGCTCGGCGGTGCTCATCGTCGGCGCCTTGTACATCGAGGGTGTGACGCGGTCGTCGACCCGGAACAGCTGTTCGCTCGCCTCGAGCCGGGCGAACAGGTCGTCCGGCGAGGTCGCGTGCGCCGCCGATTCCAGTTGCCGCGCGATGCCTTCGATCAGATCGTCCACCAGTTCGCCGCCCTGCGCGAAGAACCGGTTCCGCAGCCACGCCTCCCGCGGCTTGATCCACCGGATCGCGTCCGGGTCGACACCGGTCTGCAGCAGCCACAGGCACGCGTCGATCGCGGTCTTGCCGGCACCGATCACGACGTAGCATTCGGCCGGTCCCGCCACGTGCGGCAACTCGCCGACGGGAATGCACCGGGCGTCCGGGGCGACGGCGAACGGCGGCGCGGTGGTCGCCGGGACCGCCGGTTCGAGATAGGTGGCGTCGACCACCGCCTTCCGGACCTTCACCTCGAAGCACTCGCCGGACAGGCGCGAGACGTAGCGCTCCCCACCGACGTATTCGCACATCGGGAAGTACCGGACCGCACCGGAATCGAGCAACGACGTGCGCATGACCCGGTCGTAGTATCCGCAGATCTCGGCGGCCCCGGCCTGCTCGTACATGCCGGCGTTCGGCCCGGTCCGATCGATGGTGTCGGCGCCGAGCGGCAGCGAGTTCACCCCGTAGTAGGCCGACGGCTGGTGCAGCCTCACGAACGGGTAGGCATCGTTCCAGTGCCCGCCCGGCGCGTGCCTGCGGTCGACCATCACGACGTCGGCGTCGGAATCGGCGATCAGCGCATCGGTGAACGCCATCCCGGCGGCGCCGGCGCCCACCACCAGGTAATCGGTGTCGAGGGTGTGGGTGACCATGTTCGTCCCGCTCTCCGTGCTCTCCCACGATCGCACGCGCTCCCGGGCCTGTCACGAGAACGGGCCCGGGAGCGCGCCGGTCACCACACGTCGCAGAAGTTCATCGCGAGGTAGTCGTGGGGCAGACCGCCCTCCGTGATCACGTCCCCTTCCCACCAGCGGAAGGTCTGCGCCGCGAAGCCGGTCGCGGCAGCGTGGATCTCCCCTTCCCGCGGGTAGTGGTATTCGACGTGGATCGAGTCGGCCGTCTCCGCCACGACCGTCGGGTGCAGCGCGCATCCGGTCGCCGTGCCCAGATAGCTACCGCGGTGGAACAACAGCAGATGCGTCGGCGACCATCCGGTGGCGTCGACGATCCCGACCTGCGCGTAGCTCAGGTCGGTGCAGCGGTTGTAGTTGCCGTTGTACGCGTAGCGCCAGGTCGCGTCCGGAATCTGCTGCGGCGCAGACAGCTCGTCGATCGCCGCGAACACCTCGGGTGCCGCGAGATCGATCTGCGCGTCGCACGGCGCGTCCTCGCGGAACAGCGGCGCCGGGAACGCGTCCCGCGCCGGAACGGCAGCCTGCGCATTCCCCACCGCAGTGCAGGCCACCACGATCGCGGCCGCGCTGCTGAGCAACGCGGCCGTGGTCTTCCCCCTCAATTCCCCATCCCTTCGTCGGATGCGCTCGCGTGTCGAGCACAGAGCGGGTATCGAACCCCGACGGGATTTCGTAACACCGCGGCCCGCACCCGGATCCGCGGCCGGGATTCCTATCTCGCGGGCGGACAGATCACCACGGGACATCCGCTGCGCTGCAGCACATCGCGGCCGACCGACCCGATCACCGCGCCGGCGAACCGGCCGCGGCCGTGACTGCCGACGCAGATCAGCTGGGCATCGGCGGCGTGCCCGAGCAGCGCGTCGGCCGGATCGCCCTCGACGGACACTTCGACGACTGGCACCTGCGGAAACCGCTCCCGGGCAGCGGCCAGGGCCTCCGGCGGCACGCCGCGGGACGGCTCGGTCACCCCCGGCAGCGAGAACCACGCGTGTACCGCCACCACGGAGGTCCCGAACAGTGCGGCCAGCTCGAACGCCACCAGTGCGACGCTCGCCCCGCGCGGTCCCGGTTCGATACCGACGACGACCGGACGCTCGTCGTCGGGAAGGCGGCCCGGCTGTCCCCGCCAGCTCGCGACCGGGCAGGAGGCACGTCGCACCAGGTCCTGCGCCGTGGACCGGCGCAGCAGTGCTTCGAGTGCGCCGCTGCCGCTTCCGCTGTGCCCCAGCACGACCAGGTGGGCGCCTGCGCTCGCGGCGGCCAGTGCCGTGGTGACCGGCCCGGATTCGACCCGGCCCTCGACCTCCAGCCGCGGAAAATACGCGCGCACGACGGTGACGACGTCGGTGACGATCGCTTCCGCTGCGCGATATTGCTCCTCGGCCAACGGTTCCCGGCCACCCACCTCGGGCGCGGTACTCGGGCGGCGCCGCTCCGGCAGGACGTACACGACGTGGAGTCCGCATCGCCGACGCGCCGCGACCGCCGCCGCCCATTTCGCGGCATCGGTGGCGGACCGCGATCCGTCGACTCCGACCACCATCACGCCGTTTTCGGCCATGTGCACCGCCCGTTCACGGTTCCCGGAAGGTTCGACGGGACGAGAATACCGGCAGTGTCGCGGCGGACCTGACAGACTGCCGATATGTCGATCGGGTGGAGGGTTCTCGCGCTGTTCTGCGCGTTCGGGATACTGGCTGCGTGTTCGTCGTCGAACGGGTTGCAGGACACGGCGCGGACACCCGCCGGCGTCGAGAGCGCCGACCCCGCGCAGGCCGACGCGATCATGCGGATCGTCGAGCAGGCGATGGCGGACCGTCACCTGCGGGCGGTGATCGTCCGGGTCACCGAGGACGGCGAGGAGATCGTCACGCGCGCGGTCGGCGAGTCGATGACCGGGGTGCCCGCGACCCCGGACATGCACTTCCGCAACGGCGCCGTCGCGATCTCGTACATCTCGACGGTGCTGCTGCAGCTGGTCGACGAGGGCACGGTGACGCTCGACGACCGGGTGTCCCGGTGGCTGCCGGACATCCCGCACACCGACCGCGTCACGCTCGGCCAGCTCGCGCAGATGACCTCGGGCTACCCGGATTACGTCATCGGCAACGACGAGTTCGCGAACGCGATCTACGCCGATCCGTTCCGGTCGTGGACACCCGAGGAGCTTCTCTCGTATGCGACGTCGAAACCGTTGCTGTACGAGCCCGGCACCAACTGGAACTACGCGCACACCAACTACGTGATCCTCGGCCTGGCTCTCGAGAAGATCACCGGTAAGACCGTCGAAACGCTTGTGCAGGAACGGATCCTGGACCCACTGCAACTCGACGACACCCAGGCGACGCAGACCCCGGCGATCCCGGATCCCGTGCTGCACGCGTTCAGTTCGGAGCGCCGCCAGTTCCTGGGTATTCCTCCCACCACTCCGTTCTACGAGGAGACCAGCTTCTGGGATCCGTCGTGGACGATCACGAACGGCGCCGTCCAGACCAGCAACATCTACGACCTCCACGACACCGCGGTCGCGGTGGGCACCGGCCGGTTGCTCTCCCCCGAGTCGCACCGAGCGATGGTCTCGACCGATCTGCGCGGCAGGACACACGCACAACCCGGCTGCGCGACGTGCGCCGAACAGACCGAGGGCTACACGTACGGGCTGGGCGTCGTGATCTCCGGCGACTGGCTGCTGCAGAACCCGCTGTTCGCCGGGTACTCGGCGGTCGAGGCGTATCTGCCGGACCGGAAGATCGCGATCGCGGTCGCGGCGACCTACGGTCCGGAAGCGTTCGCCGACACCGGCGCATACTCGAATCAGGCCCAGGCCCTGTTCCGGGAGATCGGTGCGCAGATCGCGCCGGACCACGCCCCACCGGCGCCGCCCGGGTAGGCGGCGCGTGCGACACACCGCCTGCGCGGCGAGCCGTTCGGTTGCCGACGTGCGAAGCTGCGGCGGGGAGTCCTGACGCGGGGGCCACAGGCGGGGGAGGTAGTGCGATGGCGGCAATGGACGCGATGGGTGCCTTGATGATGACGGCCGAGGAGCTGTCGAATCCGATGCACATTTCTGCGCTGATCGTCCTGGCACCGCCCGAGGGTGCCGGGTCTGCCTTCGTCGACGAGATCCACCGCGCGTGCCGTGTCGACGCGGACCTCCTCGACCCGCGGCTGCGCCGTCGTCCGCACCGCGGCGTCGACACGGGCGGGGCGTGGACCTGGCGCGACGCCGACCCGGACATGAGCGAGCACGTGTTCCGGAGGACGCTGCCGGCCGGTTCGGGCCGGGAGGCACTGTGGTCGTTCGTCGGTGACGTGCACGCCGAGCCGCTCGATCGGTCGCGGCCCATGTGGCAGGTGCACGTGATCGACGGTTTCGACGGCGATCGGATCGGATTGCTCGTCAAGGTGCACCATTCGGTGGTCGACGGCATCGGCGGCATCCGGATGATCGAGTCCTGGGTGTGCGACGATCCGGACCGCCGTGGCATGCAGTTGTTCACCGCGCCCTCCCGGGAACGGGATTCGAGTGCCGGCACCCGGTTCCCGGGACCGCTCGCACTGGCCCGCTCGACGGTCGAGGCCGCGGCGGCAGGCGCGGACTTCGCGGTGCGGCTCGGCAAGGGTGGATTCCTGAACGTCTTCAAGGCGTTGACCGGAGGCAGCGCGACCCTGCCGTTCTCGGCGCCCGACACCAGGTTCAACGGCAGGCTCGCGCCCGCACGCTCCGTCGCCGGGGCCGAGATCTCCCGTGCCCGCGTCCGCGCGGTCGCCCAGGAAACGGGCACCACCACCAACGACGTCCTGACCGCCGTCGTCGCCGGTGTGCTGCGGTACTGGCTGCTCGCCCACGACGAACTTCCCGACGAATCCCTGGTCGCGATCTGCCCGATCACGGTCCGGCCCCGCGACGCCGCCGCGGACGACGCCGCCGCCAATGCGTTCGGTGTCGCGCTGTGCACGCTCGGCACCGAACGGGACGATCCGGCGCAGCGGCTCGCCACCGTCCATCGGTCCATGTCGGAGGCGAAAGAGCAGGTCGCCGATCTCGGATCGGGTGCGTCGCTGGCCGTGGCCCTGCCCGCCATCGCGCCGACGGTGCTGCTCCCCCAGGTTCCGTTCGCGCCGACTCCGCGGCCGGCGTTCAACCTGGCGTTGTCGAACGTGCCGGGTCCGCCCACCGACCGGTACTGGAACGGCGCCCACCTCGAGGCGATCTACCCGGTCTCCACGGTGTACGACGGTCTCGCCCTCAACATCACCGTGTGCTCGTACGACGACAAGCTCGACATCGGGTACGTCGCGGGGCGAGAACAACTTCCCGACATCGAGACGCTCATTCCGCTCACGGAACGGGCGCTGTCGGATCTCGAAGCGGCGGTAGGGATCGAACGGTAGGCGAACCAACCGGGACCGCAGCGGAGAGGAGGACGTCCACCAGGTCGGGGAGCCCATCGGCGGGTCCGCCGGCCGGGTACACCCCGCCGACGGCGAACGCTCCGACGATCGCGACGTGGAGCCGGTCCGCGAGCAGGTCGCCGTCCACCACATCCAGGCGCGCGGTGAGTCCGCGCAGCCGGCGGTGGAGCTCCGCTTCGTGGTCGAGGCACCTGTCCCGGATGCGGGCGTGATCGGAATCGAATTCCGCTGCGGTGTTGACGAATACGCAGCCGCGATATCCCTCCGAGGTCGCGAGGTCCCGCATCCACGTCGCCTGCGCGACCAGTTCGTCCCGAGCATCCGGGTTCTCGCGGGCCACTGCATCCCATTTCCGCCAGAACATGTCGTTCCGGCGTTGCAGCACTGCCACGATCAGGTCGTCCTTGCTCGGAAACCATCTGTACAGACTGGCTTTCGAGATCCCGGATCGCCGGAGCACCTCGTCGATGCCGACCGCCCTGACACCGTTGACGTAGAAGAGTTCCGTCGCGACGTCGACCAGCCGGTCGCGGACAGCGGTTCCGCGCAGCTGCCGGGGCTTGTCGCTCACACCGGCTCCCGCCGGGCCGTCGCGATGACCGTCTTGCCGAAGCCACCGCGCCGCACGGCAGCCTGTTGCGCGTCGGCGGCGTGGTCGAGATCGAATTCGGCGCCGACCACGAAGCGAACGGCACCGCAGTCCACGAGTGCGGCGAACTCGCCGAGCGCCGCCGGATCGGGTTCGACCAGGCAGGATCGGACATGAATCCCCAGGCGCTCGGCATCCTCCGGATAGGCCGGAATCGACCACGCGGTCGCCAACGCCGCGGTGCCGCCCGGTTTCACCCGGTCGAGCAGGCTTCTCCCGAACTCGTGCCCGACGTAGTCGAGGAAGGCATCGACCGGGGCGATCTCCCGCAGCGCACCCGGATCCTCGTAGTCCACGCAGGTTTCCGCGCCGAGCGCATGCAGCGTGTCATGGTGATCCGGCCTCGCCAGTGCGACGACGGTCGCTCCCCTGACCGCCGCGATCTGGACCGCCAGGTGACCCACGCCGCCCGAGGCTCCGTCCACGAGCACGCGATGACCGGCGACCACGCCTGCTGCGTCGAGCATCTGCCAGGCGGTCAACGCTGCCATCGGTGCGGAGCCCGCCTCCGCGAAGGTCATCGTGGAAGGGATCCGCACCAGTTGATGCGCCGGAACGGTGACGAACTCCGCATAGGTGCCGGCGGGGTGCGGGAACAGCGCCAGGCCGAAGACGCGGTCTCCGACGCGATGCCGGGTCACGCCGTACCCGACGGCGTCGACGGTGCCGGCGACATCCCAGCCGGGGACGAACGGAAGCCGCATGGACTGCTCGTACCCCGCGTGTTTCCCGGTGTAGATGTCGATCGGGTTCACGCCGGTGGCCGCCATCGCGACCCGCACCTCGCCGGCGGCGGGTTCGGGGCGGGGTACTTCGACCACCTCGAGCGGTGATCCCCAGGTCTCGTGTCGCGCGGCGCGCATCGTCGCGGTCGCCGGACCGCGGGCACCGACGATCACGATGCCCCGACCGGTTCGGCGGCGACCCCGGTCGCCGAGGCCGCGTCACCAACTCGTCCGGACATCCGCATCCTCCCGAGAATTCGAATAGAGACAGATCTGTCTCTTTATATCGGCCGACGTGGAGGCCCGCCGCGCCCTCGTGACAGCCCACAGTCGAACCCGCCTCTCGGCAGGACCGGCCACCGGACCGCGGCGGACCGGGGTGCGCCACCGGCGCTCGCCTGCCGATCCGCTCGCCCGACCTGTGAAACGCGACAGCGGGTGTGTCGTACCTCACTTCCGTGTAACAAGGGCGATAGCGTCACACGATAGAGAGGTCACACGCAGAGTTGGCAGGGGGTTCCCAGTGACTACAACCCAGAGGCGCCTGTTGTTCGTCGGTCATCCCGACGAGGCCGAGATCTCCCAGTGGACGTCCGTGCGAGATCTGGCCTCGCAGCAGGGATGGGAGACCACCCGGCGGTTCACGCCGGATCTGATCACGTGCGCGATCGCGACCGACGACGTGCTGGGTGGCGTCTGCACCCCCACGGAGGCGTCGACCCTGCGTGCCGTGACCGCCTCGTCGATCCCCTGCATGCGCGCCGGGGACGCACTCGTTCAGCTCTTCGCTCGCGGCGACGTCGCGGACGCGACCGCCTGACCGGCAGCCTCGTCCGGCGAACGTCGGCGTGCAGGCACGCGGGTATCAGTTCTCGCGCGCGGTCTCCCAAAGCCCCATGAGGTTGCCCTCGGAATCCTTGAAGTACGCCGCGAAACCCATCGTGCCCACGGGTGTACGGGGCGAGACGGTCTTCCCACCCAGTGATTCGATCTTTTCGAGTGCCTGATCGATGTTGTCGACGTCGATGGTGACGACCGGTGCAGCGGCTTCCCCTCGCTGCATCATGCCGCCGCCGATGTAGCCGGGTTCGGACGACATTCCGGTCTCGTCGGTCGGGCCGGTGACGACGATCGTGTAGTCCAACTCGGGCATCTCGTTGATCTGCCACCCGAACGCTTCCCGATAGAAGCTGCGGGCGCGGTCACCGTCGTCGAACGGGATCTCGAAGTGCACAACTTTGCCGGACATGGCTGGTGCCTCCTTCTTGTGGGCCGCCGGAGGTGCGGCTCGTTCCACGGTAGGACGAGCGGTTGCGGTTCGTCACCGGTCACCGTGGAGACCGGCGGGGTCGACGAGCTCGACCGCCGCTCCCGTCACGGCGTCGAACAACGCCGCGGTGGCGGGGTCGTCCCGGTCGACGCTCCCCTCGTTCCCGGCGAGGTTCGCCTCGAGGAAGGCGCGTACCGGCGAGGCGTCGATGCCGCGTTCGCCGCGGCGGCACTCGTCCGAGACCGCGAACGTCATGAGGAACAGGTGCGGGACACGCTCCCCGCCGGCCTGGATGGCCGGCTGGAAGTACGGGACAGGGATGATTTTCGCGCCGGCGGCCGCGTAGAACTTCAGCCGCCTCTCGGGGTCACCGAAGCCGATGTCGGTGTGGTGTCGCGGGTCCTCGACCTCACCCACGATCAACAGTGGATCGACGCGTCGCTGCCAGTCCGCGAGCACCGCCCGCAGGATCCTGCCCCCGATTCCGCCGCCCCGCCGCCCCGGCCGGATCGCCAGGTACGCGGTCAGCATGACCCGGCATTGAGGAAACCATTGGCCCACAGCGCCACCCAGGATCTCTCCGGCGTCGTCGAATGCCACGGAGGCAACGGTGTCACCACCGGGATCGTTCAGGTGGGCAAGGAATTCGGCGCGCGGGATCAGTTCGGAGTCGGCGAACGACGGCGCGAGCACCGAATCGTAGAACTCCTCGATCTTCGATGCCGGAAGATCTCCGGAGTCGCGGACGTCGAGTTCCACAGTCACTCCTTCGCCGGGTGCGCGGGTCCCCGGAGCGGAGCCTACCGGTGCGCTGACGCGCCGGTGTGCCCTAATGGCGCCCCCCACCGCCACAAAGGCACACCACCGAGGTGTTTCAACCGGTGCCGCGGTGGGTACGTGAGCCGAGCAGAAGCCCGGTAGCGCAGGAGGTTGCGATGAACGCCAACGTCGTCCAACTCGTGCTGCTGCTGGTGTTTGCACTGGCGACGGTGGCCGTTCTGCAATGGCGGATGGCGCGGGCACGCAACACCCATCGGCACCCCGGCGCCACCGACCCGGGTCCGCATTTCCGGCCGACCGGGTAGGTCATCCGCGCGCGGTCGGCGATCCTCGCGTCGGCCCCACCGCTCGTGCGCGGTTTCGGTAGCGGGGGCTACCGAAACCGCGCACGAGGGCGAGGGGGGGGCATAGGTGGTGGACCACCATGCGCCCCAAAACCCGGGGGGGGGTTGCCACGGACCCGGGCG
>NZ_JBSFRG010000035.1:0-58511 GCF_053589115.1 Rhodococcus sp. NPDC003383 | reverse complement strand
ACGGTTTCACCGTCGCCCGCTCGCGCCACAGCTCCCCGTCCTCACCGGAATCAACATCAACCACTACCTGTCTCAGGCAGGTTGACAACTACCGTGTAGCACGGGCGAATTCCGAATCGGTGGGCACATCGTGATTCACGAGGCCACCGGGCCACCGCCGGGGGCTGGTCGACGATGTGGAATCTCTGTTAACTTTCTGCGCATTCACGTATCGACAGGGGGGTGGACATGCGCCTGCGCGCACTCACCGCCGCGACCTTCGCGGCGATCTTCGCGCTCTTCGGAACCGGAACGGCACAGGCCGAGGAACCTGCACCTCCCCTACCCGTGGGAAAGACCTTCCTCGACGGTCTCGCAAGCGAATTGGGATCACCCGGCGGCAACGCCCCCGGCACCAACGACTGGAGCTGCGTGCCGTCGGAGGAACATCCCGACCCGGTGATCCTCGTGCACGGCACCGTCCTCAACCGGCAGGACAACTGGTCGTACCTGGCACCCCTGCTCGCCAACGAGGGGTACTGCGTCTTCGCCCTCACTTACGGCAACCATGCCGACCTGCCGTGGCCGCTCGGCGCCGTCGGCGGACTGCTGCCGATGGAGGAAAGCGCGCAGCAGCTTTCCGATTTCGTCGACGAGGTTCTCGCCGCCACCGGCGCGGAGAAGGTGGATCTGATCGGCCACTCGCAGGGCACGCTGATGCCCGTCTGGTACGTCAAGTTCCTCGGCGGCAACGAGAAGGTCGACGACTACATCTCCCTCGGTCCCGTGTACGAGGGCAGCCACGCGTTCCTGATCGCCGCGTCTTTCGAGTTGTTCGAGCAGGTCGGGGCACGCCAGGACATGGAGAACCTGGTGCACGCGCTCGGGTGTGGCGCCTGCCCGCAGGTGCTGGCCGGCTCCGA
The DNA here is from genome assembly GCF_053589115.1 of Rhodococcus sp. NPDC003383. Classification (NCBI taxonomy): domain Bacteria; kingdom Bacillati; phylum Actinomycetota; class Actinomycetes; order Mycobacteriales; family Nocardiaceae; genus Rhodococcus; species Rhodococcus sp. NPDC003383. The sequence goes on along the minus strand of NZ_JBSFRG010000035.1, from coordinate 57,609 downwards.
CTGGATCCACACCATCCAGGAGGCCGGCGTGTACGCCGACGAGGTCACCTACACGAACATCATGAGCCGCTACGAAGAGATCGTCCTGCCCTACACCAGCGGTTATCGCGAAGCCCCCAACGCAACGAACATCGTGCTCCAGGATCACTGCGGCAACGACTTCGTCGAGCACGCCGGCATCGTCAACGACCCGAACGCCGCGTGGTTCGTGCTGAAGGCACTCGATCCGGAGGATCCGCGACCGCTGAACTGCGTGTTCGTGCCGCCGATCCTCGGCTGGAGCCCGGACCCGACGCTCGGGCCGGCACCGGAGACCGAGGCGGTCGCCGCGCGGGCCGGCTACTGACGGCCGACGGCCGGGCGCGCAGCGATCAGAACGGAACCTGCACTGCGAGAAGGCCCGTTCCCGGCGCGCGACCGGACAGGACGCGACAGAACTCGACCGCGTCCATCTCGACTGGTTGTGCACCGGACCCGGTGCGCCAGCGACCTCCGGCCGGACCGGTCAGGGTGAGATCGATCGGCCGGCCGTGCCGTCCTGCCCATTCGGCGACGACGTCGGCGACGAGCGCCCCGTCGTGTTCGGGGGTCAGGACCATCGTCTCGCCGGTCGCGCGGCAGATGTCCACGCGGTGCATCCAGGGGTCACGTGTGACGATGACGTCGACCAGATATCCGACGGTCCACCATTCCTCGACGCCACCGACCGTCTGCGCCGGTTTCAGGGTCAGCTTCCGCACGAGGGACGGCGTGCGGGCGCGTGCCCGGGCCGCCTTGGCCCCCGTCGCCCGGTAGGCCGACGCCAATGTCGCGGTGTCGAGACTCGCGTATTTCTCGACCTGATGCGCGGTCAGCGCGTCGATGAAGACGCCGGGCGACCGTTTCGCGACGGCGAGCTGGCGACGCATCTCCAGGAGGGACGCGGACATCCGCGTCATCCCGTAGGCGTGACCGGCCATCGCGCGCACGTCCCAGCCGGGGCATTCGGTCGGTTGTCTCCACTCGTCGGGCGTCAGCCGGTCCAGCAGATCGGCGAACCGCTCGTACTCGGTGGCGGCCAGGCGCATCGCGAGGTCGCGTTGCATCTCCGGTCGTCGTGGCCGCGTGGTGGACTCGGTTGCAGTCGTTGCAGCCATCGGACGCTCCTTACAGTCCTACATTCTCGGCGAACATGTTCACGGCCCGATCGAGGAGCCGACGCCACCGGTCGCCACCGGGATCGTTGGCGAGCTGGGCGTCGATGAGACCACCCGTGAGCGCGACGCACAGATCCACATCCTGCTGGTCACGAATCCCCAACTCTGCCAACGTGTTACGGAACAGATCGAGGGTCTGCACGGCCGGCGCATACGCTTCGTCGCTCGGCTCGAAGTCGATGACGATCCGCTGGTTCATCAGCTGGAATCGGGCGAGATCTTCGACGCAGAAATCGAAGAAGGTGGCCGCGAGGGATCGCAGCACACCGCGCGGTGTGTCGGGCAGGTTCCGGACGCATTCCGTCATGACCGCCAGGCACTCGCTCCACGCCTGTCCGAACATCGCGTCGTAGAGCGCGTTCTTCGAATCGAAGTGGCTGTAGAGCGAGGGGGGCCGCATTCCCACGCGGTCGGCGACCTCGCGGAGGGTCAGGTTCGCGAGCCCGCGCTCGCGGGCGGTATCCCAGGCCGCGGTGAGAATCTCGGACCGAGTTGCCGAACGGCGTTCGGCAACCCTATCGCGATTCGGTTTGCCTAACACACTTAGGACGATCCTCGCGTCGGCCGCGGATGTCAAGGATCGTGCTCGTGTCTCCTTGTGGCGGTCCCAACCGCCACAAGGAGACACGGGCGCTGAAAGCGCAAATGGCGCCCACTCCCGAAGGAGTGAGCGCCATCGGCGTCAGCGAGAACTAGCTCACTTGATGATCTTCGTGACGCGACCGGCGCCGACGGTGCGGCCACCCTCGCGGATCGCGAAGCGCAGGCCCTCGTCCATAGCGACCGGCTGGATCAGGACGACCGACATCTCGGTGTTGTCGCCCGGCATGACCATCTCGGTGCCCTCGGGAAGGGTCACAACGCCCGTCACGTCCGTGGTACGGAAGTAGAACTGCGGACGGTAGTTGTTGAAGAACGGCGTGTGGCGGCCGCCCTCTTCCTTGTTGAGGATGTAGGCCTGGCCCTCGAACTCCGTGTGCGGAGTCGTGGTGCCCGGCTTGACGACGACCTGGCCGCGCTCGACGTCCTCGCGCTTGATGCCGCGGACCAGCAGACCGACGTTGTCGCCGGCCTGGCCCTGGTCGAGCAGCTTGCGGAACATCTCGATGCCGGTGACCGTGGTCTTGGTCGAGGTCGGGCGGATACCGACGATCTCGACTTCCTCGTTCACGTTGATGACACCGCGCTCGATGCGGCCGGTGACGACGGTGCCACGACCGGTGATCGTGAAGACGTCCTCGACGGGCATCAGGAACGGCTTGTCGGTCTCACGGACCGGGTCCGGGATCGACTCGTCGACAGCGTCCATCAGGTCCTCGATGGACTTGACCCACTTCGGGTCACCCTCGAGCGCCTTGAGAGCCGAGATCGGGACGACCGGAGCTTCCTCGTCGAACTCCTGGGCGGCCAGCAGCTCGCGGACCTCCATCTCGACGAGCTCGAGGATTTCCTCGTCGTCGACCATGTCGGCCTTGTTCAGGGCGACGAGGATGTAGGGCACGCCGACCTGGCGGGCGAGCAGCACGTGCTCACGCGTCTGCGGCATCGGGCCGTCGGTGGCGGCCACGACCAGGATCGCGCCGTCCATCTGGGCAGCACCGGTGATCATGTTCTTGATGTAGTCGGCGTGACCCGGAGCGTCGACGTGCGCGTAGTGGCGCTTCTCCGTCTGGTACTCGACGTGGGAGATGTTGATCGTGATACCACGAGCCTTCTCCTCGGGAGCCTTGTCGATCTGGTCGAACGCGAAGCTCTCGTTGAGATCCGGGTACTTGTCGGCCAGCACCTTGGTGATCGCAGCCGTGGTGGTGGTCTTGCCATGGTCGACGTGACCGATGGTGCCGATGTTCACGTGCGGCTTGGTCCGCTCGAACTTCGCCTTCGCCACTGGAATGTCCTCCTGGACTGTTGTTGCTTGCAGTATGCAGCAGTGCGGTTTTATTACTTGGTCGTGCAGGTGACCGAGGGGATAACCCGAAGGTTACTCGCCGGTCGCCTTGGCGATGATTTCCTTCGAGACGTTCGACGGAACCTCTGCGTAGGAATCGAACACCATGGAGAAGTTCGCCCGGCCCTGGGTCTTCGACCGCAGGTCACCGATGTAACCGAACATCTCCGAGAGCGGAACCAGCGCCTTCACGACACGGGCACCACTGCGTTCCTCCATGGCCTGGATCTGGCCACGGCGGGAGTTGAGGTCGCCGATCACTTCACCCATGTAGTCCTCGGGGGTGGTGACCTCGACAGCCATGAGCGGCTCGAGGATGACCGGAGCAGCCTTGCGGGCAGCTTCCTTCAGGGCCTGCGAACCGGCGATCTTGAACGCCATTTCCGACGAGTCGACGTCGTGGTACGCACCGTCGAGGAGCGTGACCTTGACGTTCACCAGCGGGTAGCCGGCGAGCACGCCGTACTGCATCGCGTCCTGCGCACCGGCGTCGACGGACGGGATGTACTCGCGCGGCACGCGGCCACCGGTGACCTTGTTCTCGAACTCGTAGGTCGCGCCGTCCTCGCCCTTGAAGGGCTCCAGGGCGATGATGACCTTCGCGAACTGGCCGGAACCACCGGTCTGCTTCTTGTGCGTGAACTCGAGCTTCTCGACCGGCTTGGTGATGGTCTCGCGGTACGCGACCTGCGGCTTGCCGACGTTGGCCTCGACCTTGAACTCGCGACGCATGCGGTCGACGAGGATGTCGAGGTGGAGCTCGCCCATGCCGCCGATGACGGTCTGGCCGGTCTCCTCGTCGAGCTCGACGGAGAACGTCGGGTCCTCTTCGGCGAGCTTCTGGATCGCGGTGCCCAGCTTCTCCTGGTCGGACTTGGTCTTGGGCTCGATGGAGACCTGGATGACCGGGTCCGGGAAGGTCATCGACTCGAGGACGATCGGGGCGTCCTGCGCGCACAGGGTGTCACCGGTCGTGGTGTCCTTCAGGCCGATCATCGCGTAGATGTGGCCCGCGACGGCCTCGTCGACCGGGTTCTCCTTGTTGGCGTGCATCTGGAACAGCTTGCCGATGCGCTCCTTCTTGCCCTTGGTGGCGTTGAGCACCTGGGCACCGGGCTCGACCCGGCCGGAGTACACGCGGACGAAGGTCAGCTTGCCGAAGAACGGGTGCGCAGCGATCTTGAAGGCCAGAGCGGAGAACGGCTCGTCCTTGCTCGGCTTGCGGGTGAGGGTCTCCTCCTCGTCACCGAGCTTGGTGCCCTGAACCTCGCCGATGTCCAGCGGGTTCGGCAGGTAGTCGATGACCGCGTCGAGCATGGGCTGAACACCCTTGTTCTTGAACGCGGAGCCGCACAGCACCGGGTAGAGCTCGGAGGCGACGGTCATCTTGCGGATGGCAGCCTTGATCTCCGCGACGGTGAGTTCCTCGCCGCCGAAGTACTTCTCCATGAGCTCTTCGTCGGACTCGGCGACGGTCTCGAGCAGCTTCTCGCGGTACTCGGCGGCCTTGTCGGCGAGGTCGGCGGGGATCTCCTCGATGGTCGGCTCGGCGCCGATCTCGACGGTGCCGCGCCAGGTGATGGCCTTCATCTCGACGAGGTCGACGACGCCGTCGAAGGCATCCTCGGCACCGATCGGAAGCTGGAGGACCAGCGGCTTCGCACCGAGACGATCGATGATCGTCTGCACGGTGAAGTAGAAGTCCGCGCCCATCTTGTCCATCTTGTTGACGAAGCAGATGCGCGGAACGTCGTACTTGGCAGCCTGGCGCCAGACCTGCTCGGACTGGGGCTCGACGCCCTCCTTGCCGTCGAACACGGCGACCGCGCCGTCGAGGACGCGCAGGGACCGCTCGACCTCGACCGTGAAGTCGACGTGGCCGGGGGTGTCGATGATGTTGATCTGGTTCTTGTTCCAGAAGCAGGTCACGGCGGCGGAGGTGATGGTGATACCACGCTCCTTCTCCTGCTCCATCCAGTCGGTGGTCGAGGCACCGTCGTGGGTCTCACCGATCTTGTAGTTCACACCGGTGTAGAAGAGGATGCGCTCGGTCGTGGTGGTCTTGCCGGCATCGATGTGCGCCATGATGCCGATGTTGCGGACCTTGTTCAGGTCGGTCAGCACTTCCTGTGCCACAGGTAAACCCCGCTCGTAGCTCGTGTCGGTCCTTGGGTGCGGACCACGTGTTCTTGTGTTGTCAGCCGGCCGTCACAGGACCGACACAGATGTGCGAGCAGCCGACCGGGAGGTGGTGGTAACCGATCCTCCCGGCCGGCAACGACTCACCAGCGGTAGTGCGCGAACGCCTTGTTGGCTTCAGCCATCTTGTGGGTGTCCTCGCGGCGCTTCACGGACGCGCCGAGACCGTTGCTCGCGTCGAGGAGCTCGTTGGCCAGACGCTCCACCATGGTCTTCTCACGGCGCTGACGCGCGAAGGTGACCAGCCAGCGCAGGGCCAGCGTGGTGGAACGGCCCGGGCGAACCTCGACCGGAACCTGGTAGGTGGCGCCACCGACGCGGCGGCTGCGGACCTCGAGGGCGGGCTTGACGTTGTCGAGCGCGCGCTTGAGGGTGACGACCGGATCGGTGCCGGTCTTCTCGCGAGCCTGCTCGAGTGCCTCGTAGACGATGCGCTCGGCGGTGGACTTCTTGCCGTCCAGGAGGATCTTGTTGACCAGCTGGGTGACCAGCGGCGAACCGTAGACCGGATCGGCGATCAGCGGGCGCTTGGGAGCGGGACCCTTACGTGGCATCAGCCCTTCTCCTTCTTCGCTCCGTAGCGGCTGCGAGCCTGCTTGCGGTTCTTGACACCCTGGGTGTCGAGCGAGCCGCGGATGATCTTGTAGCGGACACCCGGGAGGTCCTTCACACGACCGCCGCGAACGAGCACCATCGAGTGCTCCTGGAGGTTGTGACCCTCACCGGGGATGTACGCGGTGACCTCGACAGCGCTGGTCAGGCGGACACGCGCGACCTTACGGAGAGCCGAGTTCGGCTTCTTCGGGGTGGTGGTGTACACGCGGGTGCACACGCCACGGCGCTGCGGGCTGCCCTTGAGGGCCGCGGTCTTGACCTTGGCGGTCTTGTCGCGGCGGCCCTTGCGGACCAGCTGATTGATGGTTGGCATCTACAGGCTTTCTCGTTGTCTGGAGCTGCTCACACGAGCAGCCTCGGCTGTTCTGAAATTAGGGATCCATCGGTTGGGACAAGGAAGCTGCTGCCCCGCACCCGCCCCCCGTGTGCACACGAGGTCGGGCGTGTCGCGTACCCCCACACAGGCAGCCGGGGGCTCGCAAACTGCAGTTGTCTACAGACCGCGCGCACGGCACTACCTCGCATAGGCACACAGATCGGCCCGGGCATGCCGGACACGACCCACAACGATACCCGGCGGCGAGCCACGAGGTCAAAGTGAGCTACCGCTCCCCCACCGACCTCGCACCGCGGCCTCAACTGCTCAGGTTGAGAGTGAGCCGGGCCAGTGTTGCGGCCGCTTCGCACGGGTCCGGATGCGCCGATCCGGGCACGTACTGCACCCACCAGCCGAAGATCCCCACGGTCGACGCGTTCGCGGAGACACCGCACGAATGCGGATCGGCGGGCCGTCGCATCAGAAGCGCCCGCCGGCCCTCGACGGTGGTGTTCTCCACCGCGTAGCCGAGCCGTTCGCCGGCCTCGCGTTCGGTGTCGAGGGCACCCGTCTCGAACCAGTTGAAGGTGACCTTGACCGGCCCGCTCGGCCCGTCGCCGTCCCAGCGGCAGATCGCGCCGAAGAACCCGCGCAGCACGTAGTCGGATCCGACGCTCTCCGCGATCTGCTCGTCGGTGACGGCGTCGCACTCGGTGAGCAGCTTGGTGAATTCGGCCGAGGCTCCACCCCCGCCGGCACCTTCCTGTACGGCGCGTCCCTCGATCGTGCGGCTGCACCCGGCGAGCGCTCCCCCGGCGACCACGGTGGCCAGCACCGCCGCGGCGGTCCGTCGCAGCCGGTTCGCGGTGATTCGGCGCGCGCTCATTCCACCGCCCTCTCCGCGGACAGTTCCGCGAGCCGGCGCGCGACCACACACGCGTCAGCGGCGGGCGTGAAGTCCGCGTACGTGACGGACCAGTGGACGAAGTCGCCACCGTATTGAAGGCCGATCTCGCACAACACGGTCTGCCCCAGCTCGTTCTGCGCCGAGCCCATGAATCCCTCGTGACCGCCGATCTCGACGTCCTCGGCCGGGCGTCCTATCAGATCGGAGCCGGCGCGCTCGCGCCCGATGGGACTGCCCCGGTACCAGGAGAACGTGACGCTCGGCCCGCCGACCACCGTCTCCCATTCGCACCCGACCGAATTGCGGGTGACCGTCGCGAACGCGCCCAGACCGAACGCGGCGGCCACCTCGTCGTCGGTGACCGAGCTGCACTCCCCGAAGAACGGACCCGGCTCGGTGACCTGCTGGGCAGGAGACACGTCGGCGGCCGGAGGCGCGTCGTCGCCGGAACCGCACCCGGTGGCGGCGAACCCGAGGGCCGCGACCGCGGCCAGCATCGTGGCCGGCTTGGCAAGCATGGACACTGACCTTACCCAGCCGAGTGCTCGGTCGCCCGGCGGCGCCGCGCCGCGTCGATGACGGTGTCGAGCTGGGCGGCCCAGTTCCGCACGATCTCGGCACGTCGCCGCGAATCGTCGGTGAGCACGTCCGCGAGACCGAGACCGCGGGCGAGGTCGAGCGTGGCCTGCACCATGCGGTGCACGACCGGATCGGAGCCGTCCGCGTCGAGTTCCTCGAGAGCCACGCGGTGCGCGACGCGCCCGAAGTGTTCCTCCAGCGGCACGATGCGCGCCCGCAGTTCCGGATCGGCGGCCGCGGCGGTCCACACCTGCAGCGCGGCCCGGAACAGGCTGCCGGTGTACTGCTCGACGAGCCGCGCCACCACCGCCTCGGTGCGGGCCGGACCGTACGGCAGATCGATGCTCTCGCGGCGCACCAGATCCATGCGGCTGTCGAACATGAACTCGAGCGCCGCGGTGATCAGGTCCTCGCGGGTCGGGAAATGATGCTGGGTCGCGCCCCGCGACACACCGGCACGTTCGGCGACGACACCGACCGTGGTGGCACCCCAGCCGAGTTCGGCGAGGCAGTCGATCGTCGCTTCGAGCAACCGCCGGCGTGTGGCGCGGCTGCGGTCCTGCTTGGGCTCCCGCTTCACTGCTGCCCTCCGGTGTGTGTCGTGCTGTGCGGTTCCTCGGCACTCTTCCCCAGAGCCGGCAGCAGACCCATGATGGCACCGCGCGGCAGGTCGCCGGGGATACGGCACGCCCTTTCGTACACTCGGGAACGACACGGCCAGAGAGGGGAGGTCACGTCGTGGCGACACTCGTCAGGCGGGAAGACTATTTCGACGCCGCCATCGAGATTCTGTCTACGGACGATCACGGTGGCCTCAAGCAGGCACCTCTCTGCCGGCGCCTGTCCGTCACGACGGGTTCGTTCTACAACTATTTCCAGAGCTGGGGTCAGTTCAAGACCGAGTTCCTGCAGCACTGGCTCGACAAGCAGACCCTGCGACTCGTGGACGCGGCCCGGCTCGTCGCCGAGTCCGATCAGCGCCTCGAACTGCTCATCGAGTTCGCATGCGGGCTGCCGCACCGTGCCGAATCCGCGATCCGGGCGTGGGCACACAGCGACGCCGAGGTCCGGGCCGTGCAGAACACGGTCGACCGGCAACGATTCGACGTCGTACTGGAAGCGACGACCGGTCTCCTCGGATCCGGCGCCGACGCCGAGAACTTCGCCCGGATGGGACTGTTCATCCTGTACGGATACCAGCAGTCGACGCCGCAGCCGGACCTCGAGCACCTGCGGTGGTCGCTGAAGAAGACGTTCGCGGACGCGCTGGCCGTGCGCGCATCGGCGTAGCGGTACTCGGCGCCCGCCGCGGAAGCACCGGTCGTCAGGCACGATCGAGCAACACCTGTTCGAACTGCCGGCGCCATTCCCGCAGGTACGGATCGCTCTCGGCGTCCCGCGGATCGATCGCGTAGCCGAGCGCGACCCCGCGCATACTCGTGTACACGAGGTCGCGGATCTCGGCGTAGCGCGGATTCGCGGTCAGGTCCGGTCCGAAGAACCCGTCCGTCTGTTCCTTGATCATGCCGCCGAGCGCCCGTTCCAGCGGCAGCAGTTCGGTGCGCAGATCCTCGTGCGACCGCGCGGCCAGCCACAGTTCCATCGACGCCCAGAAGTACGGCTGGCGGAAGTGCTGCCACATCAGGTCCACGGCCACCGCGATCCGCTCGACCGGGTCCGCCGGCCACTGCCGGTCCCGGCCCACGTCGCGGACCCCGCGCGCGGCCAGGTGATGGACGGCCGCGACGAGCAGCGAGTCCCGATTGGGATAGTGGTGCAGCAGCCGCCCGCGGGACACCCCGGCAGCCTGCTGGATCCGTACGGTGGTCGCACGCGAATATCCGTGCGCGACCAGGACTTCGACAGCGGCATCGAGAATCGTCGTACGGGTGGCGCGGCTGCGTTCCTGCTCCGCGCGGGCGCGGGTGTGTTCCTGCTCCGCGCGGGCGCGGGTGTGTTCCTGCTCCGCGCGTCGTCGGCTGTCGTCGCCCTGCCCTGTGCTCATGCCTGCACTGTTCCTCACGGAAGCCCGCTCGATCAAAAGCACCGCGCCGACCGCTTCACATCCGCGCCCACGACGGGCGCCGGCGCTGCAGGAACGCCGTCACCCCTTCGACCGCCTCCTCGGAACCGAACAGACGCGCGGACTGCGCGGCCAGCTCGTCGCCGTATCGGTCGAAGTCCGCGAGCATCCGCATCGTGGTCAACCGCTTCGACTCGGCCAGGCCCTGCGGCGAGCACTCGGACAGTTCGGCCAGCAGTTCGTGCACGGTCCCGTGGGGATCGTCCGTCTCCATCGTCACCAGGCCGATCGCGACCGCTTCCTCCGGGCCGAACCGTTCGCCGGTGAGGAAGTACCGGCCCGCGGCCCGCTGGGACAGGCGGGGCAGCACGGTCAGGGAGATGATCGACGCCGCGAGCCCGAGTCTGACCTCGGTCAGCGCGAAGGTCGAGCGCGGTCCCGCGACGACGATGTCGCACGCGCCGACCAGCCCCATCCCCCCGGCCCGCACGTGACCGTCGATCACCCCGACGACCGGTTTCGGCAGTTCCAGGAACGCCCGCAGCAGCGCCGTCATCTCCCGGGTACGTTCCGCGGCCGCCTCGGCGGGGTTGTCCGACACCTCGCCGAGGTCGGCTCCGGCACAGAATGTTCCGCCGGTGTGGGTGAGGACGACGGCGCGGACGCCGGGATCGGACGCGGCCGTGTCCAGGCCGCGACGCAATTCGTCGAGCATGCGCGCCGACAGTGCGTTGCGGTTGTGCGGTGAGTCGAGCGTCAGTCTCGCGAAGCCGCGCGACGTCTTGTACCGCACGTACGGCTCGGATCGTTCCGGATCGGCCACCACCACTACCTCCTCTACCTCCTCACTGAAGTCTCCCTGTTCCGGCGGTCCCCCGCTGCGGCTTCAGTACGACTTCGGCAGCCCCAGGGAATGCTGCGACACGAAGTTGAGGATCATCTCCCGGCTCACCGGAGCGACCCGCGCGATGCGGGCGGCACCGAGCAGCGACGCGAGGCCGTACTCCTGGGTGAGGCCGCCACCGCCGTGGGTCTGGATCGCCTGGTCGAGCGTCTTGATACTGGCCTCGGCGCCCGCGTACTTCGCCATGTTCGCCGCTTCCGCGGCACCGAAGTCGTCACCGCTGTCGTACAGGACAGCGGCCTTCTGCATCATCAGCTTGGCGAGCTCGAGTTCGATCTTGCACTGCGCCAACGGATGCGCGATGCCCTGGTGCGCACCGATGGGGTCCTTCCACACGGTGCGTTCCCCGGCGTAGCGCACGGCCGCGTCGAGGGCGTAGCGGCCGAGCCCGACCGCCATCGCCGCACCGAGGATGCGTTCGGGGTTGAGCCCGGCGAACAACTGCATCAGTGCCGCTTCCGGTTCACCGACCAGGGCGTCGGCGGGCAGTCGCACGTCGTCGAAGAACAGGGTGAACTGATGGTCGGGTTCGATGATGTCCATTTCCATGGGCGTCTTGACGAAGCCGGGGGTGTCCGTGGGCACGATGAACAGGGCCGGGCGCAGCTTGCCGGTCTTCGCGTCCTCGGTCCGGGCGACGACGAGCACCGCGTCGGCCTGGTCGACACCGGAGATGAAGATCTTGCTGCCGTGGAGGATCCAGTCCTCACCGTCACGCTTGGCGACGGTGGAGATCTTGTGCGAGTTCGATCCCGCGTCGGCCTCGGTGATCCCGAACGCCATGATCTTCGAACCGTCCGCGATGCCCGGTAGCCACTGCTGCTTCTGCGCGTCGGTGCCGTACTTGGCGATGATGGTGCCGCAGATGGCGGGCGACACGACGACCAGCAGCAGCCCGCATCCCTTCGCGGCGAGTTCCTCCTGCACGAGCGCCAGTTCGTAGATCCCGGCGCCACCGCCGCCGTATTCCTCCGGCAGGTTCACACCGAGAAAGCCGAGTTTCGATGCCTCGTCCCACAATTCGGTCAGCGGCTCGTGGCGGCGGGCCTTCGGCAGCACGTAGTCGACGTAGTTGTAGCGTTCGGCGAGCGCGGCGACCGCGGCCCGCAGCTGCGTCTGTTCCTCGGTTTCGATGACACTCATGCCTGTTCTCCTTCTACGGTGTGCGCGTCCGGCTCGGTGACAACGGCCAGGAGCGCGCCGACGGCGACCTGCGCGCCGACGGTGACGTTCAATTCGGTGAGGACCCCCGAGGTGGGGGCGGTGATCGTGTGTTCCATCTTCATCGCGTCGAGCCACAGGATCGGCTGCCCGGCGGTGACGGTGTCGCCGACCTCGGCGCCGAGGCGGATCACCGCCCCGGGCATGGGTGCGAGCAGCGACCCCGCGGCGACCTGCGTCGACGGATCGGTGAAGCGCGGGACCTCGCGCAGCCGGACCGGTCCGAGCCCCGAATCGACGTGCACCGCATCGGCGTAGCGCGCGACCCGGAACTCGCGGCGCAGCCCGTCCAGTTCGAGTACCACCCGGTCGGGCCGGAGATCGAGAAGGACGACCGTCTCGAACCCGATGTCGAACCCGGCCGTGTCCAGCCCGGTGCGGCCGAGCCGGTAGCGCACCTCGTGCTCACCGAGATCGCCGGTGAACGTCTTGACCTGCGGTTGCGACGGCAGGTTCCGCCATCCGCCGGGCAGACCCGCGTTCACGGACGCGGTGGCGCGGCGGTGCGCGGCGTCGGCGAGGGCCGCGGCCAGCGCCGAGACCGCCTCGGCCTGCCGGTCCGCCAGCGGAGCCGACAACACGTCGAGCCCGTGCGTGTCGAAGAACGCGGTGTCGGTGTCACCGGCGAGGAACGCCGGGTGCCGCAGCACGTTCACCAGCAGGTCGCGGTTGGTGCGCACCCCGTGCACCTCGGCGGAGGCAAGGGTGGCGGCGAGCAGCCGTGCCGCGACCGCGCGGGTCGGCGCCCGGGATACGACCTTGGCCAGCATCGGGTCGTAGTGCACCCCGACCTCGGTGCCGTCGACGACGCCGGAGTCCAGTCGCACCCCGGTCTCGCGCAGCACCGCGAATTCGGCGGGCGCCGTGGGCAACGCGAGCCGGTGCACCGTGCCCGACTGCGGCTGCCAGTCGCGCGCCGGATCCTCCGCATAGAGCCGCACCTCGATCGAATGACCTCGGACCGCAGGCGGTTCGGGATCCAGCCGGCCTCCTGCTGCGATGTGGAGCTGCAGGTCCACGAGATCGAGGCCGGTGGTGCATTCGGTGACCGGGTGCTCGACCTGCAGGCGCGTGTTCATCTCCAGGAAGTAGAACTCGCCCGCCTCCCCGTCCGCTCCGGTTCCCGTGGCGAGGAATTCGACGGTCCCGGCACCCTCGTAGCCGATGGCGGTCGCCGCGAGCCGCGCCGCCTCGAACAGACGCTCCCGCATCCCGGGCACGGCCTCGACGAGCGGCGAGGGCGCTTCCTCGACGACCTTCTGGTGCCGCCGCTGGATGGAGCATTCGCGCTCGCCGACCGCCCACACGGTGCCGTAGCGGTCGGCGAGGACCTGCACCTCGATGTGCCGGCCGGTCTCGAGATAACGCTCGCAGAACACGGTGGGGTCGCCGAACGCGGCCTGAGCCTCGCGACGGGCCGCGGCCAGCTGACCGTCGAGGTCCGCGAGGTCGCGCACCACCCGCATGCCGCGTCCGCCGCCTCCGGCGGATGCCTTGACGAGCACGGGCAGGTCGGCGGCGGTGACGGCGGCCGGATCGAGTTCGGCGAGGACCGGCACCCCGGCTGCGGCCATGAGCTTCTTGGCCTCGACCTTCGATCCCATCTGCTCGATCGACGCCGGCGGCGGCCCGACCCACGTGAGTCCCGCGTCCTGCACACTCCGGGCGAATTCGGCGTTCTCCGAGAGGAATCCGTATCCGGGGTGCACGGCGTCGGCGCCGGCGGCGATCGCCGCCTCGACGATCCGGTCGCCGCGTAGGTAGGTGTCGGCCGGGGCGTGCCCCGGCAGGCGTACGGCGACGTCGGCATCATCGACGTGCGGGCTGCGGGCGTCGGCGTCCGAGAACACCGCGACGCTCGCGAGGCCGGTGCGGCGGCAGGTCGCGAAGACCCGGCGGGCGATCTCGCCGCGGTTGGCCACGAGCACACGGGACACTGTCATCGCGGCCTCACATCCGGAAGACGCCGAAACCGTCGGCGCCTTCGATCGGGGCGGTGGCGATCGCCGACAGGCACATCCCCACCACGGTTCGGGTGTCCCGGGGGTCGATGACGCCGTCGTCGTAGAGACGCCCGGACAGGAACATCGGAAGCGATTCGGCTTCGATCTGCTGCTCGATCGCGGCCCGCATCGCCTCGTCGGCGGCCTCGTCGAACGCCTGGCCACGCGCTTCGGCAGCGGCACGACCCACGATCGAGACGACACCGGCGAGCTGCGCCCCGCCCATCACGGCGGATTTCGCGCTGGGCCACGCGAACAGGAACCGCGGATCGTACGCGCGCCCGCACATCCCGTAGTGCCCTGCGCCGTAGGAGGCGCCGATCAGGATCGAGATGTGCGGGACCGTCGAGTTGGAGACCGCGTTGATCATCATCGCGCCGTGCTTGATCATGCCGCGTTCCTCGTATTCCCGGCCCACCATGTAGCCGGTGGTGTTGTGCAGGAACAACAGTGGCGTGTCCGCACGGTTCGCGAGCTGGATGAACTGCGCGGCCTTCTGCGATTCCTCGTTGAACAGCACCCCGCGCGCGTTGGCGAGGATCCCGACCGGGAATCCGTGCACCTGCGCCCAGCCGGTCACCAGCGACGAGCCGTACAGCGGTTTGAACTCGTCGAAGTCGGAGTCGTCGACGAAGCGAGCGATCACCTCGCGCGGGTCGAACGGCTTGCGCAGATCCTCCGGCACGATCCCGAGGAGTTCCTCCGGATCGTGGCGTGGTTCGCGGACGCCGGGGCGCGGAGCCGGACCCTGCTTGCGCCAGTTCAGCCGCCGGACGATGTTGCGCCCGATGCGCAGCGCGTCGTATTCGTCGACGGCGAGATGATCCGCGAGACCGGAAGTGCGCGCGTGCATTTCGGCACCACCGAGGGACTCGTCGTCGGACTCCTCACCGGTGGCCATCTTCACCAGCGGAGGGCCGGCGAGGAACACCTTGGACCGCTTCTCGATCATCACGACGTGGTCGGACATCCCCGGCATGTAGGCGCCACCGGCGGTGGAGTTCCCGAAGACCAACGCGATGGTGGGAATCCCGGCCGCGGACAGGCGCGTGAGGTCGCGGAACAACCGCCCGCCCGGGATGAACACCTCCTTCTGGGTGGGCAGGTCGGCGCCGCCGGACTCGACGAGCGAGATCACGGGCAGCCGGTTCTGCAGAGCGATGTCGTTGGCGCGCAGACTCTTACGCAGAGTCCACGGATTGCTGGTGCCGCCGCGGACGGTGGGATCGTTGGCGGTGATCATGCATTCGACGCCCTCGACGACGCCGATCCCGGTGACGATACTCCCCCCGACCGGGAACTCGGTGCCCCACGCGGCCAGCGGGGACAGCTCCAGGAACGGCGAGTCGGGGTCGATCAGCATTTCGATGCGTTCACGCGGCAGCAGCTTGCCCCGCGCGCGGTGCCGCGCGACGTACTTCTCGCCGCCGCCGGCGAGGGCCTTCGCGTGCTCGGCGTCGAGTTCGGCGAGTTTGGCGGTCATCGCCTCCGAGGCCGCGCGATACTCCGCCGATGCCGGGTCGATCCGGGTGGTCAGCACGCTCATCCGGTGTACCCCAATCGTTTCGCGGCGAGCTCGGTGAGGATCTCGGAGGTGCCGCCGCCGATGCCGAGGATGCGCATGTCCCGGTACTGGCGTTCGACCTCGGATTCGGCCATGTAGCCGAGCCCGCCGAACAGCTGGACGGCCTGGTTCGCGACCCATTCGCCCGCCTCGACGGCGGTGTTCTTGGCGAAGCACACTTCGGCGATGAGGTCGCCGTCGCCCTCCAGGGAGCGTTCGACGACGCGCCGCGCGTAGACGCGGGCGACGTCGATGCGGCGGGCCATCTCGGCGAGGGTGCGTTGCACGGACTGGCGGGTGATGAGGGGACGGCCGAAGGTTTCACGGTCGCGGCACCACGCGACCGTCAGATCGAGGCAGCGCTGGGCACCGGAATAGGCCTGCGCGGCCAGGGCGATGCGTTCGGCGACGAAGGCCATGGCGATCTGCCCGAATCCGGTGTTCTCGGGGCCGACCAGGTTCGCGGCGGGGACCCGCACGTCCACGTAGGACAGTTCGGCGGTGTCGGAGGCGCGCCAGCCCATCTTGTCGAGCTTACGGGACACCGTGAATCCCGGTGTGCCCTTTTCGATCACGAGCAGGGACACCCCACCCGCTCCGTCACCGCCGGTGCGCACGGCGGTGACGACGAAGTCGGCGCGGCATCCGGAGGTGATGTACGTCTTGGCACCGTTGACGATGTAGTGATCGCCGTCGCGGACGGCCCGGGTCGTCAGGTGCCCGACGTCGGAGCCGCCTCCGGGTTCGGTGATCGCGAGCGAACCGATCAAGTCTCCTGCGAGCGTCGGCGCGACCCACCTGCGGATCTGGTCGGGATCGCCCGCCGCGATCAGGTGCGGCACCGCGATGCCGCAGGTGAACAGCGACGCGAACGCACCGCCGGAGGCGCCGGCCTCGTGGAACGCCTCGCAGATCGTCAGGGTGTCGGCCGCGTCGCCGCCGGACCCCCCGACCGATTCGGGGAAGCCGGCGCCGAGCAGCCCCGACGCGGCGGCCTTCTTGCGCAGGTCGCGGGGCAGTTCACCGTCGCGTTCCCAGTCCGCGAGGTGCGGCAGGATCTCGCGTTGCACGAAGCCGGTCACGGTCTCGCGCAGAGCGGTGCGTTCAGGGGTGGTCCAGATGCTCACGCGGTGGCCTCCAGCAGGGATTCGGGAATGTCGATGTACCGGGCGCGCAGCCATTCGCCGAGGCCCTTGGCCTGCGGATCGAATCGGGCCCCGGAGGCGACACCGCGCCCGAGGATGCCTTCGACGACGAAGTTCACCGCTCGCAGGTGCGGCAGCACGTACCGGGTCACGGTGAGCGGCCACGTCTCGGGCAGCAGTTCCTTCACGGCGTCGACGGTGAGGACGTGGACGAGCCACCGCCACTGATCGTCGGTGCGGACCCACACGCCGATGTTGGCGTCGCCGCCCTTGTCGCCGCTGCGGGCCCCGGCGACGGTGCCGAGCGGGACGCGGCGGACGGGTCCCGGCGGCAGCGGATGCGGCAGGTCCGGTTCGGGCAGCGGTTCGAGCGGGCAGGTGGGCGTCACCGGTTCGATCGCGACCGCGGTTCCGTCCGGCAGCACCGCGGTGTGCGGGACCAGACCGGCGTCGACGTAGGCGGCGGTGTACACGCCGTAGGGCGCGCCGTTTCCCGGCGGCGCGGTGAGCGAGAAGCCGGGATAGCTCGCGAGCGCGAATTCGACTGCCACGGAAGAGAATGCGCGTCCCACCACGTTCGGGTCGCGGTCGCGGGCGGTGCAGCGCAGCAGAGCGCTCGCGGCTTCCTCGGTGTCGGCGTCGGGGTGGTCGGTGCGGGCCAGGGTCCAGTCGAGTTCGGCGGGCCGGACGGTCAGGTTCGCCTCGACCTGCCGCCGGGTGAGCGCGGCCTTGGCCTCGATGTCGAGTCCGGTGAGCACGAACACCGCTTCGTTGCGGAACCCGGCGAGCGAGTTGAGGCAGACCTTGAGCGTCGGCGGCGGCGCTTCACCGCGCACCCCGCTGATGCGGACCCGGTCGGGTCCGTCCGGGGTGAGCTGCGCGGTGTCGAGCCGCGCGGTGACGTCGGGTCCGGCGTAGCGACCGCCGGTCACCTCGTAGAGCAGTTGCGCGGTGACGGTACCGACGGTGACCGCTCCCCCGGTGCCAGGATGTTTGGTGATGGTCGACGAGCCGTCGGCGGCGATCTCGGCGATCGGGAAGCCGGGGCGGTCCAGGTCGTCGATCTCGGTGAAGAACGCGTAGTTGCCGCCGGTGGCCTGGGTGCCGCACTCGATCACGTGCCCGGCGACGACGGCTCCGGCGAGTGCATCGAAATCGTCTCGGGCCCAACCGAAGTGCGCGGCCGCAGGCCCGACGATGACGGAGGCGTCGGTGACGCGCCCGGTGACGACGATGTCGGCACCGGCCTCGAGGCACCGGACGATTCCCCATGCCCCGAGGTAGGCGTTGGCGGTCAGCGGTGGCGGATCGGTCGCGAACCCGAGTTCGCCGACCCGGCCGATGAGGTCGTCGCCCTCGACGTGCGCGACGGTCGCATCGACGCCGAGTCGCCCGGCCAGTTCGCGCAGCGCGGCCGCCAATCCCGACGGGTTCAGGCCGCCGGCGTTGGTGACGATCCGGACGCCCTTGTCGAGCGCGAGACCGAGACAGTCCTCGGCCTGACGCAGAAATGTCTTGGCGTAACCGAGATTCGGATCCTTCATCCGATCGCGGCCGAGGATCAGCATCGTCAGTTCGGCGAGGTAGTCGCCGGTCAGATAGTCGAGGTCGCCGCCTTCGAGCATCTCTCGCATCGCCGCGAGCCGGTCACCGTAGAAGCCCGAGCAGTTGCCGATCCGCACGGGTGCGCTCATCGGGCCGCCCGGCTGTCGCGGCCGGCGCCGGGCGGGCCCGCGAACGCCTGGGCCAGGTCGAGCCAGGCGTCGGCGTCGGGTCCGGTGGCGACGAGCGCGGTGTCGCCGCGGTGCACGCGCTGGGTGACGAGACGGCAGAAATCGAGGACCGGTCCGGTGACGGACTGGGCGGCGTCCGCCGGTCCCCATTCCCAGACGGTGCCGTCGGGGGCGTCGAGTTGCACCCGGAACGGCTCGGCGGGCGGGGTGCGGTCGTGCACGACGAATGCGAAGTCGCGGGTGCGGACGCCGAGGTGCGCGACGTGGCGCAGCCGCGCGGTGGGAGTCCGGGTGACGCCGAGTGCGTCGGCGACGTCGCCGCCGTGCGCCCAGGTCTCCATGAGCCGGGCCGTCGCCATCGATGCGGCGCCCATCGGCGGGCCGTACCAGAGGATCTTGGTACCCGCCGGGACCGCGGCGAGGGCGTCGGCGAGTTCGCGGCGGGCGGCACGCCAGTCGGCGAGCAGTTCCGCGGGAGGCCGGGCGGCCAGCTCGGTGGCGCCCTTGTCCACGAATCCGGTCGGGTCGGCGAGAGCGTCCTGCGCGGCCGCGACGAACGCGTCGGGGTCGCCGATCGCGAGGAGCGCCGCCCGGTCGGTCCACAGCAGGTGACCGATCTGGTGAGCGACGGTCCAGCCTTCGGCCGGCGTCGGTGTGGCCCACTCGTCGGCGGGAAGGTCCGCGACCAGGGCATCGAGGTCGTCGCCCTCGGCGCGCAGGTCGTCCAGAAGCGTGCGCAGCTCCGTCATGAGACAAGAGTCACACGCCGTCCGCCAGAAATCAAGCATTCGTGATTGTTTTTTGTCGCGCGTGGCCGGCGACCGCTGGTTAGGGTTCGCAGGGAGCGTCGGACAGTGGAGGCCACATGCGATACCCGGAGCCGGCGCGACGCGCGGTACCCGTCGCCGCGGTTCTCGGATCCGTGCTGTCGATCCAGTTCGGTGCCGCGTTCGCCAGCACCCTGTTCGATCGGGTCGGTGCGGCCGGCACGGTCACCCTGCGCCTGGTCATCGGCGCAATCGTGCTGTGCGCGGTGGCCCGGCCGGCGTCGATGGCGCGGTCGACGACGCGCGCGGCGGCGCGGCGGTGGACGCGCGCCGAGTGGCGCGGGGTGCTCGCGCTCGGGGCGAGCCTGGCGGTGATGAACGCGTTCTTCTACGAGGCAATCGCGCGGCTGCCGCTCGCCGTCGCCGTGACCATCGAGTTCCTCGGGCCGCTGACGCTCGCGGCCGTGCTGTCGCGTCGTCTCCGGGACGGGCTGTGGGTGCTGCTCGCGCTCGCCGGTGTGGTGTTGCTCGGCGTCGGCGGGAACGGGTTCGACTCTGCGGCGCTCGACCCGCTCGGTGTCGCGTGCGCGCTGGTCGCGGCCTCGGGGTGGGCGTGGTACATCGTCGCGGGTTCGCACGTCGCGACGAACCTGGCCGGAACGGCGGCGCTCGCCGGGGCGACGACGGTCGCGGCGGTGGCCGTGCTGCCGTTCGGCGTCGCCGCGGGCGGTACCGAACTGCTGTCCCCCGGCATTCTCGCCGCCGGCTTCGGGGTGGCGATGCTGTCCTCGGTGATCCCCTACTCGCTGGAGATCCGCGCGCTGCGTGATCTGCCGAAGGGGGTGTTCGCGATTCTCATTGCCCTCGAGCCCGCGGCGGCGGCACTGGCCGGGTCGGTGGTGCTGGGGCAGTTCGTCGACCTCCCGGCGGCGGTGGGGATCGCGTTGGTGATCGTGGCCGGGGTGGGGGCACTGCGCGGGTCGCGCATATGAACCCCGTGCGGGTCGCGCGGGTGATGCACCGCGCTGCTGTCTTATCCGTCGGCGGTTGTTTCGCCGGCGATCACGACGCCCGCGTCCGCACGATCATGCGCACCAACTCCCCCGCCGGGCCGGCCAGCGCGCGCGGCGGACGCCACACCGCGCGCAGCGTGCGGGACAGGTCCAGCCCCTCGATCTCGACGACCCGCAGTTCTCCCGACGCGAGGTGGTCGGCAACGGCGAGGGTGCTGAGCACCGCCGGGCCGACACCGCTCAGGACGCTGGTGCGCACCGCGGCGCCGCTGCCCAGCTCGAGCAGCGGGGCGGGCCGGTCGTACTCCTCGAGTGCGAGATCCAGGGTGCGCCGGGTGCCCGAGCCCTGTTCCCGCACCACGAGCGGGGTCGCGGCGAGTTCCGCCACGGTCACGGGGCGCCGGCGCCGTACCCACGGATGGTCCGGGGTGACGACCACGACGAGGCGGTCCCGGGCGACCTCGACGCTGTGCAACCCCTCCGGCACGGTGGGCCCCTCGACGAATCCGACGTGGACGCGACCGTCCGCGACCGCGTCGCACACCTGCATGGAGTTGTGCACCTGCAGCTGGATCTGCACGTCGTCGCGCACCGCCCGGAACCGGCCCAGCCATCGCGGGATGAGGTGTTCGGCGACGGTCATGCTGGCGGCGACGGTCAGTTCGGCGTGCCGCTCGACGCGCAGCGCGTCGGCGGCGTCGAGGAGTTTGCGGACGTCGTCGAGCGCTTCCCGCGCCCAGTGCGCGACGACGGTTCCCTCTGGGGTGAGCGACGATCCGGCGCGTCCCCGCCGCACCAGCCCGGTGCCGAGTTGCTGCTCGAGCCGTCGCAGGGACCGGCTCGCGTTGGGTTGCGCGATGTCGGCGGCACGCGCGGCGGCCCCGAGACTGCCGTGGTCGTCGACGCCGACGAGGAGCTCGAGCGCGGTGAGGTCGGGCCAGTCGGTCATGACCGAATGATATGTCCGTCCCCCTACTCATATCGATTCGATATGTCGTCATGCGGTTTCGGGGTCTAGTCGCGAGGCCCGCCGAACGAAATCATCGAATGCATGATCACCGTGCCCGCGGCCCCCGCGCTGCGTCTGCCCGCCTCCGCCCCGGGCCTGCTGCTGTGCGCAGGGGGCGCAGCAGTCGCACTCGGTCTCGGCCGCGCGGTCGGGGTCGCCCCGCTGCTCGTCGCGATCCTGCTCGGGGTCGCAGTGGCCAACACCGTCCTGCGCCGCGAGGGCGCGACGGCGACCCGGATGCTCGCGCCCGGAACGGCCGTCGCCGCCAAGAACCTGCTGCGCGTCGGTGTCGCGCTGCTCGGACTACAACTGCTGGTCCCCGACGTCCTGGCGCTCGGATGGGGCACTCTCGCCGTCGCGGTCGCGGTGGTCGCGCTCGGCATCGCCGGCACCCTGTGGCTCGGCGCGCGGCTCGGACTCGGCTGGACCCAGCGCCTGCTCATCGCGTGCGGATTCTCGATCTGCGGGGCGGCCGCGGCGGCCGCCGTCGACGGCATGATCTCCGCGCGCACCCGCGAGCTGCTGACCACGGTCGCTCTCGTCGTCGTGTTCGGCACCGCCATGATCCCGCTGCTGCCGGCGCTCGCGGGTGGTCTCGGACTCGACGGCACGCAGGCCGGGATGTGGGCCGGTGCAGCCGTCCACGAGGTCGCGCAGGTCGTCGCCGTGGGAGGTGCCCTGGACACCACGACGGCGGCGGGAGGCGCGCTGACGGTGGCGGTGACCGTGAAACTCGCGCGGGTGGCGCTGCTCGCGCCGGTCGCCGCGGGTGTCGGGATCGCGGCCCGGCGCCGCGGTGAGACACCGGCGGACACCCGCAGACCGCCGCTGGTTCCGCTGTTCCTCGTCGGGTTCCTCGCCTGCGCCGCGCTCCGCGCGACCGGGATGCTGCCCACGACCGTCCTGCAAACCGCACATTCGGTGCAGGTCGCGCTGCTGGCGGCCGCGATGTTCGCGCTCGGCACGGGCGTGCGCCTCGACATGCTCCGCGGGATCGGTTGGCGCCCTGTCGCCCTCGCCGGATTCGCGACGGTGTGGGTCACGGCGATCGCGCTGGCCGGGGTCGTGCTGGTCCACCCGCTCGGGTAGCTCGGATAGGGCACACTGCCGTTCATGGAAACCCAGGATTTCGACGCCGCTGCTTTCGACGCCGCTGCTTTCGACGCCGCTGCCGCCGTCCTGGCCGCCCAGCCGTTCAGTGTCCTGGTCGGTGCGCGCCTGAGCGCCTACGCGCCGCCGCGTGCGGTACTCGAGATTCCGATCCGTCCGGAACTGCTGCAGCAGTTCGGTTTCGTCCACGGCGGGGTGTTGTCGTACGCGGCGGACAACGCGATCACGTTCGCGGCGGGCACGGTCCTGGGCCCGTCGATCGTCACAACCGGTTTCACGGTGGACTATCTGCGGCCGGCGAAAGGTGTGCTGCTGCGCGCCGAGGCCGCAGTCGTCGAATCGACGAAGCGGCAGGCGCTGTGCCGGTGCGAGATCGTCGCGGTCGCCGAGGACGGAACCGAGAAGGTGTGCGCGGCGGCGCAGGGCAGCGCGCGGTTGATCGACCTCTCGCGCTAGGGCAGGCTCTATCCGCTCGTCGCGATCAGGACCGCCGACGCGAGGGCGAGCACCGCGACCGCGACGGTGACGGTGAGGTTGCGCCACCAGTGATGCGCGACCGTCCCGGCTGCGAATCGCCGGACCCGCGCACGGTGGCCGTGACCGGCGGTAATCAGTAGGTACAGCGCGGGGGTCAGGCACAGCAATCCGATCGAGACGATCGCGACGTCCGGCCCCGGCGTGAAGCGCATGAATCCGAGGGCGACAGCACCGAGCACGGCGGCGGTGCGCAGCCACGCGAGGCTGGTGCGTTCGGGCTGCAGCCCGGGATCGTCGTGGGTGGTGTACCGGCTCATCGGAGGATCGCCACCGTCAACACCACGGCGGCGACGGCCAGCATCCCGGCCAGCAGGAACGCCGCCCAGGGCGGCGACAGGGGGCGTTCGGTGCGCATGGCTTCCTCGACGCGCACCCAGCGGATCAGCGCGCCGATGACCAGAACAGCGGCGAACACCAGCAACACGCACGACACGGTCGTGCGGACCGCGGTGCTCACCACGTCGCCCCCGAACGTCTCGAGCCCGACCGCGGCCGCGATGATGCCCAGCGACGTACGGATCCACGCCAGGAAGGTCCGTTCGTTGGCGAGGGTGAACCGCGGGTCGGGTTCGGTTCCCTCCCGCAGCGCGCGCGGCCGCCAGTCCCGTCGGGGTGCTGTCACAGATACGAACACTAGCGGCGCCGGGGCACGGCGAGGCGGTTCCCGGCTACGAGACGTACACCTGACCGTCGCGAATCTCGGTGGTCTTGCCCGGCAGCGAACGGGTTGCGGGCCCGTGCGCGACCGTGCCGTCGAGGTTGTACTTGCTGCCGTGACACGGGCAGTTGACGGTGCCACCGCTGACGTCGGCGACCGTGCAGCCCTGATGCGTGCACACCGCGCTGAACGCGAGGACCTCACCGTCGGTGGGCCTGGTGACCACGATCTCCGGCACGGGGAACACCACGCCGCCGCCGACCGGGACACTGTCGACCGCGACGAGCGGCCCGACCGGTGCGGCGGACGTGCGGGACGCCTCGGTCCGGGTACCGGCTCGCGTCGTGGTGGCGCCGCCGCTGCCGGTACCTGCGCTGCCGCACGCTGCGGTTGCCGCGGCGGCGACGATCCCGGCGCCGATCAGCACCGTGCGGCGATCGACGGTGAACCGTTCAGGATCCATGGGCGCTCCGATCGTCTGCGTCGGAATCTACTCCCGCCCCGGAGACGACGGTCCCGGTTCAGCCGACGACGAGATCGGTGCCGCGCGCCTCGACGGGGCGCGTCTTCAGGGGCTTCTTCGCCGGGCCCTGCGCGACCGTGCCGTCGAGCCGGAAACGGCTTCCGTGGCAGTTACACACGATTTCGTCCCCTTCGACGCCGCTGATGTTGCAGCCGGAGTGGGTGCAGATCGCGACGAACGCACGGAAGTCGCCGGCGACCGGCTGGGACACGACCAGACGCTTGCCTTCGATCATCACGGCTCCGCCGACGGGCACGTCCGAGACCGCGGCGACGACCTCCGCGTCCGGCCCGGGGGGCGCGGTCGTCGTCGCGACGAGTTCCCCGCCCGCAGCCCCCGCCTCGGCCCCCGCGCCGGCCGAGGCGCCGCACGCGGTGAGCGCCGCGGTCGCCGCGACGGCCCCGGCACCGCCGAGCAGGACTCGACGCGGCAGTGTGGTCGGTGTCGTGGCTCGTGTCTCCGATGCTCCTCCGACGGCACCACTGTCGCGGTGTTCGGTCTTCATTCGCGTTTCCGTTCCGATCGCCGTGATGTGCGCCGGAAAGCCTATCGACGACGCCGGGCGCGGGCAGCGACCTGCGTCACCGCCCGCGCCCGGCGGTGTGTGGATGTGCGGTGTCAGTGCACGACGACCGGCGCTGCCTGGTCGGCGTGCTCCGAACGCGTGCGCGGCAGGAACGCGGCCGGGATCAGTGCGAGCACCATGACGCACGTCGCGACGAGGAAGGTGGTTCCGAATGCGTCGGCGAGCGAGGACAGGATCGACTGCTGCACCTCGGGCGGAAGCTGCGCGACCATGTCGGCGTCGGGGGTCGCGGCGCCCTCGGGGGCACCGGCGGGAGCGGCCATCTGGTTGGTGAGGATCACCGACATCGTGGCCGTACCGATCGAACCGGCGACCTGCTGCACGATGTTCATCAGCGTCGATCCCCGCGCGATGCTGTGGTCGGTGAGGGTCTGCAGCGCCGCGGTCATCGTCGGCATCATGGTGCAGCCCATGCCCATACCCATCACGAACAGGGCGCCGAGGAGCAACACGTACGAGGTGTCGACGCCGACCTGCGTGAACACCGACATGCCGACGCCGATCAGGGTCAGACCGACCAGGACGATCTTGCCGGGGCCGATCCGGTCCACGAGCTGACCGGCGATCGGCATCGTGAGCATCGCGCCGATGCCCTGCGGGGCGAGCAGCAGACCGGCCGACAGCGTGGTCTCACCCCGCACCTGGAGGAAGTAACTGGGGAACAGCAGACCCGCGCCGAAGAAGCCGATGGCGAACACCGACATGGTGAGCACCGCGAAGGTGAGCTGACGGTTGCGGAACAGGCGCAGATCCACCAGCGGGTTCTTCGCACGCAGCGCGTGGAACACGAACGCCGCGATCAGGATCACACCGATGATGCCGTTGATCAGCACGCGCGGAGACGCGACGGTCCCGACCTCGGGAATCGACGAGACGCCGAACAGGAACAGCGCCAGACCCGGCGACAGCAGCAGCATGCCGACGAAGTCGAACGACTCGGATTCGCTGGGCTCGTCCTTGGGCAGCACGACGAATGCGGTGATCAGCGCGACGATGCCGATCGGCAGGTTGATGAGGAAGATCCAGTGCCAGCTCGCGGACTCGATCAGCCAGCCGCCGAGGATGGGGCCGCCGATGGGGCCGAGCAGCATCGGGATACCGAGCACTGCCATGACGCGGCCGACGCGGTGCGGGCCGGCGGCACGGGTCATGATCGTCATGCCGAGCGGCATGAGCATGCCGCCGCCGAGGCCCTGCAGCACGCGGAACGCGATGAGCGAGGTGATGTCCCACGCCATGCTGCACAGCACGGAGCCCGCGACGAACAGCACGAGCGCGGTCAGGTACAGCCGCTTCGAGCCGAACCGGTCGGCCGCCCAGCCGGTCAGCGGGATGACGCTGGCCAGCGCCAGCGTGTAACCGGTCATCGTCCAGGCCACGGTGGCGTAGCTGGCCTGGAACTCCTGCATGAACGTCGGCAGAGCGACGGACACCACGGTGACGTCGAGGATGGACATGATGGCACCGAGGACCACCACGGAGGCGATCTTCAGTACGGCAGCGTCGAGTTTGCCGTCGGACGCGGCGACGTTGGAACCCTCGGATGGGGGTGTCATGGGTGTTTCTCCTGGGTCGCAGGTGGCACAGTGCACGCCCACCCGCGCCGAGGACGACGTCGGAGAAGCGCGTGATGACTCATCAGCGAAGTCGCGGTGCCGATGTTCCGCGATCGTAACGAGTTCCGCCGACGCACCCCAAGTGACTTAATTTTCGTGGCTCGGCATATCCGCTGGTCAGGCGGCCCCAAAACGGTCCCTGGGCGACCTACGTCACATCGGGACCAGGCGACGGAACAGCCGGGCCGGTCCGCGACGGGCGCCGATCTCGACGAGCCGGGCGCGATCGGTGATCTTGACCCGCGGGCGGCCCTGCGCCCGGCCGGCGGCGCGCTCGGCCTCGTCGATCGCTTGCCAGCCCCGCAGATCCACCCGGTTCGGGCGGCGCGAGGCGAGCAGGCGCGTCAGCTCGCGACGTCCCGCGGCCGGTGCGGTCAACCGGCCGGCGTCGAAGTCTGCGAGCAGTGCCGCGACCGTCTCCTTCGCACAGGCCTTGTTGGTGCCGATGACCCCGCTCGGGCCACGTTTGATCCATCCGGTGACGTACACGCCGTTCTCGACGCGGCCGCCGGTGTTCGGGACGACGCCGCGACGCTCGTCGAACGGCACGCCGGGCACCGGCACGCCCCGGTACCCGATCGACCGCAGCACCAGCTGCGCAGGCAGATCCTCGTGGTCGCCGGCGGGCCGGGCCACGAGCGTGCCGTTCTCCCCTTCGATCAGCTCGTTGCGTACGAGCCGGACACCGGTGACGCGGTCGTCGCCGAGCAGTTCGGTGGGCGAGGTCAGGTACCGGAAGACGATGCGCTTGCGCCAGGGGATCGGCTGGGTCTGCGCGTACTCGCGCGCGAGACGCATGCGCAGCTCGACGGCGGGATCGGCGGCGGCGAGCCGTGCGCTGACCGGATCGAGTTCCAGCTCCGACTCGTCGACGACGACGTCGACGCCGTGCAGATCGCGCAGCGCCAGGAACTCGGGGTTGCTGTAGGCCGCCTGGGCCGGACCCCGCCGGCCGAGGAGCACGACCTCCCGGATGGCGCTGCGGCGCAGGGCCTCCAGCGCGTGATCGGCGAT
Source organism: Rhodococcus sp. NPDC003383 (assembly GCF_053589115.1). NCBI lineage: Bacteria > Bacillati > Actinomycetota > Actinomycetes > Mycobacteriales > Nocardiaceae > Rhodococcus > Rhodococcus sp. NPDC003383. The sequence continues at coordinate 30,423 of NZ_JBSFRG010000035.1, read as the reverse complement.
GTCGGTGCGGGCCAGCTCGTCGACGTCCGTCGTGAGGATCCGGGCGACGTCGAGCGCCACGTTGCCGTTGCCGACGATCACCGCGGTGGTTCCGCTGAGGTCGAAGGTGCGGTCCGCGTAGTCGGGGTGCCCGTTGTACCACCCGACGAATTCGGTGGCGGCGTGGCTACCGGGGAGGTCCTCGCCGGGGATGCCGAGGTGCCGGTCGGCGGAGGCACCGACGGCGTAGATCACGGCGTGGTGGTGGGCGAGCAGATCGGCGTGGGAGAGGTCGCGGCCGATCTCGACGTCGAGGTGCAGTCCGAACGCGTCACGCCGGAACGACCGCTCGAACGACTCGGTGACCGTCTTGGTGCCGGGATGATCCGGTGCGACGCCGGCGCGGACGAGACCGAAAGGAGTCGGCAGCCGGTCGAACATCTCGACCTCGACGTCGGAGCGTTCGAGCAGCTCCTGCGCGGCATAGCAGGCGGCGGGCCCCGCACCGACGATCGCAACCCGCAACGTGCCGCGATCGCGCGGCGGCGCCGGGGTGGGTGTGAGCGGAAGCCAGCCGTCGGGCGTCGGGTGCGCGGCGTAGTAGGCGGCGTTCAGTTCGGCGAACCGGGCCCGCTCCGGGGTCAGGGTGTCCTCGGGGAAGATCGCCTCGACCGGGCACGCGTCGGCGCAGGCACCGCAGTCGATGCAGGTCTGCGGGTCGATGTGCAGCATCTCGGCGGTCGCGAATTCCCGTTCCTCGGGGGTCGGGTGGATGCAGTTGACCGGGCAGACGGCCACGCAGCTCGCGTCGTTGCAGCACGTCTGGGTGATCACGTAGGCCATGGTCTGGGTCCTCGGGAGCCGGGCGGCCGGGCCGCCGCATTTCATGTGACACTGCGTAACAGTTAAATGCGACTGTAGTCGCCTCGCCACGAACACCGCAAGACACACTGCACACGACGTCCGCTCCTGCGAGAATCGGGCGATCCACGAACGCAAGGGGGCTGCGGATGGGGACCGACACGACTGCCACACCGTCGGCGACACAACCGCTCAGCGATCTACCCGCGGACGCGTCGCCCTACACCACGGAACGCACCGTCCGCACCGGCGACGTCGACAACAACCAGCGGCTACGGCTCGACGGCATCGCCCGCTATCTCCAGGACATCGGCACCGACAACCTCGCCGCCCTCGACGCGACCGGCACCGATCCCCTCTGGATCGTCCGGCGCACCGTCATCGACGTGCACCGTCCCGCGCGGTACCCGCAACACCTGCGGCTGCGCCGGTGGTGCGACGCACTGTCGACGCGATGGGCCAACATCCGGGTGCGGATGGACGAGATCGAACCCGACGGCGAAGGAGCCCTGATCGACACCGCGGGATTCTGGATCGACATCAGCCCGACCAGCGGCGCCCCCACCCGCATCAGCGATCCCCTGTTCGAGCGCATGGCGCGGCACGCCCACGACACGCGGCTCCGGTGGCGCGCATGGCTCTCCCCCGACGCCGACGGCACCGACCACGCCGCGCCGTTTCCGCTGCGTGTCACCGACATCGACCCGTTCGACCACGTCAACAACGCGACCTACTGGCACGGCGTCGAGGAACACCTCGCCGCGCGCAGCGACCTGCAGGACGGCCCGTACCGGGCGGTGGTCGAGCACCTGCGCCCCGTCGTCGCCGGCGACGAGCTGACCATCCGCACCCGCCACGAGGACGACGCGCTCTCCCTGTGGTTCACCGTCGGCGACGAGGTCCGGGCCGTCGCCAGGGTCGCGCGGGCGACGGTCACGAAGGTGCCGACACCCGGCAAATCCGGCATCGCCACTCCGTCCGGCAACGGGTCGGAACACCTACGGTGGGACGCATGACGCGCACCCTCATCCTGCTGCGACACGGCAAGTCCGCGTACCCGGAAGGCGTCGCCGACCACGAGCGTCCGCTGGCCCCGCGCGGGCGACGTGAAGCCGGGCTCGCCGGCCGGTGGCTCCGGGCACACCAGCCGCCGATCGACGCAGTGCTGTGCTCCACGGCGGTGCGCACCCGCAGGACGCTGACCGAAGCTGCGATCGAAGCGCCGGTCGACTTCCGGGACGACCTGTACGAAACGACCCCGGACATCCTCATCGACGCCGTCCGCACCGTCGACGACGACGTGGCGACCCTGCTCGTCGTCGGCCACGAGCCGACGCTGTCGCGGACGGCGCTGTTGCTCGCTCCCGATCACGAGAGCGAGGCCGCCCACCAGCTCGCCGAGAAGTTCCCCACGTCCGCCGTCGTGGTGCTGACGGTCCGCGGAGCCTGGCACGAACTCGAGGCCGGCCGCGCCGAGCTCACGGACTTCCACATCCCCCGCTGACGTCCGCCCGGAAACCCGTCCGTCAGGGCACCTTCGCCACAGCCTCGTCACCACTCGACGCCGCGCCCCCCGACATACCGGTGCCGGGGTCGTTGCTCTCCGGGCGGCTCCGGCCCTGGATCTTCGCGTGGAACCGTGCGAGCGGCGCCGGCGCCCACCAGTTGAGCCGCCCCATCAGCTTCATGAACGACGGCACCAGCAGAACCCGGACCACCGTGGCGTCCAGGACGACCGCGAGCGCCATCCCGACCCCGAACATGCGCATCAACGCCACCGACGACGTGCCGAGCGCGGCGAAGACGATCGCCATGAGCAATGCCGCGGCCGTGACCACCCGGCCGGTGTGGGCGAGCCCGCGCGCCACCGCCTCCTCGTTGGATCGGCGGGTGCGGTCCGAATCCACCCAGAACTCCCTGATCCGATCGAGGAGGAAGACCTCGTAGTCCATCGACAACCCGAACGCGACGCAGAACATCAGGACGGGGACGATGGCGACCAGGAAGCCGGTGCCCGTGGCACCCAGACCGCCCAGGTGGCCGTCCTGGAAGACCCAGACGAGGAACCCGAACACCGCCGAGAGCGAGAGCAGGTTCATCACGAGTGCCTTGATCGGAAGCAGGACGCTCCCGGTGAGCACGAACAGGACACACAACGTCGTCAGCGCGATCAGACCGAGCGCCCACGGGAGTGTGCCCATGATCCCGTCGACCGCATCCCGGTCGTGCTGCTCCTTGCTGTGGAACAGCGTCTCAGCGGGAGCCGGCACCGCGCGCAGATCGGCCAGCATCGTCGCGAGGTCGTCCCGGGCGTCGGACGAGGTGGCGATCGTCAGCATCGCCGCCCGGCCCGCGACGGCACCGGGATCGCCGTTCGCAACCCTGACCCCGCCGACGTAGGTGCCCTCCGGCGCCAGTACCGCCGCGACCCCGTCGACCGAGGACAGGCCTGAGGCATAGGTGTTCAGCTCCGACCGCACGGACGCCCCTTCGGGCAGAACGATCTGCGTCTGCGCGAGAGCACTCTGGGCGAAGTCCGCGCTCAGTTGCTCTGCGGCCCGCCGCGGCGGCGCATCCTCCGACAGGACCCGTTCGTCGGGATACCCGAGGTCGATTCCGAGGATCGGCGCGCCGACGGCGAGAAGCAACACGACGAGCGACGCAGCCACCACCGCCGAGTTCCGCATCACGCGGTGCGTGAGCCGGTACCACCCCGACCGCTCGACGGGCCGTTCGGCGGCGGCCCGCCGTGCGCTCTTCCGCACCGCGAACATCTCCAGGCGATCACCGAGGACGGACACGATCGCCGGGGTGACGGTCATCGTCACCAGAACGGCGAAGGCGACCACGGCGACGCCGGCGTACGCGAAGGACCGCATGAAGTACAGCGGGAACAGGGCCATGGCGGACAGGCTGAGCCCGACGATCAGACCCGAGAACAGCACCGTCCGTCCGGCCGTGCTCATCGTCCGGACCAAGGCGTCGGCACTGCCGAATCCGGCGGCACGTTCGTGTCTGTACCGGTTGACGATGAGCAGGCTGTAGTCGATCGCGAGTGCCAGGCTCAACGATGCGGCGAGGTTGAGCGCGAAGATCGACACATCGGTCACGAGTGTGATCGCCCTGAGGATGCCTGCCGTGGCGACGATCGTCGCCACCCCGACCGCGACCGGGATCAACGCCGACACCACACTGCCGAACACGAACACCAGCACGACGAACGTGATCGGCACGGCGATCGATTCCGCGAGGAGCAGGTCCTTCTCCAACTGGGTGGACATCCAGTCGTAGACCATCCCCTCGCCCGCGACATCGATCTCCACGTCCCCGGTGGAACCGCCGTACTCGTCCGCGAGCGCCCGCGAGTTGGCGGCACCGTCGTTGTCACCGCCCCGCACACCGGCGACCACCAATCCCGTCGAGCCGTCGGTACTGCGCAACGCGATCGCCAGTTCGGGGTTGCCCCAGAGCGACACGACCGATGTCACCCTCGGATCACCGGCGAGATCCTCCGCGATCCGGGTACCGGCAGCGCGGGCCGTCGGCGAATCCGCCCCGTCCCGGGCCTTCACCGAAAAGACCAGTGTCATCCCGCCGCGGTCGAAGACTTCTTCGAGTTGCTGTGCAGCAACGGAGGATTCGGCGGTCGGAGCGACGAACCCTCCCGCGCCGAGGTGCGAGGCCACCCCGGCGCCGAACACACCCAACATCGCCACCACGGCGATCCAGATGCCCAGGAGCAGCCGCGGCGCGGCGATTGCAGTGCGCGTTGCCATCTTGATCACTCGGGTCCCTGCCTCACGGAATCGTTCGCTTCGCCCCACACTGCATTGCCCACCGGCTCAGCCCTTCGTCGCGAGCCAGCTCTCGAACGCGGGAAGGTCGGGAACGATCACCTCGGAGGTGGACAGCACCGCCAGGTTCTGCCGCATCTCGGTGATGCTGGCGACGACGCTGCCACCGCAGTGCGCGGCATACATCTCCATCGCGGTACCCATGCTCGGTACACCCCCAGGCAGGAATGCGACCAACAGATCGCACTCGGCCGCGTAGGCCGTCAATTCCCGGAACTTCTCCCGCAGCAGACCCACTTCGCTGTCGAGCTCCGCCTCGTCGACGACCTCCGTCTCGGCGAGCTTCTGATAGCCGACGGCCAACGGCATCCCGATCGACGCGATGAAACTCTGCATCGCCTGGTGCGGGTCGAAGCACTCGATGTCGGGATTGTAGGCACGCAGGATGTCACCGATTTCGTCTCGATAGCCCTGATCCCGGATCGCGAAGCCCGGAGTCGCGCCCTGCATGGTGCCGGCGACGAACACCGTCCGAAACTTGCTCATCGTCACTCACTCTCGAACGAATAGGGTTGGACGTCGCCGTCGGGATCGGCGACGCTCCGATAGATGTCGGCGGCGCACAGCAGGTGATCGACGATGTCGGCGGAACCGAGCCCCGTCGAGGCGGCCAGTTCATTCCACACCGGCGCTGCGGCCGGATCCGAGTGCGGGAAGGACACCCCCGCGCTGTCCCGCAGCCAGAGGTCGCCGGCCGAGAAGATCCGCCCTGCATAGCCGTGCAACGGAAGGATGACCTCACAGGTGTGTTCCAGCGAATCGTCCAGCGCCCGGATGGACAGGCTGGTCTGCTCGGGATCGGTCAGGATCGACGCCAGGAACTCCCGCGGCAGCGCCTCGACCCGAAGCCCGCCGTCGGGCCGGTCGAATGCGTCCTCCGAGCGCAACGTGAACAGCCTGGACAGCAGATATCTGCCCCGGGTGGGGCTGAACTTCGAATACTCCAGGCGAACGACCCAGCCGTCGCCGTAGGTCCGGTAGCGCGCGGTGAGCCGTCCCGGCCGGACCACTCCCCTGGAGTCCGTGCGCACCGGAGCCGCGGTCGAGACCACCCGCCCCGACCCCGCGCGTACAGTACGTGCCTCGATGTGGATCGGAGTCGTGTGCAGCAGGTAGGGATCGAGCAGGACGAGTCCGCCCTCGTACTCGAAGATCGCTGCCAGGTGCCGACCGTCCGGTATCAGACGAGCAGGAATACCCGTGCGTTCCTCGACCCGCCTCGCGACCTCCAGTGTCTGGAACACGCACGCCGCTCCGAGCCGCGGACTGCGTTCCCCGTCGCCGAAGAGGTCGACGAACTGCGCCGCACTGTTGTAGGGAACGGTGCGCAGGACCTCCCGGAGCTCACCTTCGAAAACCGCGAACACCTCGTCGACGAGGCCGTCCCTCGCGGTTGCCTCTAGGTCCACGTGCTCACTCCGTCACCGAGCTCGGTACCCACCAGCGACCGCCGGAGTGCGCCGCGGCGAACCTTCCAGGTCGAGGTCCGCGGGAGGTCCTCCCACGCGATCACCACCGGATCGGCCATCGCAGGCAGGCCCTTCGTCGCCGCCCGCCATTCCGCGTCGCTGATCGAACCCCCGTCCAGGCTCAGCACGGGCAGCGGCGCACTTCCCGAGACCCCCAGCACGATCACCTCGATCGCGTTGGGAATGCGGTCGAGCAGGATACTTTCGAGTTCGGTGCCGCTCAGCCCGGGAATCTCGTCGACCGCGCGATCCACGAACCTGACCCGGCCCAGCAGATCCTTGTATCCGAGATCGCCGGTGTTCCACCATTCTCCGGCGGACTTCAGTTCGTGCCGGTCCGTCTCGCCGAGATAGTCGATGCAACGGGATCGACTGCGCGACATGAGTATTCCGGTCCGCCCGCGCCTCACCGGTTCTCCCGTTTCCGGGTCGACGACCCGGGTCCGGATGAGCCAGGGCACCGACCACCCGACGTTGTTCGTCGAGGCGACACCCCGCCGGCGGACCATCGCCCGCGTATACAGCGCACCTGCGATCGGGCCCACCTCGCTCTGACCCCACGACTGCGCCCAGACGGGAAGACGCCGGCTGGACGCGTTCAGGAACGTCCGGACGGTCGACGGGTGCATCAGGTCGAAGGTGTTGAGGTAGAACCGCACGTGAGCGAACAGCTCGGGCCGCCTCTCCGCCAGGACCTTCCACCGCTGGTAGACGTTCGGTGTGGCCTCGACGGTCGTGGGCAGATGCTGCTCGAACACCTTCTCCACGGATTCGGGTTCGTACCGGCTCGCCACGACGACCTTCGCCGGAGCCCATTTGAGTTGCGCACCGATCCATGCGAGCGAGCGGGAGTGGGCGAACGAAATCGATACCAGGGTCGTGTCCGACCGGCGATTGACGATCACGGGGAACGGCGTCAGCTCGAGCCTGCTCGCGTAGTGGTTGGACGTCGCGGAGTGGACGACCAGCTTCGGCACCCCGGTCGTGCCGGACGTGTGGGTGATGAACATCGGCGCGTCGTCGGGGGCGGGGTCGGGCTTCGGAACGGGCTTTCCCCGTAGCGACTTCAGGTCCAGTTCGTCGGCGCGGGCGGGATCCGCGTCGCGCCCGAGCACGATCGTCGTGCCGTGTCCTCGCAGGTCCAGCCCGGCGGATGCGGCTCGTTCGAGGACGTCCGACGAGATGATCGAGACGACCGGCCGAATCCGATCGAGCAGTGCGGCATGGTGGTGCGGCGTGTCCGCGGCGGACACGAGCGCTGCGACCGCGCCGATCCGGGCCGCGGCCGCTGCCAGCACGATCATGTCGAAATGATTCGGTTTCACGACCGCCACGTGGTCGCCGCGGCCGACCCCCGCGGCGCGGAGCCAGCCCGAGGCTTCCGCGACGAGGTCGGCGAGCGCCCGGCCGTTGTAGAAGAGCGGCCCGTCCGGACCTTCGATATCGAGTGGACGATCGAGATGGACGGTCAGCTGCCTCGACCTGCCCGCATGCCATTCGAACATCAATCCCAAGTTCTTGGGTCGCTTGAGCATGTGTAACAACCACTTTCGCTCTAGATCACAGAGGATGCCCGCGCGCCCCATCGCGCGCGGGTGAAACAGAGGACGGGCAATCAGCGAACGCTGATGGATTCGATGATCTGGTGCGCGCCGCCGGAATGCTCGACGATCGATCGGCACTTGTGCCGCTGAATCTTGCCGGACGGCGTGCGGGGCAACGTGCGCCGCGGAACCAGGACAACCCTGTCCAGGACGAGCGCGCTTCTGCGCCTGCATGTGTGTGCGATCTCGCGCGCGATACCGGCGCCGTCGATGTTCGTCCCGCCCACCTCGGCGATGTAGACCAGCGTGCGATCGCCGGCGTGGGGTGTCGAGTCGATCAGCGCGGTGCTTCCGCTGCGCAGTCCTTCGATCGTGGCCTCGATCTCCGACTCGATGGCGTTCACGTATACGTTGCGCCCGCCGATACAGATCAGATCGTCCGCGCGGCCGACCGGGTACAGCTCACCGCCGTGCACGAAACCCAGATCACCGGTGTCGACGAATCCGTCGGCACCGAAGCGGGCGGCCGTGGCTTCCCGGTTCGAGTAGTAACCCGTCGCCGCCGACGGCGAACGGAACCTGATCGACGCCAATCGGCCGGCCCCTTCCGGCACGTCCAGCTCGACACCCGGCAGCGGCACCCCACAGCTGACGATCCGGCACGAGTTCTCGTCGCTCTCGGGCACGAACCGGACGTGTCCCTCCGCCAGCTCGAGCGCGTCGACACTGCAGTATCCGGGTTCGCGATCGTTCGCGGACGCGGTCACCACCAGCGTTCCTTCCGCGAGGCCGTACGCGGGCCGTACCGCGTCCGCCCGGAGCCCGTACGGACCCAGGCATTCCTGCACGTCGGCCACGACCTCCCAGCTGATCCGTTCCGCGCCCACCATGAGGCACCTGAGGGAAGCGAGGTCGCCCGGCAACGGCTTCTTCCGGATGTGCATGACCTGTGCCGCGACGTGCAGAGCCGTCGGCGATGCCGAGGTGTACGTCGCGCGATAGTGGGCGAGATCTTCCAGCCAGGTGCGGGGCGACAAGCGGAATCGTGCCGTCGTCGAGTAGTAGCCCTCGCCGTCGTTCCACAGTCCGCTCATCAGACCGCCGAAGAACCCCATGTCGTGCGAGAACGGCGCCCAGTTCACACCGACCGTGCCGGGCCCGAAGTCGACCATCTCGGCGATCATGTCCAGCTGGTGTGCGATGGCCGAAGCACTGAGCACACAGCCCTTCGGATTGCCGGTGCTCCCGGACGAGAACTGGATGAACGCCGGGTCGTGGAGACCGGGAAAGTCCGGTTCCGATGCGATTGCGACCTGCTCCGATCCCAGAGCCTCGAAGCTGCGCACCACCGACGCCACGCCGGCCGACTGCCGGATGTCCGCAAGCGCCCGGTCGCTGCAGAGAAGGAGGGGCGGACGGATCCGATCGACGATGGATTCGATCTGGGTGCAGTAGCTTTCGGCGTCGGTGCCGACCACCCGTTCGGGTAGGGACGCAACGGCGGCGCCCAGATACCAGCAGCCCAGCAGCGACCTCACGGCGGCGGCGGAGTTGTCGAGCACGATGGCCACGACGTCGCCCTTCCGAACCCCGTCCGAGGCGAGTTCTCCCGCCACCCTCCTTGCCTCGGCGACGAGATCCGCGCGCGAATAGGGCGCATATTGGCGCCCCTCCCAGAAATTCAGACCGGTCCGATAATCGGTTGCGGTGACAAATATTCGCGTCCAGAAATTGTCCGGCGCTTCGTTTCGCGGATTCAATTAGGTGACTTCCCTTGCCTGTTCCGTCGCAGACCACCGGGGTGCCTGCTGTTCGAGAAGGTCGGCGAGTTCGCCGACCGTGACGACATCGGCGACCAGATAGAGGTCGAAGTCCGAGCCGAGTTCGTCCTCCAATTCCATGAGAAGGTCGCCGAACTGCAGGCTCGTCAAACCCAGGTCGTCCAGTCGCGTTTCCGCCGTGATCTCGAATTCGTCCGGAACGACGTCCCCCAGACGCTCCCTTATCCGATCCTCCAGGTGGCCGACAGTGATGAGACCCCCACTCAAATTCGACCCTTTCTCCATACATAGATTGCGGTTCGTGATCCGAATTTCGCGTACCGGCTGACGATCTCCTTCGTCACGCCTGCGAAGAATCCGGAGAAATACAGATTCCGTGGGCTGTCGTCGGATCGCACCAGCTGCATGAGTGCATTCATCCCACCCAGGCCGACAGCCTGGCCGACGTAACCCATCGAGTACGGCGCGAGATCCTTCCCGCGGGAGATCCGCTGCAGATTGTCGGCCGTGTGCGCGCCCTGCGGTGATGCCGTCGCACAGGACGGACGTGCGCCGGGAACTGCCGCACAGTCCCCCACGACGAAGACGTTGGGCGATCCCTCGCTCCGCAGGAACCGATCGACCAGCGCCCGGCCCCGTTCGTCTACGGCGAGGCCACTCTGCGCCACGAAGTCCGACACACCGGAGATCACGGCCCACAACGTCACGTCCGTCTCGAACGCGGAACCCGATGCGAGACGGACGACGTCACGCCCCTGCCCCTGGGAGATGCCGACGATCCGGTCCGCCAGGATTTCGACACCGGCCTTCTCCAGCGACTTCCGCACCTTTCGGCGAGCGCTCTCGGACAGGCCTGCCGCGAACTCGTCGGCGACGAGCCGCACCTTCAGCCCCTTGCGGGAACGTGCGATCTCGGACGCGGTTTCGATGCCCGTCAGTCCCCCACCGACGACAACGGCGTCGCCTCCGTCCTGCAGACCCGCGAGCCGCGCTTCCGCGATACGGGCACCTTCCCAGGTCCCGACAGGAATCGACCCGGGAATCGGATGGACCGATCCGCCGGTGGCAATGACGGCGTAGTCGAATCCCAGCTGCTCGCCGTCGGCGAGGACGACCTGGTTGCCCCCGATCTTCACGGCGCTTCCGAGGCGGAACGCAATCCCCTTGCGCAGCATCGACGACAGTGGCGTCGCGGCGCCACCGGTGCCGGCGGTCTGCTGGTGCAGGCGAACCCGCTCCACGAACTCCGGACGATCGTTCACAATGGTGATCTCGGCATCGGGAACCTTCTTCGCCAGCCGATTCGCGGCAATCGTTCCCGCATATCCGGCGCCCACGACGACGACACGCATACAACTTCTCCTTATTTTTCATCCGCGCAGGATTCGATACCGCACTGCAATTACAGTGCGGCAGACAGAGAATGTGCAGTTCGTTTCGAGATATGCCGACGCATCGTTTTCCGCCGGCCACACACGTCACGCGAGCCGGCCGATACCGCGTCGATCGAAACTTCAGAAATAACTCGAATTACGAAAAGCGAGAATTCGACGAACGTCGAGAAACCGATCCGCGGGAATTCGCGGACCGGCCTGATGTCGAAACCGAAAGCTGCCCGAGCAGCTGAATGCGATAAGTCACCGTGCCCCCAAGGTGTATCGAATTTCGCCGACCCCTCCCGATCGACTTTCACAGGCTAGCACGGGCGTTCCGCATAGCACAATTAATACCCGATGGGGGCCGTATTCGTTTACAAATATGCGGATCCAGTCAAAGAAACTGTCTATGGGCTCGAAGTTGTCGATCCGGAACTCACTCATCGGGGTTGATAATCGAAATTTCGACCATCTCGGGATTTACGTTCCGGGATCTCGCCGCCGGGCCCGAAGCCGGGGCCTGCGAGCGGCGCAGGCAGTGCCTGCGATCCAGGATCGGAATCTGTTGCAGCACAATCGAATCGAAAGAGTCGTCATCGCGGTACGGCCCGCCCGAGGAGACTTCGTGCAGGAGTCCGTCCACGGATGGGGTGCGGCGTCCCGTACGCCGAATACACGAAGGTCCCGCCCCCGAAGAGAAAGGGGCGGGACCTGCGTGTCTACGGTAGTTGCCTACCGGTAGTCGCTCGAGTAACCGTAGTCGTCGAGCGGGACCGCGGCGCCGGTGTTCTGGCCGAAGCCCTCCGGCGAGTAGTACTGGTCGTCGTAGGCCGGGATGGCGTACGCGGCCGCGCGGGCCTCCTCGGTCGGCTGGACCTGGATGTTCCGGTACCGGTTGATGCCGGTGCCGGCCGGGATCAGCTTACCGATGATCACGTTCTCCTTGAGACCGATCAGCTTGTCCGAGCGGCAGTTGATCGCCGCGTCGGTCAGCACGCGAGTGGTCTCCTGGAACGACGCCGCCGACAGCCACGAATCGGTGGCCAACGACGCCTTCGTGATACCCATGAGCACGGGGCGACCGGCAGCGGGCTCGCCGCCCTCGGCCACGACCCGGCGGTTCGATGCCTCGAACTCGCTCCGCTCGACCAGCGAACCGGGCAGGAACTCCGTCGCGCCCGAATCGATGATCGTCACGCGGCGCAGCATCTGGCGCACGATGACCTCGATGTGCTTGTCGTGGATCGACACACCCTGGCTCCGGTACACCTCCTGGACCTCGTTGACGAGGTGGATCTGCACCTGGCGGGGACCCATCACACGCAGCACCTCGTGCGGATCGGCAGCACCCTCGAGGAGCTGCTGACCGACCTCCACGTAGTCACCGTCGGCGAGAACACCTTCGGTGCCGTTCGCCTTGCGGATGACGTGCAGGCGCTGACGCTTCGACAGCTTGTCGTACACGACCTCGTCGCCACCGTCGTCCGGCACGATCGTGATCTTGTAGAAGCGGTCGTCGTCCTCGAGCCGGATGCGGCCGGAGACGTCGGCGATCGGGGCCTTGCCCTTCGGGACGCGGGCCTCGAACAGCTCCTGGACTCGCGGCAGACCGCCGGTGATGTCCTCACCGACGCCACCCTGGTGGAAGGTACGCATCGTCAGCTGCGTACCCGGCTCACCGATCGACTGCGCGGCGACGATACCGACGGCCTCGCCGATGTCGACGAGCTTGCCGGTCGCCATCGAGCGGCCGTAGCAGGTGGCGCAGACACCGGTGCCGGTGTCGCAGGTCAGCACCGAACGGACGCGGACCTTCTGGATACCGGCCTCGAGCAGCGCCTCGATGGCCGGATCGCCCAGGTCGGAACCGCGCTCGACGATCACGTTGCCGTTCGCGTCGACCGCATCGGAGGCGAGCGTACGGGCGTACGTGCTCGTCTCGATGTGGGCGTCGCGGACCAGCTTGCCGGTCTCGTTGCCCTCGGCGTCGCGCTCCGGCTCCGCGATGGTCATCTCGATGCCGCGCGGCGTGCCGCAGTCGACCTCGCGAACGATGACGTCCTGCGAGACGTCCACCAGACGACGGGTCAGGTAACCCGAGTCGGCGGTACGCAGAGCGGTATCGGCCAGACCCTTACGGGCACCGTGCGTGTTGATGAAGTACTCGAGAACGGTCAGGCCCTCACGGAACGAGGACTTGATCGGACGCGGGATGAACTCGCCCTTCGGGTTCGTCACCAGACCCTTCATGCCCGCGAGCGAGCGGATCTGGGTCATGTTGCCCGCAGCACCGGACTTGACGATCGTCGGGATCGGGTTGTCGTCCGGGTAGTGCGCCTCCATGGCCTGACCGACCTCTTCGGTCGCTTCCTGCCACAGCTTCACCAGCGAGTCGCGACGCTCCTCCTTGGAGAGAGCACCACGCGCGAACTTGCGCTCGAGCTGATCGGCCTGCGCCTCGTACCGCTCGAGGATCTCCTTCTTCTCCGGCGGAACGAGCACGTCCGCCATCGAGACGGTCACACCCGAACGGGTCGCCCAGTAGAAGCCGGCGTCCTTGAGCTTGTCGACGGTCTGCGCGACGACGATCATCGGGTAGCGCTCGGCGAGATCGTTGATGATCGCGGCCTGACGCTTCTTCGGCATGATGTCGTTGACGAAGCCGTAGTTGACGGGCAGCAGCTCGTTGAACAGCACGCGACCGAGGGTCGTGTGCGCGGTCCACGCGTCGCCGTACCGCCAGCCCTCGGGGAACAGCTCGTTCTCGATCTCGCGCGGCGGACGCTGCTGCGTCAGACGCACCTTGATCGGGGCCTGCACCGACAGCGCACCGCGGTCGACGGCCATGATGGCCTCGGCCGGGGACGAGTACACGCCCTGCTCCGGCTGATCGGCGGTGGCCGGGGCGTACGCGCCGACGGCGTCCTCGACGAGACGGGTCAGGTGGAACAGACCCGTGACCATGTCCAGACGCGGCATGGCGAGCGGACGACCCGATGCCGGCGACAGGATGTTGTTCGAGGACAGCATCAGGATGCGGGCCTCGGCCTGCGCCTCCGCGGACAGCGGCAGGTGCACGGCCATCTGGTCACCGTCGAAGTCGGCGTTGAAGGCCTCACACACGAGCGGGTGCAGCTGGATCGCCTTGCCCTCGACGAGCTGCGGCTCGAACGCCTGGATGCCGAGGCGGTGCAGCGTCGGTGCACGGTTCAGCAGCACCGGGTGCTCGTTGATGACCTCTTCGAGGACGTCCCACACCTGCGGGCGCTGACGCTCGACCATGCGCTTGGCGGACTTGATGTTCTGCGCGTGGTTCAGGTCGACCAGACGCTTCATCACGAACGGCTTGAACAGCTCGAGCGCCATCAGCTTCGGCAGACCGCACTGGTGCAGCTTGAGCTGCGGGCCGACGACGATGACCGAACGGCCCGAGTAGTCGACACGCTTGCCGAGCAGGTTCTGACGGAAACGACCCTGCTTGCCCTTGAGCAGATCGGACAGCGACTTGAGCGGGCGGTTGCCCGGACCGGTCACCGGCCGGCCGCGACGACCGTTGTCGAACAGCGCGTCGACGGACTCCTGCAGCATCCGCTTCTCGTTGTTGACGATGATCTCGGGCGCGCCGAGGTCGATCAGTCGCTTGAGGCGGTTGTTGCGGTTGATGACACGGCGGTACAGGTCGTTCAGGTCGGAGGTCGCGAAGCGGCCACCGTCGAGCTGAACCATCGGGCGCAGCTCCGGCGGGATCACCGGAACGGCGTCGAGAACCATGCCCATCGGCGAGTTGCCGGACTGCTGGAACGCCGCGACGACCTTCAGTCGCTTCAGCGCACGCAGCTTCTTCTGGCCCTTGCCGCTGCGGATGATCTCGCGCAGCTGCTCGGCCTCTGCGTCGATGTCGAAGGTCTCGATGAGCTTCTGGATGGCCTCGGCACCCATCGCGCCGGTGAAGTACTCACCGTAGCGATCCTGCAGCTCGCGGTAGATCAGCTCGTCGACGATGAGCTGCTTCGGAGCCAGCTTGGTGAAGGTGTTCCAGATCTCGTCGAGACGGTCCAGCTCGCGCTGGGCGCGGTCGCGGAGCTGACGCATCTCGCGCTCGCCCCCGTCCTTGACCTTGCGGCGGACGTCGGACTTGGCGCCCTCGGCCTCCAGCTCGGCCAGATCGGCCTCGAGCTTCTGCGCGCGGGCCTCGAGGTCGGCGTCGCGCTGGTCGGCGACGGTCTTCTTCTCGACCTCCATCTCGGCCTCGAGGGTCGAGAGCTCGTTGTGGCGGAGCTCGTCGTCGACCGAGGTGATGACGTAGGCGGCGAAGTAGATGATCTTCTCGAGATCCTTCGGCGCCAGATCGAGGAGGTAGCCGAGGCGGCTCGGCACGCCCTTGAAGTACCAGATGTGGGTGACGGGTGCGGCCAGTTCGATGTGGCCCATCCGCTCACGGCGGACCTTCGCGCGGGTCACCTCGACGCCGCAGCGCTCGCAGATGATGCCCTTGAAGCGGACGCGCTTGTACTTACCGCAGTAGCACTCCCAGTCCCGGGTGGGGCCGAAGATCTTCTCGCAGAAGAGTCCGTCCTTCTCGGGCTTGAGCGTGCGGTAGTTGATGGTCTCCGGCTTCTTGACCTCGCCGTACGACCAGTTGCGGATGTCCTCTGCGGTGGCCAGGCCGATGCGGAGTTCATCGAAGAAGTTGACGTCGAGCACGTAACTTCCTTTCCCCTGTGCGGGTTGTGTTGCTGCTAGTTGTCGCTATCGCTGCCGGGCCCCCGGGGAGGCGCGAAGGATGCGGCGTCGTCGTTGCCGTCCATACGCGCCTCCTCCGGGGTCGGCTTCCTAGTTCGCGAGGTCGTCGACCGTGGCCGACTCGTTGCGGGAAAGGTTGATGCCCAGGTTGGCCGCTGCCCGCTCCAGGTCCTCGTCGTCGCCGTCGGCCATCGCGATGGCCGCGCCGTCGCTCGAGAGCACCTCGACGTTCAGGCAGAGCGACTGGAGCTCCTTCAGGAGAACCTTGAAGGACTCGGGGATACCCGGCTCCGGGATGTTCTCGCCCTTGACGATCGCCTCGTACACCTTCACGCGGCCGACGACGTCGTCCGACTTGATGGTGAGGAGCTCCTGCAGCGTGTACGCCGCACCGTAGGCCTGCATGGCCCAGCACTCCATCTCACCGAAGCGCTGGCCACCGAACTGGGCCTTACCGCCGAGCGGCTGCTGGGTGATCATCGAGTACGGACCGGTCGACCGAGCGTGGATCTTGTCGTCGACGAGGTGGTGCAGCTTGATGATGTACATGTAGCCGACCGACACCGGGTACGGGAACGGCTCGCCGGAACGACCGTCGAACAGCGTCGCCTTGCCGTCCTCACCGACCATGACCTCACCGTCGCGGTTCGGCAGGGTCGAGGCCAGCAGACCGCTGAGCTCGTCCTCGCGCGCACCGTCGAACACCGGGGTCGCGATGTTGGTGTTCGGCTCCGCCGACAGCATCTCGTCGGACAGGTTCTGCGCCCACTCGGGACGGCTGCCGTCCTCCGCGACCTGAATGTTCCAGCCGGCCTTGCCGATCCAGCCGAGATGCGTCTCGAGGATCTGGCCGATGTTCATACGACGCGGAACACCGTGGGTGTTGAGGATGATGTCGACCGGGGTGCCGTCGGGCAGGAACGGCATGTCCTCCTGCGGGAGGATCTTGCCGATGACGCCCTTGTTGCCGTGGCGGCCGGCGAGCTTGTCGCCGTCCTGGATCTTGCGCTTCTGCGCCACGTACACGCGGACGAGCTCGTTGACGCCCGGAGGCAGATCGTCGTCGTCCTCGCGGGAGAACACGCGCACGCCGATGACCTTGCCGGTCTCGCCGTGGGGCACCTTCAGCGACGTGTCGCGGACCTCGCGGGCCTTCTCGCCGAAGATCGCGCGCAGCAGCCGCTCCTCGGGGGTCAGCTCGGTCTCACCCTTCGGGGTGACCTTGCCGACGAGGATGTCGCCGTCGCGGACCTCGGCACCGATGCGGACGATGCCGCGCTCGTCCAGGTCGGCGAGGACCTCGTCCGAGACGTTCGGGATGTCGCGGGTGATCTCCTCGGCACCGAGCTTGGTGTCGCGGGCGTCGATCTCGTGCTCCTCGATGTGGATCGAGGTGAGCACGTCCTCCTCCACGAGGCGCTGCGACAGGATGATCGCGTCCTCGTAGTTGTGGCCTTCCCACGGCATGATCGCCACGAGCAGGTTCTTGCCGAGCGCCATCTCACCGTTCTGGGTGCAGGGACCGTCGGCGAGGACCTGGCCGGCCTCGACGCGCTGACCCTCGTCCACGATCGGACGCTGGTTCGAGCAGGTGCCCTGGTTGGAACGGTCGAACTTGCGCAGACGGTAGGTCTTGCGGGTGCCGTCGTCGGCCATCACGGTGATGAAGTCGGCGGACACCTCCTCGACCACACCGGTCTTCTCGGTGACGATGACGTCGCCGGCGTCGACGGCGGCACGCAGTTCCATGCCGGTACCGACGACCGGAGCCTCGCTGCGCACCAGCGGCACGGCCTGACGCTGCATGTTCGCACCCATGAGGGCACGGTTGGCGTCGTCGTGCTCGAGGAACGGGATCATCGCGGTCGCGACCGACACCATCTGACGCGGCGAAACGTCCATGAAGTCGACTTCGGCGGCTGGGATGTACTCGATCTCGCCGCCCTTCTTACGGACGAGAACGCGATCCTCGGTGAACCGGCCGTCGGGACCGATCGGCGAGTTGGCCTGCGCCACGACGTGGCGGTCCTCCTCGTCGGCGGTCAGGTAGACGACCTCGTCGGTGACGACGCCGTTCTCGACCTTGCGGTACGGGGTCTCGATGAAACCGAACGGGTTGACCCGCGCGTACACCGACAGCGAGCCGATCAGGCCGATGTTCGGGCCTTCCGGGGTCTCGATCGGGCACATGCGGCCGTAGTGCGACGAGTGGACGTCGCGGACCTCGAGGCCGGCGCGCTCACGGGACAGACCGCCGGGGCCCAGCGCGGACAGGCGGCGCTTGTGGGTCAGGCCCGAGAGCGGGTTGTTCTGGTCCATGAACTGCGACAGCTGGGAGGTTCCGAAGAACTCCTTGATCGCGGCCACGACGGGACGGATGTTGATCAGCGTCTGCGGCGTGATCGCCTCGACGTCCTGCGTGGTCATACGCTCGCGCACCACGCGCTCCATGCGGGACAGGCCGACACGGATCTGGTTCTGGATGAGCTCGCCGACCGTGCGCAGACGACGGTTGCCGAAGTGGTCGATGTCGTCGACCTCGACCGGGACCTCGACGCCGTCGGGGGCGGTCATCACGGTTTCACCGGCGTGCAGGCGCACCAGGTACTCGATCGTGGCGACGATGTCTTCCTCGGTGAGGGTGGACGCCGCGATCGGCTGGCCGCTGTTCAGGCCCAGCTTCTTGTTGATCTTGTAACGTCCCACGCGCGCCAGGTCGTAGCGCTTGTCCTTGAAGAAGAGGTTCTCCAGCAGGGTCTGCGCGGACTCCTTGGTCGGCGGCTCGCCCGGACGCAGCTTGCGGTAGATGTCGAGCAGCGCCTCGTCGGTGCCGGCCGTGTTGTCCTTCTCCAGCGTGGACATCATGATCTCGGAGAAACCGAAGCGCTGGACGATCTGCTCGTTCGTCCAGCCCAGGGCCTTGAGCAGCACGGTGACCGGCTGGCGGCGCTTGCGGTCGATGCGGACGCCGACGGTGTCGCGCTTGTCGACGTCGAACTCGAGCCATGCACCGCGGCCCGGGATCACCTTGACGCTGTGCAGGTCCTTCTCGGTGCTCTTGTCGACGTTCCGGTCGAAGTAGACGCCAGGGGACCGCACCAGCTGCGACACGACGACGCGCTCGGTGCCGTTGATGATGAAGGTGCCCTTGTCGGTCATCATCGGGAAGTCACCCATGAAGACCGTCTGGCTCTTGATCTCGCCGGTGTTGTTGTTGATGAACTCGGCCGTGACGAACAGCGGAGCCGCGTACGTCATGTCCTTGTCCTTGCACTCCTCGACGGAGGCCTTGACCTCGTCGAAGCGCGGGTCGGAGAAGGACAGGGACATCGAACCCGAGAAGTCCTCGATCGGCGAGAGCTCTGCGAGGATCTCCTCGAGGCCGCCGACAACAGGCCCGTCACCACGTTCGGCAGCCTTCGCGCGCCAGCGCTCGGAGCCGATCAACCATTCGAAGGAATCTGTCTGTAGATCGAGGAGCCCGGGGACCTCGAGCGGCTCGCGAATCTTCGCGAACGAGACTCTCTTCGGGGCTCCGGGGATTCCGGCAACTGCCTTGGTCTGGCTAGAGACTGCCAAGATGCGTCCTTCCAGCACCTCACGCGGGCCGCTCCAACCGGTGCGACCGCCGCTGTACCTGCTTCTTCAGTGGGGCGTTTCGGCTGGTCACAACCCGAACGACAGCCCCATCACGAAGACCGGCGGCGGGCACCCCACGAGGGGGCACTTCCGGCTTTGCGAACGAGGTTTGGACAGGAGGCAGCCAGCGCAAAGTCCTAACCTACACCGAAAAACGGCAGATGTCCAACAGGGGTGCCTGAAGCAAGCCCCTCTCCGGAACTCGGACTTTCTCGCGAGTTCGCGCGGGCGTACCGATAGAGTGACCGCTACCGCTCTCCGCGTCAAGAGATCGTTTCGCCGGGACCGCGCCGACCGCAGCGAAACAGCCCCCGACCGGGGTCACCTGTCGGTCAGTTCCGAGACCAGCCAGCGTCCGTCGATCCGCTCCATCCGCACCCGCAGCGGCGCCGCCGCGCTGCCCTGGGCGATCCCGTCGCCCGTCGCGCTGACGTTGATGTATGCCGCCACCTCCGCACGCGAATCGTCGAGCATGGACACCCCGATGTGCGTGACGTCGACCTGCGTGACCGTGTGCGTCTGCACCGCGGCCTGCTTCGTCACCTCCGCGGTCCGGTCGAACTGTTCCTGCATCTCCGGCGTCAGCACCTTGCGGATCGCCGCGAAGTTGTCGTCGATCGTCTCGTAGTTGTAGCCGTGCATCGTCTCGATGGCCTCGGTGGCGGCGCGCTCGACCTGTGCGGTCGCGGCCGTGTCGACCCACGCCCGGTTCTCGACCCTCGCACCGGGCTGGAACGCGGCGACCACCGCGAACACGCCCAGGGCGACCGCGGCGCCGCCGAGGAGCAGCAGCGGACGCGTGCCGGCCCGTGCCGTGGGCTCCGTCCCGGCGGCATCCTCCGGAGCGACCTCCCGGCCGGGCTCCGGCTCGGCGGGCACGGCAGCAGCCTCGGCAGTCCCGGTGCTCTCGGCAGACTCAGTGCTCTCGGCAGACTCAGTGGCCTCGGCAGACTCAGTGCTCTCGGCAGACTCAGGGGTCTCGGCAGACTCAGGGGTCTCGACGGCCTCGGCTGCGGTCTCCGGCTCGGATTTCTTGGACAGCTCCACCGCCGCGCCCTCGGGCGTGCCGGCTTCGACGACCGATTCCCCGACCTCGGGCTTCGGCGCGCTCGTGTCCTGCCCGGGAGCCGCCGGCCGCGCAGTCGGAGCCGTCGGCCGGGCGGCGCCGGCAGGGCCCTGCGCGCGGCCGGTTCCGGCGATCTTCGGACGTCGGCGCGGCCCACCGGTTCCCGGATTGCGTCGTTGCGGCGGCACTACACACACTCCTCGAGTTGCTCGGTCACCGTCGGTCCCCTACTGCCCGGGCGCCGGTCCGGCCGGGGCCGTCGGCTCGGCGGGCAGCGGAGTTTCGGGCAGGGGCGTTCCGGCGGGCGGCGCGGCCGGTTCTGCGGGAGCCGGAGCGGCCTCCGGATTCGCACCGGACTCGAGCTCCACCGAACCGAGCGGCTGGATCGTCTCCGCCTTCCAGATGTCCCCGTCCTTACGGACGGCGACCTCGACCGACACCTTGTTCTTCACGAAGTTCGTGGGCGTCGTCGTGGTCACCGACAACACCACGAGCGCACGCGCGGTGTCGTCGTCGGTGTTCAGCTCCGTCAGCGACCCGAACAGAACATCGGCCGCCATCCCGGTGCCGGTGGCCGCGACCTGGTCGCGGATCTGCTGTTCGGTGGCGTTCAGATCGTTCACCAGCGCATCACCGGTGATCGACGACCGCATGTTGTCGAGCGATCGGTCGACGTCGTCCGCATCGACACTGTTCAGATTGATCGCCGCCTGCATCGCACCGGACAGCGCCGCGTCCCTCGCGTCGGCCGTGGGCCGCTCGACGAACAACGCCCGCCCCCAGCCGACACCGAACCAGATCGCGGCCGCCAGCGCGACCAGCGCGACGACGCCGACGACCGCGAGCCCCACCGTGCGGAACCTGTCGCCTACCGGTCGGGTTGTGGTCTCCTCGCTCACTCCAACAACCTACTCACTTCACTTCGGGGTGACCCCGAGCAGCGGTGCCAGCTGCGTCGCGATCGGGTTCAGGTTCAACTTGTCCGGGTCCTTCTTCGGGATGAAGTCCCACGGCTGGAGGGTCAGCGGGTCGGCGAACACGATCCGGTTGGCGCTGCGCACGCCGGTGACGCTGCCCTGCGGCACTTCGCACGACGCGTTCGTGTTGAACGGGAAGTCCTGCTGCGTGTCGTCGAAGTTCGGGTTCTGCCGGTGCATCTCGTCGAGGATCTCGTAGGTGCCCTCGTATCCGATCGTGCAGGACGGCGGGTTGTTCGTCTCGAGGACGATGCCCTGCCGGACCGCGCCGTCGCCCGGTGCGACCGTCGAGGAGCTGCCGGCCACCGCGGGCAGGAACGCCAGGAGCGGCTGCAGCGCGATCGCCTGGGGCGCGAGCTTGTCGCCGAGCAGTGCCAGGTTGGTGAGATCGGTCGTCAGACCCGGACCGCTGTCCGCGACCAGCTGGGTCAGCTGCTCGCTGGCGGCCTGTCCCGTCTCGATGAGACGCCGGATGTCCGGGTCGCTTTCGCGCAATTGCGCCGTGACCAGGTCCAGATCGGAACTGAACTGCTGAATCGCCGACGACTGCACCGACTGCGTGTTCAGCACGGTCTCGCTGTCCCGGACGAGAGTGACCGTCTGCGGCAGATAGTCCACTCCGGCCGCGCTGAGCTCGGCCAGCGAGTCGACGAGCACCTGCAGATCGTCACCGCGACCGTCGAACGCGTCGCCGAGTTCCGTGACGACGGTGTGCAAGGCATCCACCGGGACCGAACGCACCAGGTCGTTCGTGCTCACCAGCAGGTCCTCGACCGGGATCGGAACGGCGGTCCGGTCCTGTTCGATGACCGACCCATCCACCAGGAACGGGCCTTCGGCGGTATCGGGCCGCAGGTCGACGTACTGCTCACCGATCGCGGAACGGTTCGCCACGACCGCGCGTGCCGACGCCGGGATGTCCGGGCCGCCGTTGTCGAGCTTCAGCTCGACGTTGAGGCCGTCCTCGGTGAGCGACAGTTCGCCGACCCGGCCGACCGGGACACCACGGTAGGTGACCTCCGCGTTCTTGAACACCCCACCGGACGTCGCGAACTGCGCGTTCACCGTGTACTGCCCGAAGCCCAGCAGGTTGTCGAGACGGACGTACCGGGCGCCGACGAACAGCACCCCGAGCACCGCGATCACCACGAACACCGCGAGCTGCGCCTTGACCAGGCGTGATCTCATTCGCCACCCCCGATGCCCAGCTGGTTCATCAGACCCTCCAGGGGATTGGCCGGCGGAGCTCCGGCGCCCGCGGGACCGGCGAGACCCGTAGGGAGACCCGGCACCGCCTCGGGCAGGGTGGGCGTCGGCAGGATCGGCAGCAGCGACACCGTCGGCCATCCCGGCCGCGGGCCGTTGCCGTCGACGTACGGGTTGGACGGATCGACCAGCGGCTTGGGGTTACCGAACTTGGGCTCCCGGTAGACCGGCTCGCCCTGTCCGACACCGAGGGCCGCGAGCGCGTCCCCGATCTGCAGATCGACGATGAGGAACAGGTTCACCGAGCTGCCGAGCGCGATCTTCTCCACCCCGTCCGGGAACGGCACGGTCGGGATGAACGGCAACGCCTCGACCAGGTCGTCTCCGGAGATCGCGAGCTGCTGCAGAGTCGGGCGCAATGCCAGCAGGTCGGCGATCAGATCGTCCTTCGACTGTTCGAGCACATCGGTTCCGACCGTGCCGAGCCGATCGAGCTGCGTGAGCAGTTCGACGAGCTGCGGGCGTTGCTGCTCGAGGACCTCCGTCGCGACCGGAAGCTCGTCGAGAATCCCGGCGATCCGGTCGGTCTGCGCGGCCACGTTCGAGCTCAGCGTGTCCAGGCCGTCCAGCGCACGCGTGATGTCGTTCTTCTGCTGTTCGAGTCCGGCGATCAGCAGATCCGCCTGTTCGAGCAGGCTGCGCGTGGTTCCCTCGCGCCCGTCGAACGCGGTCGACAGCTCCTTGACCACCGGCGCGAGCTGTCCCACACCGCCGCCGTTGAGCAGCAGCGACAGCGCGCCCAGCACCGGTTCGATCTCGGTCGCGGCGCGGGTCCGCTCGACGGGGATCGAATCGCCGTCGGCCAGCCTCTGCGTCGACGGGTCCGTCGGGGGCGAGCTCAGCTGGACGAACTTCTCGCCGAGGATGCTGGTCTGCTCGACCTCCGCGAGCGCATTCGCCGGCAGATCCACCGAGGACTGGACCACGACGTCCACATCCGCCGTCCAGCCGTCCGGGGCGACGGAGATCGATTCGACGCGACCGACCGGCACCCCGTCCACCTTCACCGCGGACTGCGGCACGAGGTCCAGCACGTCCTCGAACGCGATGGTCAGGTGCATCGGGTCACTTCCGACGTCGGGGCCACCGGGCAGCGGAATATCGGAACCCCCGCCGCAGCCCGACACCGTCACCGCCACGACACACAGCCCCGCGGCGAGGGCGACCGCACGTCCCGATCCCACCGAGGGGATCCCCGATTTCGAGTGCCTCACCGATCACCCCCCTCTCCGCCGAGCTGCAGTCGCGGCGATTCGACGCCGGGCACCGTGCCCGGAACCACCTGCCGCTGGATGTTCTCGCCGCTCAGGATGCCGAACGGCAGGATCAGATCCGGCGACCTCTGGTCCGCGGTCACCTGCGCCATGATGTCGCCGCATCGGTCGATGAGCGGCTGCATCTGTCGTCCGAGCCGTTCGAAGCGTTCGTCGCCCGGCACCAGCTTTCCGAGGTCGATCAGCTTGCACACGGCGGCGTTCGGATCCTGGAGGTCGGTGAGCACGAGTCGCGACGACAATGCCCCGGCCTCCGCGTCGTACGAGTTGACGAGGTTGCTCACCGCCAGCGGCAGCAGGGTCAGCGAGTTGACCAGCGAATCCCGGCGATCCGCGAGCGTCTGCGTGATCGGCACGAGCGCGTCGACGTTGTCCTTCAGGATCGCCTGGTTGTCCTGCACGAACGTCGCGACGTCGCCCAGCGTCACCGACAGCTGGTTCAGGGCCTGACCGAGATCCTCCCGCTCCCCCGCGAGGAATCCGGACAGCTCGGCGAGCTGGCTGTTGAAGACCCGTACCTGCTCGTCGTTCGCGGCGAGAGCGCTCACGAACACCTGCAGGTTCTCGACGGTGCCGAACAGGTCGTCACGCGAGGAGTTCAGGGTGCGGGTCGCCGCGGACAGCTGATCGATACTGCGGCCGAGCGCTTCCCCGTTGCCGGCGAGGTTCTCCGCGCCGACCTCGACGAACTGCGACAGCGCGCCTTCCTTGTTCGCGCCCTCCGGTCCCAGCGCGCGCGACAGCTCGTCGATGGTGGCGTAGAGCTCGTCGACCTCGACGGGCGTGGCCGTGCGTTCACGCGGGATCACCGCGCCGCTCTGCATCGTCTCGCCGCCCGTATAGGCGGGAGCGAGCTGCACGTACCGGTCGGCAACGACCGACGGCGTGATCTGCGCGGCCCGCGCGTCGGCCGGGATGTCCACACCGCGGTTCACGCGCATACGGACCTGCACGAGATCGCCCTGCGGCTCGACCGACAGGACCTTGCCGACCTCGACACCCAGCACCCGGACGTCGGAGCCTTCGTAGATGCCGACGGCCTTGTCGAAGTACGCGGTGATCTCGGTCGTGCCGACACGTTGGTAGGCGTACCAGCCGCCGGCGACGAGCGCTGCCACCAGTGCCGCGGCGAGCGCGACGAGCACTGCCGTGCGTCCGTTCCCGCGCGTGGAGTCGTCCCCGTTCTCGGCGTGCGCCATCAGTTACCCCCTTCCAGCGTGCGGCCCGGTTCGCGGTAGCCCGGAATGTCCGGCAGCCCCGGCGGGGTGAGGTTCACGACGACCTGGTCGAACCAGCGGCCGTTGCCGACGACGTTCGTGTACAGGCGCACGAAGGGTTCGTACAGCTCGAAGGCACGATCGAGATTGTCGTTGTTGTCCTGCAGGATCTGCACGACACCGCGGAGCTGTTCGAGTGCGGGACCGAACTGCTCCTCGTTCTCCCGGACGAGACCGCTCAGCTCGGTCGACATCCGCTGCGTGCCGTCGAGCAGCTGCGAAATCGCCTCCCGGCGGTTGTTGAGCTCCGCGACCAGCAGCGCACCGTCGCTGATGAGCCGGTTGAACTCGACATTGCGGTCGGCGAGGATCTGCGAGGTCTGCGCGGTCGCGTCGAGCAGCTTCTTCAGCTCCTGGTCGCGGCTCGCGATCGTCTCCGAGATCCGGCTCACCCCGTCGAGCGCGGCCCGCACGTCGTCGGGTGTCTCGGAGAACGCATCGGACAGGGCAGCGAATCCGGCGGCGAGCTGTTCGGAGTCGATGTCACCGAGGGTGGTCGCTGCGGACGAGAACGCCTCGATCACGTCGTACGGCGCCACCGTGCGCTCGAGCGGAATCACGTCCGACGGATTCAGCACCTCGGTTCCGCGCGGATCGAGCGCGAGGTACTTCTGGCCGAGGATCGTCTTGATCTGGATCGAGGCCGACGTGTCGTCGCCGATCCACGCGTCCTTGACGTTGAACTCGACGACGACCCGGTCACCCTCGAGCTCGACCGCGGTGACCTGGCCGACCTTGACGCCGGCGATGCGCACCTCGTTGGTGGGCTTGAGGCCTGCCGCCTCACTGAACTCGGCCTTGTAGGTGGCGCCGGCACCGATGATCGGCAGCGAGTCCAGGAAGAACGCGGACAGCGTGGCCAGCAGGACCACCAGAATGCCCAGGGCACCGGCCGCTGCCGGACTGCGACGTCTACTCATCGTCCCTGCAACTCCTGCATTCCGTCCTGCGTGCACCGTTTCGCGGCATTGGTGTAGATCGGCTGGTTCACCGTGGGCAGCCCGGTGGGCAGATTCAGATACGGGACCGAGCCCGGACCGGCGATGATGTCGATGCCGCACAGATAGAACTGGAACCACGAGCCGTAACTCGCGACCCGGCCGAGCTTCTCGAGCTTGACGGGCAGCGTCTCCAGAACCTGGTCGACGGCGCCGCTGTTGGCGTTCAGGGTGCCGGCGAGTTGGTTCACCGCGGTGATCGACTGTGTGATCGCCGGGCGGGTCGGTTCGAGCACGTCGGCGACCGCGTCCGTCAGACCGGCGAGGGACTGCACCGCGGATCCGACCGTCTCACGATCCGCGGCCAGGCCGCTGACCAGCGCCTGGGTGTTCACGAGCAGCGCATCGAGCTCGTCGTCCCGCTCGTTGACGGTGGTCAGCACCGTGTTGAGGTTGTCGATGACCGCGCCGATGACCGCGTCCTTGTCGGCGATCGTGTTGGTCAGCGACGCGGTGCTGCGCACCAGGTCGTCGACGGTTCCCGATTCGCCCTGGAACACCTGGACGATCTGGTACGACAGCTTGTTGACGTCCTCCGCGGACAGGGTCTGGAACAGGGGCCGGAAACCGTTGAACAGCGTGGTGAGGTTCACCGCGGGCTTGGTCCGCTCGAGCGGGATCGTCTCGCCCGGATTCAGCTTCTGTCCCTGTGCACCCTCGCCCTGCCCGAGCGCGATGTACCGCTGGCCGACGAGGTTGCGGTATCGGATCGTCGCGGTGGTGGATGCGGGCAGGTAGTCGCGGTCCTCGACGGTGAACGTCACTTCGGCGTTGCGCTCGTCGACGATCGAGATGTCCTCCACCTGCCCGACCCGTACGCCCGCGATGCGGATCTCGTCACCCTTGTTGAGCGAGGTGACGTCGGAGAAGATCGCGTGGTATTTCTCGCCCCCACCGCCGCCGAGGCTGGCGATGGTCGCGGCGAGGATGCCCGTCGCGACGACCGTGACGACCGCGAAGACGATCAGTTTGATCAGAGGTGCTGCCAGTCCCCTCATTCGAAGCTCACCTCCGTTCCCCGCATCGTCGGCGCGCCGAGCCGGGTGGTCCACCGCGGCACGTCACCGGGTTCGAGACCGGTCGCGGCCCCGTAGATCACGTCGAGCGTTTCCTGTTCGGCCGCCGAGCCCGTGTAGGACACCGGAACGGTGCCGATGATCACGCCGACGTCGTCCGGAACCCCGGAACCCTCGGGGGCCGGGAAGAACGGGATCGTCTCGGGCCCGGGGTTGCGGGACGGCACCTGGTAGGAGCCGTCGTTGATCGAGCCGCCCGGGTACTGCGGGAACTTCCTGCCGGGCGCGGTGACGTTGTCGTAGCAGGCCGGTCCCCGGTCGTCGAGCAGCCGGGGTTCGTCCTGGTTCGGCAGGTAGCGGCCCTTCGGATTCGTGAACTGGACGCTTGCGCGCACACCGGGGAAGGGATCGTCCACCGCGAGCACACCCGCGGCGGCCGGCGCGGCATCGGCGAAACCCTTCAGCATGCACGGGAACGACGGCGAGTACCGGGCCAGCAGCTGCAACGCCTCCTTCGAGTCCGCGGAAATGCTGATGATCGACGCCGCGTTGGTCTCCAGCAGGCCCGCGGTGTCGGACGATGCACCGGTCGCGGACACCAGCAGGGTCGCGATCTGGTTCTCCTGCTCGACCACGGTGTTTCCGGTGGTTCGCAGGTTGTTGAACGCGTTCACCAGGTCCGGTGCCGCCTCCGCGTAGGTCTGCGAGAAGTCCGCGAGTCCGCGCAGGTCCTCCTGCAGGGCCGGCAGTTCGACTCCGACCTCGCGGAAGATCTGCTCGAGATGTTCGACCGTGCGACCCAGGGTCTCGCCGCGACCGCTGAGGCCCTGCGCGAGCGCACCGAGCGTGCTCGCCAGGTCCTCCGGCGGGATGGCCTGCAGGAGCGGGAGGACCCCGTCGAGAACTTCACCGAGTTCGACGGTCCGTGCGCTCTTGTCCTGCACCAGGACGTCACCGGCGGCGAGCGGACGGGCCGGGTCTTCGGGCAGCAGCAGGGCGACGTAACGCTCACCGAACAGCGTCTTCGGCAGCAGCTGGGCCGTCGAATTGGCCGGAATCAGTTCCGCCTTGTCCGGGTCGATCGCCAGGTGCGCGGTGACCTGACCGTCCTCGACCGACGTCGAGCGCACCTCGCCGACGATCATGCCGCGGACCTTGACGTCGGCGTTGTGCGGCAGCGCGTTGCCCACGCTGTCGGTCAGCAGGTCGACCTCGACGACCTTCTTGAAGGTCTTGTTGTACATCGCGATGGTGCCGCCGAGGAACAACGCCAGGACCAGGAAGAACACCAGTCCCAGCACGCGGCGGCGGAGCGTCGAGGGTGTCTCGATCATCCGGCCACCCTCACCGTCGTCGTCGTGCCCCAGATCGCGAGGCTGAGGAAGAAGTCGAGAACGGCGATGGTGACGATGGCGGTGCGGACCGCCCGGCCCACCGCGACACCCACCCCTGCCGGGCCACCGCTGGCGTGGAAGCCGTAGTAGCAGTGGATGAGGATCAGCACGAACGCGAAGATCAGCACCTTCGCGAACGAATAGAGCACGTCCTCCGGTGGCAGGAACAGATAGAAGTAGTGGTCGTACGAGCCGGACGACTGACCGTTGAACAACGTGCTGATCACGCGGGTCGCGAGATACGCGGCGAGCAGGCCGATGATGTACAGCGGGATGACGGCGACGAAGCCGGCGATCATCCGGGAGGTGACCAGGAACGGCACCGACGGCACCGCCATCACCTCGAGCGCATCGATCTCCTCGCTGATGCGCATGGCGCCCAGCTGCGCGGTGAAGCCGCACCCGACGGTCGCGGACAGCGCGAGCGCCGCCACGATCGGCGCGATCTCACGGGTGTTGACGTAGGCCGACAGGAAGCCGGTCAGCACCGACGATCCGAGCTGTTCGAGCGCGGCGTAACCCTGCAGGCCGACGACGACGCCGGTGAAGCCGGACATCATCGCGATGACACCGATGGTGCCGCCGATGACGGCGAGCGCACCGCTGCCGAAGGTGACCTCGGCGAGCAGCCGCAGCACCTCCTTGCGGTAGTGCGTGATCGTCTTCGGAGTCCACGCGACCGCCCGCGCATAGAACGACATCTGGTCGCCTGCGCGATCCAGGACGTTCAGCGGTGCGCGCAGCACCCTCCTGCCCCGGAGCAGGAAGAGATCTCCGCGGCCCTTTGCAATCGTCATCGCTTCAGGATCCCTTCGCAGGCACGATCTGCAGGTACACCATCGTCAGGATCAGGTTCGCGAAGAACAGCAGCAGGAACGTGATGACGACGGTCTGGTTCACGGCTTCACCGACGCCCTTCGGGCCGGCCCCGGGATTCAGGCCCTTGTAGGCGGCGACGACTCCGGCGATGAGACCGAAGACCGCCGCCTTGAGTTCGGCGACGTACAGGTCGGGTAACTGGGCGAGCGCCGAGAACGACGCCAGATACGCGCCCGGGGTGCCGCCCTGCAGGATGACGTTGAAGAAGTAGCCGCCGGCGATGCCGACGACCGAGACGAGTCCGTTGAGCAGCAGCGCCACCAGGATCATCGCCAGGACACGCGGGACGACGAGCCGCTGGACCGGATCGATGCCCAGCACCCTCATGGCGTCGATCTCCTCGCGGATCGTGCGCGACCCGAGGTCGGCGGTGACGGCGGATCCGGCCGCGCCGGCGATCAGCAGGGCGGTCACGATCGGACTGCCCTGCTGGATCACCGCGAGCACGCTGGCGGCACCGGTGAACGATTCGGCACCGAGCTGCTTGATGAGCGAGCCGGTCTGCAGGGACACGACGGCCCCGAACGGGATGGCGACCAGGGCGGTCGGCAGGATCGTGACGCTCGCGATGAACCACGCCTGCTCGATGAACTCCCGGAACTGGAACGGGCGGCGGAAGGTGTTCCGCACGACGTCGACGAACAGTTCGACGATGTTCCCGGCTTGAGTGAGTGCACCGTGTACCGGACGCACGAGCGAACTACTGCCGACCCCCATCTGGTCTCCTACTTCTGGCCGTACTGCTGATCGAATTCCTCGCGATAGACGGGGATCACCTGCGTGTCGTCGTCACGGCCGTCGTAGCCTGCGGGTACCGCTGCCGCGACGTGCGCGGCTTCTTCCTGGTCGTAGCTCTCGAGGATGGCGGCCTGAGCGCTCTCCGGGAGGGTGTGCAGGATCTGCCGCACCCGCTCGTGACGGCGCGCCACGGCCTTGCGTTCGGGCATGCCCGGCGTGGCCTGCATCTGCGGCACGATGCCCTCGACGTCGTCGACACCACCGGCATGATGCCCCGCGTCGACGAGCGCCT